>JAFANN010000180.1 GCA_019232665.1 Caulobacteraceae bacterium | reverse complement strand
CGTGCATGCGGAGCCCGAGGCGATCACAGGCGTCCTCACTATCCGCCCGCCCGGAAGCGCGCAAGCGAAGCGGAACCGTGACCGGGTCGGCCCGGGGTGCGACCCTGAGGCTGCCGCCAATTCTTGACTTTCGGGGCCCACGTCCCTTATCTCCGCGCTCCTCCTCCCCGAGGGAAGGGGCCGTAGCTCAGATGGTAGAGCGCCTCGTTCGCAATGAGGAGGTCAGGGGTTCGATTCCCCTCGGCTCCACCAGACTGTAAGGGTCTGGTTTTTCCTGTCCCCGAAAGTCCCCTAGCACTCCCGTCATGGCCGGCGTCAGTCCCGGCTACGCGCGGGGCCGTGGGCTGAGGGGTTTCGCCGCGTTTCCTTCCGGCTCAGCTGGTGCGATTGAGTCCGCTGGTGATCGGAGCCGGCCTCGGGGGGCGGGTGAGAGTATTCGACGGCAGAAAGCTCGTCAGGAGCCGCGTGCTCCGAAGATGGCCGTTGCTGGCGTTCGCCTTGATCGCCGCGGCGCTGACCGCCGTCGATCTCCTCGGATACGGCGCGGAGCGAGCCTCGGACCGGCGGTTCGCCTGGGTGCTGGCGCTGGCCCTTTCGTCGCTCGTCTGCACGGCCGTGGTCGTCCTGCTGGAGCTTTGGCGACATCGCGGCGCGGTGGAGCGCGATCGGGCCGCAGCGATCATGCGGGCCCAGTTCGATCTCTCGCCCGGCGGGGTCCTGGTGCTCGACGCCTTCGACGAGATCATCGCCATCAATCGTCGCTTCCGCGAGATCTGGAACATTCCGGACAAGGTGATCGAGGACGGCGACGTGGCGCGCGGACGGGCGATCCTGGCGGATCAGATGGTGGACTCCGCCGCCTTCGTCGCCGCCGGTGATCACCTGCGGGCGCATCCCGGCGAGAGCGCCGTCTACGAGGTCGAGCTCAAGGACGGCCGCACGATCGAGCACCGCACCCAGCCCTTCGAGCTCGCGCCGGGCCGCCCGGCGGGCCGCGTCTGGTACGTCCGCGATATCACCCAGGAGCGCGCGGCGATCGCCACGCGCCTGGAGCTCGCCGCCATCGTCGAGACCTGCAGCGACGCGATCATCTCGACATCCCTGGACGGGACCGTCGTCAGCTGGAACAGCGCGGCGACGGCAGTCTACGGCTACACGGCGCAGGAGGCGATCGGCCTTCACGCCTCGAGGCTCGTGCCGGAGGACAAGCTCGCCGAGCTCGACCTGATCCTGAAGCGGATCGGCCAGGGCGAGGCGTGCGGGCGCTTCGACACCGTGCGCCTGCACAAGTCCGGCCGGCGGATCGACGTCAGTGTCGTCGTCTCCCCCATCTTCGACGCCAAGGGCAGGGTGAGCGGCGGCTCGGCCATCATCCGTGACGTCACCGACGTGAAGCGCTACGAGGATGACCTCATCCGGGCCGCGCGCTTCGACAGCCTCACGGGCCTGCCCAACCGGGCGAGCTTCGTCGACGCGCTCGAGCACGCGGTCGTCGAGGCGCGGCGGTGGCATCGGCGCTTCGCCGTCCTCTTCGTCGATCTCGACCGCTTCAAGGACGTCAACGACACCCGCGGTCACGCGGCGGGCGACCAGCTTCTCCAGCTCGTTGGACAGCGCCTTCGCCAGACGAGCCGGGACACCGACATCGTCGCCCGGTTCGGTGGCGACGAGTTCGCCGTGCTCTGTCACGATCTTCCCGACGCCCGCGCGGTCGGCCTTCTCGCCCAACAGCTGCTGGACGCCCTTCGCGCGCCCTTCGAGGTGGGCGGACAGTTGGTCCAGGCCGGGGCCAGCATCGGCGTGGCGACCTACGCCCAGGACACGGCGACCGCGGAGGCGGTGCTGTCCCACGCCGACATCGCCCTCTACCGGGCCAAGTCCGCCGGCCGCGGAGTCTTCCGTCTGTTTACGGAGGAAATGGATCGTGAGGTGCGCGAGCGCGTCGCCCTGGGCGCCGAGCTTCGCCAGGCGATCGGCTCGGACCAGCTCTTCCTCGTCTACCAGCCCCAGGTCGAGGCGAAGACCGGCGCCGTCGTCGGCCTCGAGGCCCTGGCGCGCTGGCGCCATCCCCAGCGCGGCCTGGTCCCGCCCGGCGTCTTCATTCCCATCGCCGAGGAGATGGGGCTCGCGGCCCCGCTCACCCGCTGGGTGGTCGGCGAAGTGGCCGCTCAGCTGCGCGCCTGGCTCGACGCGGGCATCGAGCCGCCCCTGATGGCGGTCAACCTTTCCGGCGCCGACTTCGTCGACGGCCGCGACGTAGAGGCCGAGCTCTCAGGCATCCTCCAGGCTCACGACATCGCGCCCGAGCGCCTCGAGATCGAGCTCACCGAGAGCATCCTCCTCGACCGCTCGACGGAGACCGGCGAGACGCTCGCCCGCCTGCACGCCCGCGGCTTCCGCGTGGCGATCGACGACTTCGGCACCGGCTATTCCTCGCTCGACTACGTCCGGCGCTTTCCCGTCGACCGCATCAAGATCGACCGCAAGTTCGTCATCCACCTCGACAGCAGCCCCGCCGACGCCGCCATCATCAAGGCCACCATCGGCCTTGCCCGCGCGCTTGGCCTTGGCGTGATCGCCGAGGGCGTCGAAACCGAAACCCAGCGCGACCTCCTCGCCGCCCTCGGCTGCCGCCTGATGCAAGGCTACCTCTTCTTCGTCCCCATGGACTCCCCCGCCATCACCGCACTCCTCCGCCAACCCGAGCGCTTACGGGCCAGCGCCTAGCGGGTGGTAGGACGTAGGACGGTAGGACGTAGAACGTAGGGGCTCGCGAGCGCGGTTAAGGATCGCGACCCAATGCGGCTCGCCACAATCCTCTGGGTCCTACGTCCTACGTCCTACGTTCTCTGTCCTACGTCCTACGTCCTACGTCCTGGGCTGGCTGAATCGGCATGCCGCCTGCGACATTCTGGCTATGGTGAAGCTTTGTCACACAACGTCGACGGACAGCATTTCAGGAGTAATCAGGGCGTATTCACTTAAAAGGCGAATTAGATGCTCTACTCCGTACACTTCTTCGACGGCGACGGCCGCGAGGACTCGTGGGAGGAGCTCGACTGCGCCTCCGAGGCGGAGGCGATCAACACCATGCTCGACCACGCCACAGGACGTTCGGCCGAACTCTGGGCCGGCGACCGCTGCCTCCTGTGGTGGCCGGCCTCGATCCATCGCGGAAGGCCCACCTCGATCCGCCCGCGCGCCTGGCGCCGCATCCCGATCGACGCCGTCGCCCCGGTCCCGGACGCGCTCTAGTTCCTTTTTAGGACACAGGACCCAGGACGTAGAACGTAGGACGTAGGACGTAGGGGGCTCGCCAGCGGGGTTGTGGGTCGCGAACCAATGGGCTCGCGACAATCACCTTAAGTCCTATGTCCTACGTCCTACGTCCTTGCCGCCATCAAGGCTTGACCTGACCCCGCAGAGAGCCTTGTTCGCCGCATGACCAGGGCCTGCAG
>JAFANN010000087.1 GCA_019232665.1 Caulobacteraceae bacterium | reverse complement strand
TCGCCCGTAATTTCAATCTGTGCCTATGGGGTATTTATGAGCAAAACGCTTCATCATGTGGTTGAGGCTCATGGCGGCCTTGAAAACTGGAAGAGACACGAAGCGCTCAGCGTCGATCTGGTCGTCGGCGGTATGCTCTGGGGCATGAAAGGACAGGCCGGCAAGCTCGAACGGACCAATGTGACCGTCGGGCTCGGCGAGGAATGGGCGTCCCATCATCCTTTCGGACCCGGCGGTCGGCGTACGCGGTTCACCCCCGATCGCGTCGCCATCGAGGATGCGCAGGGAAAGGTTCTTGAGGAGCTGACGGCGCCCCGAGCGTCCTTCGCCGGGCATGTGCTCGAAAGGCCCTGGACCGAGCCCCAGCTCGCCTACTTCGCGGGTTACGCCATGTGGACCTACCTCAACCTGCCCTTCCTGGCGCTGCACGAGGGGGTCGAGGTCGAGGAGCTACCGATCTGGCGCGAAAACGGAGAGACATGGCGCCCGCTCCGCCTGACCTTCTCCGACAAGATCGCCACCCATTCGAAGGTCCAGACCGTCTATGCCGGCGAGGATGGCCTGCTGCGCCGACACGACTATGCGCTCGAAATTGCCGGAAACTCGCCCGGCGCACACTACCTTGGCGACTATGTCACGATCGACGGCGTCAGGTTTCCGACCCGACGCCGCGTCTACGCCGTCGGGCCCGACGGCAAGCCGATGCCAGACGTCCTGACGGTCAGCGTCGACCTCTCGAAGTTTCGCTTCGCGTAAGCGCCCCTCGTCATCGGCGGCAGGCTCCCGAGCGGCCGTCCCTCCACACCATCCGCAGAGACCTCGAAAATGACCAAAGACGTCGCGACCTACCGCGCCGTTCAGGCCATCGCGCCTGGACAGCTCGAGCTCACCCGAAAGCCGCTGCGCGAGCCGCAGCCCGGCTACGTCCGCATTCGCGTGGAAGCCTGCGGGGTCTGCCACAGCGACGCGGCGACGGTTGCTGGCGCGTTCCCGATCGCCTGGCCGCGTGTTCCGGGCCATGAGGTGATCGGCCGGATCGACGCGCTGGGTGACGGGGTCAAGGGCTGGAAGCAGGGGCAGCGGGTCGGGGTCGGCTTCCTGGCCGGCTCATGCGGGTACTGCTCGGCGTGTCGCGCAGGCGACCTGATCCATTGCGAAAATCAGGAATACACGGGCGTCGAGCACGATGGCGGCTACGCCGAGGTGATGATCGCCAAGGCAAGCGGTCTGGTCATCGTGCCGGACGAACTCGACTCTGTGGCGGCAGCGCCCCTCCTGTGCGCGGGCCTGACCACGTTCGGAGCGCTGCGCACTTCGCCAGCCAAGGCGGGCGACCTGGTCGCGATCGTCGGTATCGGTGGCCTTGGCCACCTCGCCATCCAGTATGCGCGCCACATGGGCTTCGAGGTTGCGGCGATCAATCGCGGGGCGGACAAGGCCGACCTCGCAACGCAGCTTGGCGCTCACCACTATATCGACAACGCGGCGGTCGATCCCGGCGAAGCGTTGAAGAAGCTCGGCGGCGCATCGCTCATCGTCAACACCGCTTCGGTCTCCAGCGCTGCGGCGTCGGCCCTCCCAGGGATGAAGTCAGGCGGCGTCCTGATCGCCCTGGGTGTCGGGGACGACAACATCGAGATTTCCCCAACGGACCTGATCTTCCGGAACGTGACCGCGAGCGGCTCCCTCACCGGACTGCCGGCGACGGCCGATGCGGCCCTCAAATTCAGCGTCCTCAGCCCCGTCGCCGCGATGATCGAGACGATGCCGCTCGAGCGCGCTGCGGAAGCCTACGACCGCATGATGAAGGGCGACGCGCGCTTCCGCATCGTCCTGACGATGGGACAGTGAACACGAGCGAACCCATCTCTGCCGCCCGAGGAGTTGGACAGAGGGACACGACCCTCGGGCCGGCTCCGCTTGACCTTCGGGTGGACAGAAGGGCATAAGCCCGCCCTTCCGGTGTGAGAAACGTTTGCTCGCGCCTCCTACCGCCACGACCCCCTCGATCTAGCGAGGGACGAGGGCGGAGGGGACCCCCGTCCGCGTGATCGCGCACGGGGGCTTTCGTCGTTTGGCAGGTGTTGTGATGTTCGAAGGACTTAGCGAGAGGCTTTCCGGCGTCTTCGACCGCCTGTCGGGACGCGGGGTGCTGTCCGAGAAGGACGTTGACGAGGCGATGCGCGAAGTTCGCGTGGCCCTGCTCGAAGCCGACGTCGCCCTGCCGGTCGTCCGCCAGTTCGTCGACAAGGCCCGCCAGGCCGCCACCGGCGAAGCGGTGATCCGCTCGGTCAAGCCCGCCGACCAGGTGGTGAAGATCGTCTATGACGGACTGGTCGAGATGCTGGGCGGCGAGGCGGCCGAGCCGCTGAAGCTGGCGCTCAACCCCCCGACCGTGATCCTGATGGCGGGCCTGCAGGGCTCGGGCAAGACGACGATGTCGGCCAAGCTCGCCCTGCGCCTCTCCAAGACCGAGCGGCAAAAGGTGCTGATGGCCTCGCTGGACGTCCGCCGTCCCGCGGCCATGGAGCAGCTGGCGGTGCTGGGCAAGGAAGCGGGGGTCGAGACCCTGCCGATCGTGCAGGGGCAGGCGCCGGGCGACATCACCCGCCGCGCCCCGTCGAGCGCCAGGCTGGGCGGCTTCGACGTGCTGATTCTCGACACCGCCGGCCGCACCACCCTGGACGAGGCGATGATGAGCGAGGCGGCCGAGATCGCCCGCATCTCCACTCCCGTCGAAACCCTGCTGGTGGCCGACAGCCTCACCGGCCAGGACGCTGTGCGCACGGCCAAGGCCTTCCACGAGCGCCTGCCGCTCACCGGCCTCGTCCTCACCCGCACCGACGGCGATTCCCGCGGCGGCGCGGCGCTCTCCATGCGGGCCGTCACCGGCCTGCCGATCAAGTTCCTCGGCACGGGCGAGCGGATCGACGCCCTCGACGTGTTCGACGCGCGCCGCGTCGCGGGGCGCATCCTTGGGCAGGGCGACGTGGTCGCGCTCGTCGAGAAGGCGGCCGCCGACTACGACCAGGCCAAGGCCGAGGTCATGGCCCGCAAGCTGGCCAAGGGCCAGTTCGACCTCGACGACCTCTCCCAGCAGCTCGCCCAGATGGAGAAGATGGGCGGCATGGAAGGCCTGATGGGCCTGATGCCGGGCGTGCAGAAGGTGAAGAAGCAGATGGCCGACACTGGGGTGTCGGACAAGATCATCCGCCGCCAGCGCGCGATCATCGGCTCGATGACCCCCAAGGAGCGGCGCAAGCCCGACATCCTGCAGGCCTCGCGCAAGCGCCGCATCGCCGCCGGCGCCGGCGTCGAGGTGGCCGAGATCAACCGCCTGCTCAAGCAGCACCGCCAGATGCAGGACGCGTTCAAGTCGCTGTCCAAGGACGGCGGCCGCGGCTTCGCGCGGCTCGCGGGCCTCTTCGGCGCACAGGGCGGCGCCGGCGGAATGGACGCCCTGGCCTCACTCGGTGGCGCGAAACCTCAGGACGCCAACGCCGCCGGCGGCGTCACACCCCCGCAAGGCCCAGGCGGCCTGCCCGGCCTGGGCGGACCCCGTCCTGTCCCGAAACTTCCCGGTCTGGGCGGCGGACTGCCCCCCGGCGTGAACCCCTTCAAGCGCTGATGCGCACAACCCTCGAACCAATCTCCAAGGACTAACAGGACCCATGCTGAAGATTCGTCTCGCCCGCGGCGGCGCCAAGAAGCGCCCCTACTATTCGATCGTCGTCGCCGACAGCCACTCGCCGCGCGACGGCCGCTTCATCGAAAAGGTGGGCGCCTACAATCCCCTGCTCGCGCGCGACGACGAGCGCCGGGTGACGCTCAACGGCGAGCGCATCGGCGAGTGGCTGTCGAAGGGCGCCCAGCCCACGGACCGCGTAGCCCGCTTCCTCGCCGCCAAGGGCCTGGCCAAGTGGGAGCACGGCAATAACCCCAAGAAGGCCGAGCCCCACGCCAAGGCCAAGGAGCGGGCGACCGAGCGCGCCGAGCGCGAGGCGGCCCTCGCCGCCGCCGCGGCGGAAGCTGCAGCCGCCCCTGCTCCTGAGCCCGAGGTCGAGGCTGCGGCCGAGCCGGAAGTCGTTGCTGCGGCCGAGCCGGAAGTCGTTGCCGAGGCCGAAGCCGCGGCTCCGGAAGCTGAAGCCGCTGCTCCCGAAGCCGAGGGCGGCGAGCCGACCGAGGCCTGAGGCTGGCTGCGGCGGCCGGTTAGGATCGCGCCTGGCATGGCCGAGCGACTGATCCTGGTCGGCCGCGTGGCCGGCGCCTTCGGCGTGCGCGGCGAGATCCGCATCACGCCCTACACCGCCGAGCCGGGCGCCCTGCTGAACTATCGCGACCTGAAGCGCGAGGACGGCTCGCCCGCCCTCACCCTCACCGCCGGCCGGGTCTCGGGCGATGGGCTGATCGTGCGCGCCCCCGAGGTTGCTACGCGCGAAGAGGCCCAAGCGCTCAAGGGCCTCGGCCTCTATCTGCCCCGCAACGTCCTCCCGGAAATCGAGGACGAGGACGAATTCTACATGACCGACCTCGTCGGCCTGGCCGCTGTCGGCCCCGATGGCGCCGCGCTGGGTCGGGTGAAGTCCGTCCAGAACTTCGGCGCGGGCGACCTCCTGGAAATCGAACCCGCCAGCGGCGCCAGCTGGTACGCCCCCTTCACCAAAACCGACGTGCCCGAAGTGCGCCTCGCCGACGGCGTGGTCGTCGTCGTTCCTCCCCTTGAAGGGTAGCCCCTGGACGCACCCCTCCCCCGACCGAAGGGGTGTTGGCGAGCGCCGTCTTAACCACGGAGGCGCCGAGGACACGGAGGGGCACGGAGGGGATGGAGAGGCGGCGTTTTAACGCTAAGCGCGCCAAGGGGTGACGGCGGCTTCAAGGGATGTCCGGAGAAGCGGGTGCGGCTGCACGATCGGAATGAATGCGCCTTCGGCGCGTTTTCAACTGCGCTCCCGTGGATCATGGCCGACGGGCCGGGCCGCTGCGCCGCGCCGAAGGCGCAATATATCGCTTACGCAAACACCCCTGCTCTCGAGGCTTCGTGCAGCCTCTCGGCTGACCCTGGCGCATTTGGCGTTGAAAAAAAGCCGCTCAGCCCTCGAGCTTCGCCGCAGGATCCCCTCCGTGCCCTCCGCGCCTCCGTGGTTAAACCTTCGTTCCGCTTCGGGATGGCGGGAATTAACCGCCAGTTGGGTCCGTCGGAGGGAGGGTGTCAGCCTAGCTGCAGGCTGAGCTGGGGATCCGGGTCTGCGGCAGGCGCGTCGAAGGATGAGAGGGTGACACCGGCGAGGCGCCCCGGGAGCGTAGGGGGAAACAGGGTGCGGACCAGGGCGAGGCTTGCGCCCCGCAAGGTCTCCCGGTTCGCGATCGGCGCGGAAAAGGTGCGACTTCGGGTGACGATGCGGAAGTCGGCGTATTTCACCTTCACGGTGACGCCGCGTCCGAACGCGCGCGAGCGCTCGCACCAGGCCCAGACATCCTCCGCCATCTCCAGCACGCCGGCCTCGATCGCCGCCGGATCGCTCCGGTCCTCGTGGAAGGTGGTCTCCGAGCCGGACGACTTGCGCTCGCGATCGGGCCTGACAGGCCGGTCGTCCTGGCCCCGGGCGATGGCGTAGTACCAGGCGCCGGCCTTGCCGAAGTGGGCCTGCAGCTCCTCGAGGCTGCGCTGCCGAAGGTCCGCGCCGGTGAGAATGCCCAGGGCGTGCATCTTCTCGGCCGTCCGCGGACCCACCCCGTGGAACCGGGCCACCGGCAGGGCGGCGACAAAGTCCATCGCATCGCCCGGGGTGACCGCGAACTGCCCATCGGGCTTGCGATGGTCCGAAGCGAGCTTGGCGAGGAACTTGTTGAAGGAGACACCCGCCGAAGCGGTGAGGCCGGTCTCTTCTCGGATGCGGGCGCGGATCTCGCGCGCGGTGAGCCAGGCGGAGGGGAGCCCCCGCAGGTTCGCCGTCACGTCCAGATACGCCTCGTCGAGCGAGAGGGGTTCGACCAGGTCCGAGAAGTCGGCGAAGATCCGGTGGATCTGGCGTGACACGTCTCGATAGACGTCGAACCGCGGCCGCACGAACACCAGGTCAGGACAGCGCGCCAGGGCGGTGATCGAGGCCATGGCCGAACGGACGCCATAGACCCGCGCCTCGTAGCTGGCCGCCGCCACCACCCCTCGCGCCGCGCCGTGACCCACGGCGACCGGTCGCCTGCGCAGGGCCGGATCGTCGCGCTGCTCCACGGACGCGTAGAAAGCGTCCATGTCGATGTGGATGATCTTGCGGACCGGAGCGTCCATTGCGTCGGCGAGTGTGGCCTATCCGGTCTGGCGGTCCAAGCGGGCTGACCGGAAGGCCCGGCCGCGGACCGCTCGCTTCGAGCTCGACGGAAAGAAGAGAAGGGACGGCAGGGCGCCGGCAACCCAGAAGCTCGATCGCAATGTCGTGCGATTTTCCGAGAGCGGGGCCTCAAGCAAATGACGCGAATTGGTTCCCCGTGACGGATTCACGAGGTGTTGTTCTGTCGATACCAAGGGCGAGCTTCCTGCGATCGCCTCAGAGGAATATGAGGCTTTACTGGGGCGATTCATGAAATCATGGCGGGTCCGGTTGGGGGGCCGGCCGACCGACGAGGGCGGTTGTTGGACATCATGGCGTCCCCCCCGCGGCGTGGAAGATTTCGGCCCCCCGCGGCCGCCCGTGTGCTGGGCCTCGTCTGCCTGATCCTCATGACTGGATGCCGAGAGGACTCGGTGTTCACCCCCATCGGTCCCGTGGCCAACGGCGAGCGGCTCATCATTCTCGACTCCGTGGTGATCATGCTCGCGATCGTCATCCCGACGATACTCGCCACCGTGGTGGTCGCGTGGTGGTTCCGGGCGTCGAACCGACGAGCGAAGCGCGATCCGAGCTTCGTCTACTCTGGCCGTGTCGAACTCGTCGTCTGGTCGATCCCCGCCCTGACAATCCTGTTTCTCGGCAGCCTCGCCTGGATCAGCGCGCATGACCTGGATCCCGCCAAGCCGCTCAAGTCCAACGTTCAGCCGCTCGACGTCGAAGTGGTCGCAATGGATTGGAAGTGGCTGTTCATCTACCCGACGCAGGGCGTGGCGACGATCAACCGGCTGGTCGCGCCGACAGGCACGCCCCTGCGCATGCACCTGACATCCGCGACGGTGATGAACACGCTGTTCGCGCCGGAAGTGGGCAGCCAGATCTACGTGATGAACGGCATGGTCGGGACGATGTGGTGGCAGGTCGACCGCACGGGCACATACTTTGGCCAGTCCAACATGTTCAGCGGCGATGGCTTTCCTGGCATGAGATTCGAGGTCGCCGGCGTCTCGCCCGCGCAGTTCGACGCCTGGGTGGCGGCGACCCGCGGGCGCGGGCCCGCCCTGGACGAAACGGGCTATCGCGCCCTCCTCAAGCAGAGCTCCGACCTCAAACCTTATGCCTATGGCTCGGTGGCGCCGGGACTGTTCGACGCCATCGTGCAGCAGAAGCTGCCGCCGGGCGAAGGTCCGGTGCAGGCTGGCAACAAGAATCCGTTCGTGCGGCCAGTGCGGAGCCCATGAGATGAAGCTGCTGGGCAAGCTCGACTGGAGCGCGATCCCCTTCGACCAGCCCATCCCGCTCGCCGCGGGCGCCCTGGTGATCGTAGTGATCCTTGGCGTCGTTGCGCTGATCTTCGCCAAGGGCTGGGCGCCGTACATCTGGAACGAGTGGATCTGCAGCGTCGACCACAAACGGATCGGCGTGATGTACTGCTCGCTCGCGATGGTGATGCTCGTTCGAGGTTTCATCGACGCACTGATGATGAGAACACAGCAATCAGTGGCCTTCCATTCCGGCGGATACCTGCCGCCGGAACACTACGACCAGATCTTCTCGGCCCACGGCACGATCATGATCTTCTTCGTGGCGATGCCGTTCGTGATCGGCCTCATGAATTTCGTCGTGCCGCTGCAACTGGGTGTCCGCGACGTCGCCTTTCCCACGCTCAACTCGGTCGCGCTGTGGTTGACCGCTGCAGGCGTCCTCCTGGTGAACATGTCGCTCGTGGTCGGTGAGTTCTCGCGGGTCGGCTGGCTGCCTTATCCGCCGCTCTCGGAACTGACGTACTCACCGGGAGTCGGAGTGGATTATTACTGCTGGGCCCTGGAGATATCGGGCATAGGCACTCTTGCTGGCGGAATAAATCTTGTAACCACCATCCTGAAAATGCGTGCGCCCGGGCTCAGCTACACCCGGATGCCGATTTTCTGCTGGACGGCGCTGGCGTCGAATCTGATGATCATTGCGGCGTTCCCGGTGCTGACCGCTACGCTAGCGATGCTTTTGCTGGATCGCTACCTGGGGTTCCACTTCTTTACGAACACGATGGGTGGGAATCAGATGATGTTCATGAACCTCATCTGGATCTGGGGGCACCCGGAAGTCTATATCCTCGTCCTTCCTGCGTTCGGCGTATACTCAGAGGTCGTCTCGACTTTCTCAGGCAAGCCGTTGTTCGGTTATCGCTCGATGATCGTCGCGACCATGGCGATCTGCATCATCTCTTTCCTGGTGTGGCTGCACCATTTCTTTACGATGGGTCCCGGCGGAGACGTCAACGGCGTCTTTGGCATCGCCAGCATGATCATCGCGGTGCCGACAGGGGTGAAGATCTTCAACTGGCTCTTCACGATGTACGGCGGCACGGTGCGGTTCAGGGTGCCGATGTTGTGGTCGATCGCCTTCATGATCACCTTCGTGATCGGGGGCATGACCGGCGTGATGCTGGCTATTCCGCCGGCGGATTTCATCCTCCACAACAACCTTTTCCTGGTCGCCCACTTCCACAATGTCATCATCCCGGGCGTGCTGTTCGCGGCCTTCGCTGGCTACGTCTACTGGTTCCCCAAGGCGTTCGGGTTCAAGCTCGACGAAGGGTGGGGAAAGGCCGCCTTCTGGTTCTGGGTCATCGGCTTCTACCTGGCCTTCATGCCCCTCTACGTCATGGGACTGGAGGGCATGCCGCGGCGGATGCAGAGCTATGACGTTCCGCAGTGGCAGCCGTGGGCTCACGTCGCCACGGTCGGCGCCCTGTCCATCATGTGCGGCATAGCCTGCATGGTCATTCAGCTCGTGGTTTCGATCCGCAACCGCGAGCAACTGCGCGACGACTATGGAGATCCCTGGGACGGTCGCACCCTGGAATGGATCACGCCCTCGCCGCCGCCGGAATTCAACTTCGCGGTCATGCCCAACGTCACGGGGGAAGAGGCTTACTGGGGCCTCAAGGAAGCGGCCCGAGAGCAGCAGAGGATCACGCGCCCGGTGCCCGAATACGAGGACCTGGAGATGCCCAGGAACAGCCCCACGGGCTTCGTTTGCGCCTTCTTCGCCGTGATGATGGGCTTCGCCCTGATCTGGCACATCTGGTGGCTGCTGGTGCTCGGCTTCATCGGCGCCTACGCCACCCTGGTGGTCTTCGCCTGGCGCGATCTGCACGAACGCATCATCCCCAAGGAGGAGGTGGCGCGGATCGATCTCGAGAACCGGGCGAGGCGTAATCTCGCCCTGCAGGAGGGCCGGGTTTGACCGCCACCGATGCCCACGCCGATCACGATCCGCATCACATCGGTCACCGTGGCGCGGCCGGCTATCACTCCATGGCGGTCGGCCATGGCGAGGGCGGACCCGCCTCCAAGCGGATCATCGTCGGATACGGCTTCTGGATCTTCCTGCTGTCCGACTTCGTCATGTTCTCGGCCTTCTTCGCGACCTACGCCGTGCTGAAGGATCGGACGGCGGGCGGCCCAGGGGCGCACCAACTTTTCAACATGACGGACATCGCGCTGGAAACAGGCGCGCTGCTCCTCTCCAGCTTCACCTGCGGGCTGATGAGCCTGGAGATGGATCGCAAGCGCCTCTGGCCAACGGAAGCCTGGATGCTCGTGACGGGGCTCCTGGGCTTCCTGTTCGTCTTCCTCGAAGGAAGGGAGTTCGCCCACCTCGTCAGCATCGGCGACGGACCCCAGCGCAGCGGCTTCCTCACCGCCTTCTTCACCCTGGTGGGTTGCCACGGCATGCACGTGAGCATCGGCCTGCTGTGGCTGGGGACGATGATGGCCCAGGTCTACTTCAAGGGCTTCAGGCAGGACATCCAATTCAGGGTGCTCTGCTTCAGCCTGTTTTGGCACGCCCTCGACATCATCTGGGTCGCGATCTTCACACTCGTGTATCTGATCGGAGTCCACGGATGACCGACCACCATTCCGAGGATATCGCCCATCGCGTGGAAGGCGGCGACGTCGCCCCCGGCGATGTCATCCATGGTGAATTCACCGCGGGTTGGCGCACCTACGTGCTGGGCTTGGCCATCGCCATCGGCCTGACGATCGCCTCCTTCTGGGTCGCTCAGACCCACCTGATCTACGGCCCGGCGATCGACATGGCGCTCGCCACCCTCGCCGTGGCGCAGATGGGAATCCACCTGATCTTCTTCCTGCACATCACCACAGGACCGGACAACACCAACAACGTCCTCGCCCTGGCCTTCGGGATATTGGTCGTGTTTCTGGTCATCTTCGGCTCGATCTGGATCATGATCCACATGAACCAGAGCATGATGCCGCCCACGGGAATGCCGGCCCCGCAGTCGGGTGGCATGTAGATCAGTCTGCGACCAGCTCCTGCGCGTGCATGCTCAGCGGCAGCGAGACGTTCGTGCTGTGATCCGCCGCGACCCAGCGCTCGGGGCGCCGCCCCCACCCGTTCAGCTGTCCAAGGGCGTCGAACAGGCCCAGGAACTGATGGAAGCTCGCGCCCGGAATGTCCTCCGGGACAGGGCATCCGAGCGTGACCACCCGCAAGGCCGCCGTCCGCTCGGCCGGCAGGGACCCAAGGGCGTTGTAGATCGACAGCGCCCCCTTGCTGTGGCCAACGACGCAGCGGATCGGCCGGCGCTGCATCAGGTCGTGCAGGACGTCCGACGATCCCGAGCCATAGCGGAACACCGGCGCCCCGTTCGCCAGCGTCTTACTGTCTGGAGAGGACTGCGACAGCCGACGCCCAAGGCGCGCCACCTCTGGAGAGACGAGCCCGACGGCCGTCTGGACCTGCGCCTTGGCGCCGAGAGCATCCTGAAGCCCGAAGCCGAACCAGCCGCCGAGCCCCTGCAACAAGGCGTCGGCGACGCCGTAGCCGGGCACGATGGCGAGAACCGGCTCGCCCAGCGCTTTGGCGATGTCCCAGCCAAGGGCCGCGCTGCCCAGGGCGGAGCTGCCGACGCCGGTGATCGAAACGACCTCCGCCTCCCTGACTTCCGTCTCGGCGCTCGCCAGGAATGCGCCGACGTCGCGGAACCTGCGGATATAGGGCCGTCGCTCCGGGTCGATGACGAGGAGGGATCCTTCCGGGTCGCGAAGAGCGCTGAGGTCGAGGAGTCCCGCCCGGTCCGGAGAGGTGTCCGTGGCGAAGCTGGCGACGCGCTCTCCGCGGTCCTTCAGGTCGTTCACGAGGGCCGGGACGTCGTAGAAGAGGACGTCCAGGCCGGTGTTGAAGAGCCGGCAAGCCTCCAGCGCCGGCGTGACCCACGCCCTCGGCAACTCGTACGCGCCAAGAGGCGGCAGTGACATCGCACTTCTCCCCCGCAATTCGGGCGCGCACGCGCTCGTACTCTACAGGGTCTGAGCGCAAATGGCTCGCCTGGCGCGCCTCAGTCGGAACCCCGCCTCACCAGGCCCTTGCGCACAGCGACGGCGACGAGGTCCGTTCGGCTCCTCGCGCCCATCTTGTCGAACAGGTGGGCGACATGAACCTTCACCGTCCCTTCCGAGATCCCTAGCCGTTCACCGATCGCGCGGTTGTTCAGGCCTTCCGCCACAAGGCTCAGGACGGAAACTTCCCGGACCGTCAACTGCACCTGGGTGAACCTGTCGGCCAGCTTCGCGGCGACGCCCTGGGCGATCCGCATCTTCCCGGCGTTCACGTCGCGGATACATCGGACAAGTTCGGCCGCAGGGACGTCCTTGAGCAGATAAGCCTTGGCGCCGGCTCGCAGGACCCGGTTGATGTCCTCTTCCGTGTCGTAGGTCGTCAGCACAATGACCTTGGCGTCGGGGTCCATGTGCCGGATTCGAAGCAGCGCCTCGAACCCATCGAGCCTGGGCATCACCAGATCGAGCACGATCACGTCGGGCCGAAGATCGCGATAGCAGGCGACCGCCTCGTCCCCATCGCTGGCTTCGCCAACCACTTGCAGGTCGTCCTCTCGCGCGAGCAGGCTGGCGACGCCATGGCGGAAGATGGCGTGATCGTCCGCGATGACGATCCGGCAAACGGCGCGAGGTGGGGTCGTCACGCGTCCGCCTCCCCTGACGTCTTGAAGGCCGCCGCGCGCTGTGCGGCGTCGCCTGCCCGTTCAGATGAATTACCGATCCGAAGCCGTCCGGCCTTGCAGGATTCCGCCGCAGAAGGACGGCTTTCGACCAAACAGGCTACGCAATCGGGGTTGACCGCCGCCATCGATTATCGCCAGGAATATGAATGGTTTAATTAATCAAAGTGTTGCAATCGGAGAAACGCCCGAACGCTCCGGGGCGACAGGAAACGCCGGACGATCTTTCACAAATACTCCACCTTCGCGATGACGGGCTAAGCTTGCGGTAGGGCGACCTCTACCTCTTTGGAGATACCTACCGAGGCTGGGCTGCGGCTCGCATTTTAGGCCGTCGTGAACTGCTCCATCGGAGGGGCCTTTCGCCGGTAAACGAGCGCCTCCGCAACGTGGACTCGCCGGACCGGCCCCGAGCCGTCCAGGTCAGCGATGGTGCGCGCGAGGCGAAGGGTGCGCGTCCAGCCGCGGGCGGTCAGGTTGTTCGCCTCCGCCGCCTTCGTCAGAAGAGACTTCGCCGGTCCATCGAGGGCGACGATGCGCTCCAGCCACTCGCCTTCCGCGCGGGCGTTGAGCGGGGAACCGGCGTCGACCGCCCCCTCGGCGCGCTGGGCGGCCAGGTTCCGGGCTGCGGCGACACGCGCGGCGACTTCGACAGTCCCCTCCGGCGGCGCCGGGAGGGCGAGATCGGCGGCAGTGACCGCGGGAACCTCCACGGTCAGGTCGATACGGTCGAGCAGCGGCCCGGAGACCCTGGACTGGTACGACTGCTGGCAGCGTGGAGCCTTGCCGCACGCCCCTCGCCCGAGTCCGCCCATGCCGCAGCGACAGGGATTCATCGCCGCCACCAGCTGCACACGCGCCGGATAGCGGACATGGGCGTTGGCCCTCGCCACCATCACTTCGCCCGTCTCCAGGGGCGCGCGCAGGGAGTCGAGCGCCTGGGCGCCGAACTCCGGCAACTCGTCGAGAAACAGCACGCCATTATGGGCGAGGGACACCTCGCCAGGCTTGGCGCGGACACCCCCTCCAGTGAGCGCCGCCATGCTTGCGGAGTGATGCGGCGCGCGGAACGGACGCGAGCGGGTCAGGGCGCCCCGAGCGATCAGTCCCGCGATCGAATGGACGAGGGAGGTCTCGAGCAATTCGGCGGAGGTCAGCGGCGGCAGCAGCCCCGGCAGGCGTTGGGCGAGCATCGACTTTCCCGAGCCTGGAGGGCCGACATAGAGCAGGTTGTGCCCGCCCGCGGCGGCGATCTCCAGAGCGCGCTTGGCGCTCTCCTGGCCCTTCACGTCGCGCAGGTCCGGCGCGCGTTGGCCCTCGAGCATTGGCCCGGGCGTCGGAGCCGACATCATCTGCGAGCCGCGGAAGTGGTTGACGAGCGCGATCAGGGACCGGGGCGCAAGGATGGGCGTCTGGCCAGCCCACGCCGCCTCGGGACCGCAGGCCTCCGGACAGATCAGGCCCATGCCCCAGGCTCCAGCCGACATGGCCGCTGGCAACGCCCCGGCGACGGCGGCGATCCCACCATTGAGGTTGAGCTCGCCGATCGCGGCCCAGCCGTCGAGGGCGTCCTGCGGCAGAATGCCCATGACGCCCATCAGGGCCAGGGCGATGGGCAGGTCGAAGTGGTTGCCTTCCTTGGGCAGGTCGGCCGGCGCGAGGTTCGCCACGAGTCGCCCCTGGGGCATGGCCAGGCCCAAGCCTGCGAAGGCCGCCCGCACGCGCTCGCGCGCCTCGCCCACCGCCTTGTCGGGCAAACCGACGACCACGAAGCTGCTCTGCAGCGCGCCCACCTTTTGCACCTCGACCTCGACCCGGCGCGCCTCGACGCCCTCGAAAGCCACCGACACGATCCTCGAAGCCATGACGAACCTATGCAATTTGCAACTTTCTGCACGAATTCATCCCTGGACGTCAAGGGCGGAACGGAAGCGGAACCCGGCGGCGGGCGTTACGTTCGAACCGGCTGAACGCGGCCGTCGGCCGCTCACAGAAGGAGCATGACCGTGGCCACGACCCAGAAACCGCCAGCCAAGTCGGCCGGCCGCTCGAAAAACCGCTCAGGCAGGACTCGGCGAACCGGTGCGCGCGATCCCCTGGCCGTCAAATTGCTGAAGCAGGATCACCGCGAGGTGGAGGGCTGGTTTGACGAGTACGAACAGCTCGATGCTGATCGGGAAAAGCTGGAGCTCTTCCGCAAAATCGCGCTCGCGCTAAAGGTGCACACCCAGATCGAGGAGGAGATCTTCTACCCCGAATCCCGCGGCGAGGTTGAGGACGACCTGCTGGATGAGGCCGAAGTCGAGCATGACAGCGCCAAGAAGCTGATCGCGGAGATCGAGGCCATGAAGCCGGGCGACGAACTTTACGACGCCAAGGTCAAGGTCCTGGGCGAGTACATAAAACACCACGTTCGAGAGGAGGAGCAGCCTGGAGGAATCATGGCCCAGGCCAAGCGTGGCGGCGAGGATCTCGAGGAAATGGGGGAGAGGATGAAGGAACGGAAGATGGAACTGATGGCCGCAATGGGCGGGCCGACGGCGCATTGAGCCGAAAGGTCTTGCCTGACGCCCGGTGAAGGCTGATCTCGTCCCATCCCCTGCTGGAGGCGCGGATGGCCGACGAGATCATCCTTCACCACTACTGGAACTCGCCGTTCTCGGAGAAGGTGCGGCTCCTGTTCGGAATCAAGGGCGTGGCTTGGCGCGGGGTGATCCAACCGGTGATCATGCCCAAGCCCGACCTGATCCCCCTGACAGGCGGCTACCGGCGCATCCCGGTGATGCAGGTCGGCGCCGACATCTTCATCGACAGCGCGGCGATCATGGCCGAGATCGAACGGCGCCATCCCCAGCCCCGCGTGATCCGTGGCGCGGACTGGGCCCTCAACGCGTGGGCCGACCGGATTCTGTTCCAGCCCACAGTGGCGATCATCTTTGGGGCCATCGGCGGGGCGATCGATCCGGCCTTCGTCAAGGATCGCGAGGCCATGTCGGGCCGCCCGTTCGACGCCGCTGCGATGAAGGCGGCCGGTCCCTCGGCGCGCGGTCAGTTCCGCGCGGCCCTCGGCTGGCTGGAGGCCCAGCTAGGCGATGGCCCATACGTGGGCGGCGAGCGCCCGTCGCTGGGCGACATCGCCTTCTGGCTCAACGTCTGGTTCTACGGCAGCGTCCTCAAGGCCCAGCTCGAACAGGACATTTCGGACTTCCCGCAGGCAGCGGCTTGGCGCGAGCGGCTGACCGCGATTGGGTGCGGGACGCACACGGAGATGTCGCCGGCCGAGGCTCTCGCCATCGCTGCCGCCAACGAGCCCGACGCGGCTTTGCAGATTGCCCATGACCCGGCCGATCCGTCCGGGCTTTCGCCCGGCGCGTCGGTGACCATGTGCGCCGACGATTATGGCTGCGACCCCATCGCGGGCAGCCTGGTCAGCGCCAACCCGCACGCCATCGTCATCTCTCGCCAGACGCCGGAGCTTGGCCGCCTGAACCTGCACTTTCCTCGGGCAGGCTATGTGCTGAGAGCCGGCTGAAGGGACCTCGTCAGCGCCGTAGCTGCTCGATCCGGTCCCAGAGGATGACGGCGGCGTCCGGGCCGCCGAAGCGCTTGAGCTGCTGTGCGCCAGTCGGAGAGGTCACATTGATCTCGGTGAGGTATTCGCCGATCACGTCGATGCCGACGAAGAGCAGCCCGCGCCGCTTCAATTCCGGACCGATCGCGCGGCAGATCTCCTCGTCACGGAAGGTCAGGCCCACAGCCTCGGCGCGGCCGCCACGGGCGAGGTTCGAACGAACCTGGCCGGCGCCCGGAACGCGATTAATCGCCCCGACCGGTTCGCCGTCGACGAGCAGGATGCGCTTGTCGCCGGCGGAGACTGCAGGGATGAATTTCTGGGCGATGACAGCTTCGCGCCCGATCATCGCGTGCAGCTCCAGGAGGGCGTCGAGGTTCGGATCGTCGGGCTTGAGGCGAACAACGCCCGACCCCGCGCCGCCGTAGAGGGGCTTGAGGACCATGTCACCGTGCCGGGCGCGGAAGTCGTAGATCGCCTCGGGATCGCTGGCAATCAGCGTCGGCGGCTGCAGGCCCGGAAAGTCGGTGACGAACAGCTTTTCCGGCGCGTTGCGCACTTCCGCGGGGTTGTTCACCACCAGGGTCGCCGGATGGATACGCTCGAGCAGGTGGGCGGCGGTGACATAGGCCATGTCGAAGGGCGGATCCTGGCGCATCAGGATCACGTCCATCTCGGCGAGAGCGCGCGTCTCGGTCTGGCCCAGCACGTGATGGTCGCCCTTGACCTCGCGCAGGGAGAGAGACCGTCCGCGGGCGAAGACCCGCCCGTCCTCCATCGCCAGCCGCTCGGGCCCGTAGACCCAGAGGCTATGGCCGCGGGATTGAGCCTCCATCATCAGCAGGAAAGTGGTGTCCACCTCGATGTTGATCCGTTCGACCGGATCCATCTGGATGGCGACATTCAGCGGCATGGGCCCCTCTTTGGCGGCGGCGGCGATCAGTCCTGGTCAAGCCAGGCGTCGCGTATATGGCGGGGAAGGCGACCGGGAGCGAGAGCGATCAGGTCCAGCCGCACCGGCGCTCCGGCGAGCCCGGGCTTCCGCGCCGCGATCGAGCGGGCTGCGTTGGCCAGCCTTCGTCGCTGGGCCCAGCTCACCGCCTCGAGGGCCTCGGCCAGGGTGCGGCGGCGCTTGACCTCCACGACGGCAACGACCCCGCGCCGCACCGCGAGCAGATCGATCTCCCCGCCGCCCGTGCGAAGGCGAAAGCCCAGCAGCCGGTAACCCTTGGCCATCAGCCAGAGGGCGCACAGCCATTCGCTCCTGCGTCCCTCACGCCGAGCCCGCGCGCCGCGCGCGCTGCGCTCAAGGCTCACCGCTTTGCACCCTTGAGCACCAGGGCTCGCGCGTAGAGGTCGCGCCGCGAGAGTCCGAGCGCCTTGGCCACCTCCGCCGCGCCAGCGGACGGACCCAGCCGCGCGACGGCTTCGGCCAAAGCCTCGTCGGCCTGATCGAGACTGATGTGTTCGGCGGCAGGCGGCCCAACGACCACGACGATCTCCCCCTTGGGCTCCTGACACCTGGGGTCCGCCGCCAGTTCCGTCAGCGAACCGCGCACGATGGTCTCGTGCAGCTTGGTCAGCTCTCGGGCCACGCAGGCTTCCCGCCGCCCCAGGACGGCGGCCATGTCGGCCAGGCTGTCCGCCAGCCGCGGCCCTGTCTCGTAGAACAGCAGCGTCGCGCGGATGGGCGCGAGTTCCTCGAAGAGCGACCGGCGCGCAGCGGTCTTCGTCGGTGGGAACCCGGCGAAGAGAAAGCGGTCGGTCGGAAGGCCTGCGGCAGTCAGGGCCGCCAGGCTGGCCGACGGGCCTGGGATCGGGAACACGTCCGACCCCTGGGCGGCCGCCTCGAGGACGAGGCGATACCCCGGATCCGACACGAGCGGCGTCCCCGCGTCTGACGTCAGGGCAATGCGCGCGCCCTCCACGAGCCGCTGAAGGACCATGGGCCGAACGCGCTCGGCGGCGTGCTCGTCATAGCGTTCGAGCCGTGCGGCAATACCGTGCGCGGCCAGCAGCTTGCCGCCAACGCGGGTGTCCTCGCAGAGGACGAGATCGGCCGCCGACAGGACGTCGAGGGCGCGCAGGGTGATGTCGCGCAGGTTCCCGATCGGAGTCGCTACCACGTAGAGACCCGGGGCCAGCACGGCGTTCGCGCGTTCATTCGGCTCCCGGGCCTGGGCCTTGGGCATCAGCGCTCCTGTTTCGGCACATCGATCTCTCCGGCTGGCGGCGCGATGGTCAAGGGCTCGACCCGCGGCTAAAGTGAACATCGATCAGTTTTCGCGGCGGGGAAGCGACGGCGGTTTATGGAGCATTACGACGTCCTGGTGGTCGGCGCCGGCATCTCCGGCATCGGCGCGGGCTACCATCTCAAGACCCGCTGTCCTGGAACCAGCTTCGCCATTTTCGAGGCGCGCCAGACGATCGGCGGCACCTGGGACCTTTTCCGATATCCGGGAATCCGCTCCGACTCCGACATGTACACCCTCGGCTTCGCCTTCCGGCCGTGGACGGAAGCCAAGGCGATCGCCGACGGTCCCTCGATCCTGAAGTATCTCCGCGAGGCGGTGTCGGACTACGGCCTCGCCTCGCACATGCGGTTCGGTCGCAAGGTCCGGTCGGCGGCGTGGGACTCGCGCACGTCCCGCTGGACCGTCGATTACGAAGAGGGGCCCGAGCGAACCCACCGGCAGGTGACCTGCGGCTTCCTGCACATGTGCGCCGGCTACTACAACTACGACGCCGGCTACCGCCCTCGCTTCGACGCCGAGGAGACGTTCAAGGGACAGATTGTCCATCCACAGTTCTGGCCGGAGGCGTTGGACTACGCGGGCAAGCGCGTGGTGGTGATCGGCAGCGGCGCCACCGCCGTCACGCTTGTGCCCGAGTTGGCCAAGATGGCGGCCCATGTCACCATGCTGCAGCGCTCGCCCACCTATGTGGTCTCGCGCCCCGCCGAGGACGCCTTCGCCAACAAGCTGCGGCGCCGGCTGCCTTCGCGGATAGCCTATGGGATCATCCGTTGGCGGAACGTCTTCTTCGGATTGTACTTCTACAACCTCACGCGCAAGAAGCCGGCCGAGGCCAAGGCGCGCCTCATCGAGATGGTGAAGGCTCAGCTTGGGCCCGACTACGATGTCGAGACGCACTTCACGCCAACGTACAACCCCTGGGACCAGAGGCTCTGCCTGGTTCCCGACTCTGATCTCTTCCGCGCGCTGAAGGATGGTTCGGCCTCGGTCATGACCGACCGGATCGAGCGCTTCGACGAGACCGGGCTCCGCCTCGCCTCGGGCGCCCGCCTCGACGCCGACATCATCATCACTGCGACCGGGCTCGACCTGCAGCTGATGAGCGGGCTCGAGGTGAGCGTGGACGGCGAACGGGTCGAGCTGCCGCAGACGTTCAGCTACAAGGGGATGATGTATTCCGGCGTGCCCAACCTGGCCTCCAGCTTCGGCTACACCAACGCTTCGTGGACGCTTAAGGCGGACCTGACGGCCGAATATCTCTGCCGCCTGATCAACCACATGCGCAATACCGGTTACACCGAGTGCCGACCCGTGCCTCAGGGGCCCATCGAGCCAATGCCATGGCTCGATTTCACCTCCGGCTACGTCCAGCGCGGGTTGTCGCGCCTGCCCCGGCAGGGCTCCGAGGCTCCTTGGCGTGTCTACCAGAATTATGCGCTGGACCTGCTCGCCTTCCGGTTCGGCAAGCTGGAAGACGGCGTGATGCGCTTCGCCCGGTCGCATGCGCCGATTCGCGAAGTGTCCGCCACATCGCCTGCGGCGAACGGCCGCCAGCTCGAAGACGCGTGAGGCCGGCTTACTTTTTCGCCGTTCCCGGCTCGGCCATGTCCTTGTGCATGCCGGCCAGGACGCCCTGGGGCGTGACCGCCGCGACGGCCGCCTGAAGCTTGTTCTTCAGTCCCGTGACGACATCGCCATCACCGCGCTTCATGGCCTCGTAGCCGACCTTGGCGACATCGGCGGGGTCGTCCTTCTTCGACGAGCCAACCTTGGTGTCCTTCATGTCCGCACGATCGAAGAAGTCCGTTTCGGTCGCCCCGGGCATCAGGCAGGTTACGGTGACTTCGGTGTCCTCAAGCTCGTGGCGGAGGGCGAAGGAGAAGGAGTCCAAGAACGCCTTGGTGCCGTTGTAGACGGCCTGGTAGGTGCCCGGCATCAATCCGGCGATCGAGCCGGTGATCAGGATTTTCCCCTCGCCGCGGCGGCGCATGTCCTGACCAACCTTGTGGATCAGCCGCAGGGTCCCGGTGATGTTGGTGTCCACCACCTTGACGATGTCGTTCCACTCCTGATCGAGGAAACCCTTCCCCAACCCCTGACCGGCATTGGCCAGCAGGGCGTCCACGGGACGACCGAGACCCTGAACCTTCTGGTAGAGCTGGTCGACGCCATCCTTGGTGGCGAGGTCGACTTCGAGAGTCTCGACCTGCGCCCCCATCCCCTCGAGTACGCTCCGCGCTTCGGCGAGCGGACGGTCTGCGGCAATGAGCAGGTCGTGACCGTCCTGAGCGCACTGTTTGGCGAGCTCCAGGCCGATGCCGCTCGATGCTCCTGTGACGAGTGCAAATTTACGCGATGACTGCGCCATGATCCGATTTCTCTTTCACTGAACTGCGCCGCGCGCGGCCGGAGTCTTAAGGACGACTTTCGTCACTTCGTTCTGGCGCTCCTTGAACATCTTGTAGCCGTTGGGGGCTTCCTCGAGCGGCAGGCGGTGACTGATCAGGAAGGTCGTGTCGATCTTGCCTTCGCCGATCATCTCGAGCAGTTGCTCTGAGTAGCGCTGGACGTGGGTCTGACCCGTTCTGACCGAAAGGCCCTTCTCCATCAGCGCCCCGACCGGAAACTTGTCGGCGAAGCCGCCGTAGACTCCCGGCACCGAAACCCGTCCGCCTTTGCGGCAAGCCAGGATCGCCTCGCGCAGGACGTGCGCACGGTCCGTTCCGAGGACCTTGCTGGCGACCTTCACTGCATCGATGACGTTGTCGATGGCGAAGCCGTGGGACTCCAATCCGACGGCGTCGATGACTGCGTCCGGGCCGACGCCGCCGGTCATTTCGTCGAGCGCCTCGCGCACCTTCACGTCATGGTAATTGATGATCTCGGCCCCCATCGTTTTGGCGAGTTCGAGGCGATGGGGATGGTGGTCGATCGCAATCACGCGATGGGCGCCCAGCACCAAGCAGCTCTGGATCGCGAACAGCCCGACGGGGCCGCAGCCCCAGACAGCCACGATGTCGCCGGGCTCGATCTCGGCGTTCTCCGCCGCCATCCAGCCGGTCGGCAGAATGTCGGACAGGAACAGGACCTTGTCGTCCTCGAGTCCGTCGGGGACCACGATCGGCCCGAAGTCTGAATAAGGGACCCGCACGTATTCCGCCTGGCCGCCGGAGTAGCCGCCTGTCAGATGGGAATAGCCGAACAATCCCGACATCGGGTGGCCGTACATGATCTCCGACATGTCGGCTTTTTCGGCAGGATTGGAATTGTCGCAGGCAGAATACTGTTCTTTCTGGCAAAAATAGCATTTGCCGCAGGATATGGTGAACGGAACGACCACGCGATCACCGACCTTCAGACGATCGTTACCTTTCCCAACGTCCACAACCTCGCCCATGAACTCGTGGCCTAGGATGTCTCCCGGCATCAAGCTCGGAATGATGCTATCGTAAAGGTGAAGGTCCGAGCCGCAGATGGCGGTCGACGTCACCTTTATGATCGCGTCGCGAGGATTGATGATCTCCGGATCGGGCACGGTCTCCATTCGCACATCGTGCTTTCCGTGCCAGGTGAGGGCGCGCATCGGGATCGGATCTCCTTGTTGATTGGATGATGCTGATCAGGTTTGGGCCTGCTGGCGGCAGCGCGCCGACGTGGAAATCTCCCCGGTCTCCATCAACTGCTTAAACCGCCGCAGGTCGCGCCGCGCCTGCATCTTGGGTTCCTTCTGGAACAGCTTGGCGATCGCCTTTCCCAACTCACCGGCCGGTGGTTCGTAGGCCAGGGTGACGCGCACCCACGTGCCGCGTCCAGGCGGGGCGTCGAGGAATTCCACGCGACCCGCGTGCTTGATCTGCGCATCCGGGGCGGATTCCCAGGCGATCAGCCGATCCGGTTGCTCTTCTGTGATGGCCGCGTCCCACTGCACCGTCTGCCCGGCTGGCGCCTTGACGGTCCAGTGGCTCACGCGAGGGTCTTTCACCTGCACCGACTCGATATTCTCAAGAAAGCGGGCAAGATTGTTGAAGTCCCTCCAGAACGCATAGAGTTCTTGGCGGGGCTTGTTGACCGTAACCGTACGGCCGACAAGCGCAGCCGTCTTCCACTCCTGAGCCGCAGCTTCTTCTTTCCCAACATCGCGTTGATGGACAGCTGTGCTTGCAGGCGCGTCGCTTTGCTGAAGCTTCTCAAGATTTTCCGAAGACATGACAAATCCCGTCCGGCAGAGATGGCAAGCGAACGCGACCTACAAGGCGCCCGTTCCAAGCGCAGAGCTCCCCTTTTTCCTTGGTCCGAGGAGCGCTACAGGCTCGCGGGGACCGCCCGTCGCGGGACGTGGAAACCACGAGGGAGACGAAAGGTTTGAAACGTCTGATCTGGGCGGCCGTGGCTGGCGCGGGCTTGGCTTGCGGCGCGGCCGTCGCCGCGGACACGGGCGGAAAGAAGCCGTTCCAGCCGGAGGACCTGTTCGCGCTGCAGGCGGCGTCCGATCCTCAGATCAGCCCGGACGGCCAGCAGATCGCCTATGTGCGGCTCGCCAACGACATCATGACCGACAAGCCGCGTCGGACGATCTGGATCCTGGACGTGGCGAGCGGGGCGCAAAAGCCGATGGACGGCGCGGACGGCGAAGGCTCTCCGCGGTGGTCTCCGGATGGCCGGCGGCTGGCCTATGTGGCGCCAGGACCCGAAGGCAGTCCCGAGTTGCATGTGAGGTGGCTGGCGAGCGGCGAGAGCGATCTGGTGGCGGACCTGGCCAACGCTCCTGGCGATGTCGCCTGGTCTCCGGACGGCAAGCAGCTCGCCTTCACTGCGCGCGTCTCGGTCTCTGCCTCGACGCTCGGCGAGCCACCCAAGAAGCCGGACGGCGCGAAGTGGGCCGATCCGATCAAGGTCATCACCCAGGTCCATTACAGGCAGGACGAGGCCGGTTATCTGAAGAGCGGGTTCACCCACGTCTTCGTCGTCTCGGCCGACGGCGGCGCGCCGCGGCAGCTGACCTTCGGCGACTATGACGACCACGAACCGGTGTTCACGCCAGACGGCCGTTCGCTCATCTTCGTCTCGGAACGGGAGCAAGGCTGGGAGCTGGATCCCGAGAACTCGGGCCTGTTCCGGCTGACCGTCGCCGACGGGACGATCACGCCCCTGCCGCACAGATACGGGCCTGACCGTTCGCCGGCGATCTCACCGGACGGCCGGTTCGTCGCCTACACCCACTATGACGACCGCCATCGGGGCTACGAGGACGCGCGCCTGCACCTGATGGACCTGGCCACAGGGCAGGACCGGTCTCTCACTGACGCCTTCGACAGATCGGTGGAGGATCCGCGCTGGAACGGCGACGGCCACAGCCTCTTCGTGCAGTTCGCCGACCATGGCGTGAGCAAGGTCGGCCGGGTGACGCTGGGCGGCGAAGTCAGTGTCGTCGCCTCCGGGCTTGGCGGCGCGGAGCTCGACCGCCCGTACAACGGCGGCAGTTACTCGGTTTCCCGGAGCGGGCTCGTCGCCTTCACACTCGGCGGTCCTGAAATCCCCCACGACGTCGGTCTTGTCCGCGCCGGGACCGCGCCGCGGCGTCTGACGGACCTCAACGCCGACCTCTTCGCCGCCCGCACCTTGGCGAAGGTCGAGCCGCTCAGCGTCGTCTCCAGCTACGACAAACGGCCGATCGACGCCTGGATCATGACCCCGCCGGGTTTCGAGCCCGGCCGCAAGTATCCGATGATCCTTGAGATCCACGGCGGCCCCTTCGCCGCCTATGGTCCGAGCTTCGCCAGTCAGCTGCAGCTCTACGCCGCGGCGGGCTACGTCGTCGTCTACGCCAATCCGCGCGGCTCTACCTCGTACGGCGACGAATTCGCCAACCTCATCAACGACAACTACCCCAGCCAGGACTACGACGACCTGATGAGCGTGGTCGACGCCGCGATTGCCGGCGGCTCGGTCGATCCGGACAATCTTTTCGTCGTCGGCGGGTCAGGCGGCGGTCTCCTGACGTCCTGGATCGTCGGCAAGACCCACCGCTTCCGCGCGGCCGTCGCCCAGAAGCCGGTGATCGACTGGGCCAGCGAAGTGCTGACGGTCGACGCGTACATGACGATGGCGCGCGACTGGTTCGGGAAGATGCCGTGGGAGGACCCTCAGTTCTACTGGCGGCGCTCGCCCATCTCGTTGGTGGGGAACGTCACCACCCCGACCATGCTGATGGTGGGCGAGGAGGACCATCGCACGCCGCCGAGCGAGGCCGAGCAGTTCTTCGACGCCCTGCAGCTTCGCAAGGTGCCCACGGCGATGGTGCGGGTGCCCGGCGCCTCGCACGAGAGCCTGGCCGACCGGCCGTCGCAGCAGGCCGAGGAGGTCAGCGCCATCCTCGCCTGGTTCGGGCGCTACAGGACGGGCGGCGGGGCCAGCTGAGGTCGAAGTGAGAGGATAGGACTTCCAGGGCTCGCCGCTGGCTCGCCCTAGTCCTTCTTCTTGTCCTTGCCGAAGGCCGCCTGAACCTCGTCTTTGGTGATGCGGGCTTTGGGGTTGCCCGGCTGACCCAGGTTCTGCTCCTCGGTCTGGTCTCCGAGAACTCCCGGCTTCGAGCCATCGTCGCCAAAGGCCGCTTCCACCTCGCCCTTGCTGATGCGGGCCTTGGGGTCGCCGGGCTGGCCGAGGTTCTGCTCTTCGGTCTGGTCGCCGAGCACACCTGGTTGCGAGCCGTCGTTTGCAGTCTTGCGAGGATCGGCCATCGGGTCACTCCATCTGTGGCTCGGGCCGCTCTAACCCTGCTCGTGGATCCGCGGTTCCCGCCTCACCCGGAACGTCAGGGCGCGCGATTCCACGACTGGCTGCCGCATAGCGGCCCGAAGATGCAGCCAGTGAGTTCAAGATGATCGCCCGCCCGCATGCGCACAACCACCTGATAGGTGTGGCCGGACTTCGGATCGTAGACCCACCCGCGGAACTGGCCTTCCGAAGCAGGATGTATCTGCATGATCTTGAGGTTCCGGATCAGCCGGCTCCTCAAGGAAAGGTCGGGATTGCGAACGTCCCTCTGGTCCGGCTCGGCGGTGAGACGCGTCGAAGAGACGACATAGCCGCAGACGTCCTCGCCGCAGGACTCCACCCGCACCTGGCTCCTGTCCACGGGCGTGTTCCAGACACCCAGAAGGGCTGTTGCGGTCGAGAGAGCGGCGACGAGAAGGTGTGGCATGGCGCTCGGATTGGACACGGGCGTGCGGTTAAAGCCAGCGGCGCCGCGGCCGGGTTCCGGCCATCCTCACCGCGGTCCCTTGGATTGTCGCGCTTCCAGCCAATCCGCGACATCGTCGAAGGCGGCGCGCCGACCGCGAAGCTCCCAGGCGACTCTCATCCGACGTGCGACCGATTTCGCTTCGATCTCCACGTCAAGCTCGTCCGAGCGCTCCTGCAGGTAGCGACGCAGGTCTCGCGTAAGTCGCTCGCCGGCGCAGGACTCCACATCGGCTCCCGCGCGACCGGCGAGCTCAGAGAGGAGGCTCTGGGCGACATCGGCGGCCTGGATCCGGATGTCCGGGACCGAAGTCATTTCATAGACTTCGCCGCGTGTGAGGGGGCCGACCGCGAACAGTCCTGGTGAAGGTGTCCCGTCATCGGCAAGCGGCCGCGACGCGCCATCCACGTCCAGTCCCAGCCGGCACCTGTCGGGGCGGATCAGTCCCGCCTGAAGCAGGCTGCGGACAAGCGGGTCCTCCGATCGACGCAGGTCGCTCAGCGGGCCCACGCAATTGACGACGACGCAGAAGCGCCGGCTGCGGATCGGGCCGCCGCCACGGGGCGCCCACCGGGCCTCGACGCCGCCCCGTACGAGGGCGAGGTTTTGCAGGCGTCCGGCCGCAACCTCCACCAGCCCCTCGTCACGAAGCCGGCTCAGCCGGTCATCCACGTCCGGAGCGAGCCGATGCCGGGAAACTTCCCACCACGGACGGGCATGCCTCAGGAACCGCCGCCGGTCGGCGAGGCTCCATCCCCTCCATAGCGCCTGCACGTGCGGACGCAGGGCGTCGATCGTCGCCCGCCAGTCATCCTTTGCCTGCGCCCGGACCTTGGCGAACACTTCGGCGGCCGAGCCGCTCGGCGACGGCGCAGGGACAGCGCGGCCGGGAGCTGGCCCATGCGCCTGCGGAACCAGACCGTGCCGCGAGAGCGCCAGCACATAGGTCCCGGGCCGGCTCTCCTCGATCGAGAGAGCCACGTCGACCGCCGTCAATCCCGCCCCGAGGAGCAGCGCGTCACCGTCCAGGGACGGGCCCGATCCGATCCATTCCCAGGGATCGGGGACCCACCGATGAGACGCGAGCAAAGCCCTGTCCGCCTGGGGCGGGACCGGCGGCGGCAGATTGCCGATCGCCAGAACAACCGCGTCGGCGACAAGGGTGCGCCCCATCGCCAAGGTGATCGCCCATCCGCTCGGTCCGGGCGCCAGGGTGACTGCCGCGTCGTGTTCGAAGACGAGGCGGGACGGATCTCGCCCCGCCGCCTCCCGAAGGACCGACTGGAGATACTGGCCGTAGCGGTCGCGCGTCACGAACACGGCCTCGCCCTCAGTGTGGTCGACGCCGAGCCAGTTAAGAAAGTGCGATGGCGCTTCGGGAAAGGCGCTCATGTTGGCGCCGCGGACATTCAGCAGGTGGTGAGGACTGGCGGTCGCATAGGCTGCGCCGCGACCAAATCGCGGCCCCCGCTCTATGAGCAACACCTTGGGGCCATCGTCCGCCCGCAGCAGGTGGGCGGCGGTCAGTACGCCGCTGAATCCCGCGCCGATCACGGCGACGACAGGCCTCGCCGATCCGGACCGGGGGAATGTTGAAGGGGACGCGCTCACGCGGACAAGGTGACGATCTGAGGTCAACGCCGCAAGCCCGCGGGAGAGGTCTCCTGACGCTCCGTTGAGAAATTCTAAACCAGAATAGACGATCTCTATTCTTAGACCGGATCGAAGTCCGCAAAGAATTGTCCCTCTCGGAACAACCGTATCGATTTGCCCTAATCGAGTTTCCGTCGGGGACAGGGGATCGGTGAACGGGGATGAAGTCGACTCGAAGCATGCTGGCCGCAAGCGCGGCCGCAACGGCGCTCATGACGGCCGCCAGTGCGGTCGCGCAGGACGACGAGGCGGCGCGGATTGCGCGTCTGGAGGCGGCGGTCGCGGCCTTGCAGGCGCAGGTGAAGGCGCAAAGCGGACTGGCCGCCGAAAACGCCGCATTGAAGGACCAGGTCGGACGTCTCCAGTCGCAGGTGACAGCTCTTGAAGCCGCCCCGCCGCCCCCGCGCCAACTCGCCCAGGGCGAGGAGATCAAGACAATTCCGAGCACGCCCTCAGGAGGCAACGCCCCTGCGGTGACCTCAACCTTCACCAATGGCGAGCCCGGCATTGCGACGGCGGACGGTCGGTTCTCCGCCAACCTCTACGCCTTGGTCCAACTCGACACCGCCGTCTACGATCAGGCGCCGCCGGGACCGATCAGCACCGATCTGCGCCGGACCGGACCGGCGCTGGGGTACTCGGCTTCCAACATTGACTACACTCACGCGCGCGACTTCAAGGACGGCGTCGAGTTCCGGCGCGCACGCTTTGGCATCAGCGGCAACGCTTTCGGCGATTTCGACTATCGCATTCTGTTCGACTTCGGCGGCAATGGCGTGGAGAACGCCGGTCAACTCTATGAAGGATGGGCTCAGTACTCCGGGTTGCGGCCCGTCTATATCCGCGTCGGAGCCTTTGCGCCGCAAGAGGGCCTCGCCGACCAGGATTCGAACGCGGCCCAGCCCCTGCTCGATCGTCCGATCTCGGCGGACATCGCCCGCAGTTTCGCAGCAGGCGACACGCGGATCGCCGCGCAGGTCTTCGCCGCCGAACCCAGATGGCTGGCCTCTTTCGCCATCACGAGCCGCACGGTCGGGGTGATCAACAGCAGTGGAACATCGGTTGCTCAGACCTATGGCGATCCGCTCAACTTCGTAACGCGCGAGGTCTGGCGGCCGTTTGAAGAGAAAGGCGAGCTGATCCACCTGGGCTTCCACGCCCAGATTATCGACGCGCCGGCCAACGTCACCGGCCCGTCAGCGACCGGAGCCACCCCGCTTTCCGCCACTGTCGTATCCTTCGCCGACACGCCCGAGCTTCGGGTCGACGCGACCAAGGTCGTCAACACCGGCAATATCGACGCGCGCCACGCCTTCAATGAGGGCGGGGAATTCGCCGCCCAGTACCATGGCTTCCTCGTGCAGAGCGAGTACGACTCGTTCCACGTCGACCGCAGCGACCCCGGGACCCGCAATCCGCACTTCCAGGGGTGGTACCTGGAGGCGAGTTGGATCCCGTCTGGAGTGGCCCGCCATTACAACAACTCGACCGCCGCCTTCGACGCCCCGCCGGTGGACCACCCGGTTGGCCACGGCGGATATGGGGTCGTCGAACTCACCTTCCGCTACTCGACGGTGGACCTGAACTACGACTCCGGCACGCCTGGAACAGCGCCGGCGGCTTCGGCGATCAGGGGCGGCGACATCACCCTCTGGACCGGCGGGATCAACTGGTACCTAAACCCCTACGTCCGACTGGCCCTAGAGGCGCAGCACGTCGAGTTGGATCGTCTCTCTCCAAACTCCACGATCTACCTGACCCCCGTGGGCGCCCAGATCGGACAGCACTGGAACGCGTTCGCCCTGCGATCTCAGTTCGGCTTCTGACCGCGGGCTTTCCTTGCGCCGTGTGGGACAGGTAACGACGGGCTCATGACCCGCGCCGAACTCTTCGCCTTCCTCGACACGCACGCGATCTCGCACGTCACCACTGACCATCCTGCGGTGTTCCGCGTCGGCGAAGGCGAGGACATGAAGGCGTCGATCCCCGGCGCCCATTCGAAGAACCTGTTCCTGAAGGACCACCGCGATCAGTTGTGGCTCGTCTCGGCCGAACAGCACACCGCCATCGACCTCAAGCGGCTGCCCTCGGTCATCGGATCGGGTCGCCTTTCGTTCGGCTCGCCCGAGCTGATGGAGGCGACGCTGGGCGTGACGCCGGGCTCGGTGACGGCGCTTGGCCTCGTGAACGATCGGCAGGGCAAGACCAGGTTCGTGCTGGACGCCGTGCTGGCGCGCGCCGAGCAAGTGAACTTCCACCCCTTGGAGAATACCGCCACCACCACGCTTTCGCGTCGAGGTTTCCAGGCCTTTCTGGACGCGCTCGGCGTGAAGCCGATGGTCGTCGATTTTTCTCGGATGGAGCGCGTCGATGCGGCTTGCGCCTAGCCCCCAGCATGTAGCGAGGTAACTGCCGAACGGTCGGGATTGCGTCGCCGAAGGGGCGCGACCATGTTGGGCGAAACGAAAACAGCCGAAGTCGCCAAGCCCATGTCCCTAATCGGCGAAACCACCGCCAATCTGCCACCTGACCTGATCAAAGAAGGTTCCGACGCCTCCTTCATGGCCGACGTGGTCGAGGCCTCGAAGGTCCAGCCGGTCATCGTCGATTTCTGGGCGACCTGGTGCGGGCCCTGCAAGACGCTTGGACCGATGCTCGAGAAGGCGGTGAAGGCCGCCAAGGGTGCGGTCAAGCTGGTCAAGATCGATATCGATCGCAATCCGGTCTTCGCCGGCCAGCTGCGCGTACAGTCGATCCCGACCGTGTATGCGTTCTCGCAAGGTCGTCCTGTCGATGGTTTCATGGGCGCGGTCCCCGAGAGCCAGATCAAGACCTTCATCGACAAGCTGGCCGGGCCGCAGGTCTCCGAGGCCGACGAACTGCTCGCCGTCGCGCGCGAGTCCCTCGAAGCCGGCGACACCGCCGGCGCTGCCCAGGCCTACGCCGAGCTGCTGCAGATCGAGCCCGACAACCTGGCGGCGATCGGGGGTTTGGCGCGCTGCTACCTCGCCGGCGGCGATGCGGAGCGCGCGAAGGAAGTGGCGGACATGGCGCCTCCCGGCGCGAAGAACGCCGATCTCGAGAGCGTACGTGCCGCCCTCGCCCTGGCGGCGTCAGCCCCAGCCGAGTCGTCGGACGCGGAACGCCGCCTCAAGGCGAACCCGGACGACCATCAGGCCCGGCTGGAAGTGGCCAAGTCGCTGGCGGGCCGGGGCCAGCTTCAGGCGGCGGCGGACCACCTGCTGGAGATCCTCCGCCGGGACCGCGAGTGGAACGAGGGGGCGGCCAAAACGGAACTGCTGACGATCTTCGAAGCTGCCGGTCCGGCCTCCGAAGTCACCCGGCAAGGCCGGCGGAAGATGTCGTCGATCCTGTTTTCCTGACGACGTGCGGGCCAAGCCGGTGGGGCGCGAGCGAAGGAAGAAGATGGCTGGCGGCTACAGGAAGGCGAACGACCTGCCGGAAGTCATTCCGGTGTTCCCGCTCGACGGAGCGCTGCTCCTGCCAGGCGGAGTGCTGCCGCTGCAGATCTTCGAGCCACGGTACCTGAACATGGTCGACGACGCCATGAGCGGCGACCGTCTGATCGGCATGATCCAGACCGGAGAGGGGGGCACGCGCCGGAGGCCGTGTCTTCTGGGCGTCGGCTGCGCGGGCCGCATCACCAGCTACTCCGAAACCAGCGACGGGAAGTACCTGATCGCCCTCACTGGCGTATGCCGGTTCGCGGTCCTCGAGGAGCTGGAGACGCTCACGCCCTACCGGCAGGTGCGCGCCGACTTCCGACGCTACGAGGCGGATCTCGCGTCGGACGAGGCGAGCCTGGAATTCGAGCGCGCCCCGTTCCTGGCTTTGCTGCGCCGATACCTGGACAACCACAGCCTGGGCGTGGAGTGGGAGGTGGTGAACGCCGCGCCGGCCCCTGCCCTGATAAACAGCCTGTCCATGGCCCTGCCCTTCTCGACCGTCGAGAAGCAGGCCCTGCTCGAGGCGCGTGACCTCGAGGCGCGCAGGCACGCTCTCACGGCCCTGATCGAGATCGACGCGGCCGGCGGGGCGGACGACGACGCGGCCCCCTCGATCCAGTAGGAGCCAAGGCCATGTCCGACAACCAGACCGAGGGCCCCGAACTGGATCCCCGCCTGTGGGAAATCCTGGTCTGTCCGGTCACCCACGGCCGCCTGATCTGGGATCGCGAG
>JAFANN010000333.1 GCA_019232665.1 Caulobacteraceae bacterium | reverse complement strand
CTCGGGCCGCGTGCACCAGAACTTCCTCGGCATCCCCAAGGAGCGGATCGGCTTTTCAAACGACGCGCCCCTGCGCCTGCACGGACCCAGGTGGGATGACGCCATGATCCAGGTCGGGTCGGGCCTGCAGAGCGTGACCCTTCGCCTGCGTCACCTGGTCGGGAAGTAGGGCCGTCAGGCCGTCCCCAGAACTTCGAGAAGCCCTCCGATCGCCGACAGCACCGTTTCCGCCGGCGCGAAGCCGCGCGTGATCGGCACATAGGCGCCGTCGGGGCGAGGCCCCATCACCAGCGTCGGGAAGCCGGTGACGCCCGCCTTCTGCGAGATGGCGTAGTCGCGCCAGGTTTCCTGCTTGGCCTCTTCCGTACGCATCGCCTCGAGGAAAGTCCCACGGTCGAGGCCGAAGGCGGCGGCGAAGCCGGCCAGGACCTCCAGATCGGTGACGTCGGCGCCGTCGACGTAGAAGGCGCGCTGGAGAGCGGTGAGGAAGGCCAGCGCCTTCCCCGGGGCGGCCTTGCGGACAAGGACCACGGCGCGGGCCGCCGGATCGGTGTCGTAGACGAAGCCCGACATCGAAAGGGCGTGTTGCCCGAAGGGCTGACCGGATGCCTCTGTGACCTGCCGCCAGTGGCCTCGCAGCTCAGCCCGCGCCTCGTCCGTCATCGGTGTCGTGGTGCCGGGGCGAAGTCCGCCCATGATCAGGCGGATCGGCAGGGCGAAGCCGAACCGCTCCTGCACATCGGCGATCACCGGCGAGAAGCCCCAGCACCAGGAGCACATCGGATCTGAGAAGTAGATCAGCTGGCTGGACATGGCTTGCTATGCTCCTCGTCTGCCGGCGCCGCATCGATCTGCATCAAACGCGCGTCACGCTAAGCCGCGCCCAGATTCAAGGACCGACCCGAGATTCTACGCAAGCGGCTCCAGGGCACGGTGGGGCGCCAGGGCGGCGGCCTTGTCATCGGCGTCCGCCGCCTCCTCACAGCGTCCGACGGCGCGCAGGGCGCGCCCAAGGTCGAGCCAGATCTGCGGGGCGCCGGGGAACTCGGCGATCAGTTCGCGCAGGATTTCGATCGCCCGCTCATGCTCGGCGAGCAGACCCAGGCAGGAGGCCAGGAGGCGCCTGTAGCGTGGCGAACGGGGCTCGATCGCCAGCAGGTGGTTGAGATGGCCGACGGCCGCGCCGGACTTCTGCTGGCGGAACAGCACGAGCGCCTGGTTGTAGCGCGCCGCCTCGAAGCCGGGCGCGAGCTCGAGGCAGCGGTCGAGAAGCGCCTCGGCCTCGCCATAGCGTCCCAGGCGCGCCGCTGCCTCGGCGAGCATCCGCATTGCGGCGACGCCCGTGGGATTGGCCTGGAGGTGATCGCGCAGCAGGCTCTCGGCCGCGTCGAGCCTGTCGTCGCACAGCGCCTGCGCCGCCTTCTGCAGGGTCGGATCGGTTACCGAAGCGCGCGTCATCTCCGCATAGGCGCGGTCGGCGGCTTCCAGTTCGCCGCTGGCGGCGAGAGCGTCTGCCAGCGCGCGCCATGCGGGCGCGAGGTCGCGCTTGAGCCTCGTCGCCCGCCGGAGGGATGCGATAGCGGCGGGGATGTCACGACTCGCCAGCAGGGTCTCGCCAAGCTCGTAGGCGATCTGGGCCGAGCGCGGTTGCTCAGCCGCAAGGAGCTCGAGCGACTCGCGCGCGCCGTCGAAATCGCCCAGGCGCCGGCGAGCCATGCCGATCACGAGCCGCGCGCGCGGCTCTCCGGGGACCACGGAGAGGATCTCGTGCGCATGCCGCTCGGCCAAGGCGGGAGAAGCAGCAAGCAAGCGAAGCGCCCGGTCCAGCGCCTGATCGAGGGTCCCAGCGGGTTGCGCGAGCGGTCCCGCCATCTCTCAGGGTCGGCCCGCGGCGGCGTAGAGGGCGTCGATGGCGGTCATCTGGGCGACCGCGTCCGCTCCTCCCGTGAGCGCGGGCCGTCCTTCGGCGATCACCTCATGCAGGTGGGCGAGCTGCGCGGCATAAGTGGAGGGACCTTCGGTCGGACGATCCTCGGCCACGCCATCCAGAGTCACGACGAATCGGCAGCCTCGCTGGGGCGCGACGAAATTGACGATCTCGAGCGTCCCACGTTCGCCGGTGAGCTCTAGCCGGGCCATCGGCCGCTCTGCGAGCATCGAGCAGCCGATCTCCGCCTCGGCGCCTGAAGGGAAGGCGAGCCGGCCGGAGAGCTCGGCGTCGACGCCGTCCTCGAAGCGCGCCTGAGCCGAGACGATCCGCGGCTCCTCGCCGAACAGCGTCCGCAGGGCGTGCAGGGGGTAGGTCCCAAGGTCCATCAGGGCGCCGCCGCCCTGGTCGCGAGACCAGCGAAGTTCGTCGGGAGTTCTCGCAATGGGGACTTCGAAGACCGCCGAAGCGCGCCTGATGCGGCCCAGGCGACCCTCGCGGACGAGCGCTTCCGCGTCCCGCATTACGCGGTGGAAGCGATTGTGGAAGGCCTCCAGCAGGAGACGTCCGGTGCGCGCAGCCGCCTCGATCATGGACTGGGCTTCCCGCGCATTGCGCGCAAACGGCTTCTCGCACAGCACCGCCTTGCCCGCTTCGAGGGCGGCGATAGTCCACTCCGCGTGCCCGGCGGGAGGCAGGCCATTGTAGACGACGTCCACGTCCTCGCGGCGCACGAGCTCCGCGTAGTCGGCGGCCGTCGCAGCGATCCCGTGCGTCTGCGCATATGCCCGCGCGCGTTCGGGATCTCGCGCGGCCACGGCCGTGACGACGAAGCGGCCGTCGGCGCGGGCCGGCTCGATTACCGCCGACGGCGCAATGCGGGAGGCGCCAAGGAGGCCGATCCGGATCGGGTTTTGCATGCCGAAGCTCTAACGCGCCGGCGGGCGCGATAGAAGCCTTAGGGGATGCCGACCATCGGCAGCCGGAGCAGCCGCTCCCGTTCCGCTTCGTGACGGGCGACGGCCGCGCGCACACGAAGGAGGTCACGCCGCGCGACGATGCCGACAAGGGCTCCGTCGGCGCGTCGCAGCACCGGGACGCGGCCGATGTTGGCCTCCGCCATCCGGTCGGCCAGGCGGCCAACCGGCTCGTCCTCGAAGGCGGTGAGGACTGGCGCATCGCTGACCAGTTCGCCGACAATCGCCTCGGCGGGCCAGCCCTGGCTGGTCCAGCGCAAGGCGTCCGCGCGGGCCACGAGACCGACCACCTTCCCCGCTTCGTCGATCACCGGATAGCTCTTGTGCCGGGCCGGCGCGACCGGGTTCGTGAAGAAATCCATGACCTCGCCTACGGGCTGGGCGGCGCTCACCGTCTGGGCGGGCGAGGCCATGATCTCGCGCACCTGCATGGTCTCGAATGGATCGACGGCGTACTCGCGGAAAATATGGTGCCCGCGTCGGGCGACCTTCTCGGTCAGGATCGAGCGGCGCAGCAGCAGCACGGTCGTCGCGTGGGCGACGACGCATCCGGCCGCCAGCGGCGCAAGCGCCCCGACGTCATGGGTCAGCTCGAGGGCGAAGATGATCCCGGTGAGCGGCGATCGCATAGTCCCGGCCATGGTCGCCGCCGCGCCCACAAGGGCCCACAGGGGAAGATCCCCCACCGGCGTAAAGCCGCCGAAGAGGACGCCAAGGGCCGCGCCCATCATCAGAAGTGGCGCGAGAACGCCGCCCGAGGTGCCCGAGCCGAGAGCGATCGACCAGATCACCGCCTTGACGATCATCAGGCGAAGGGCCGCCCCGCCAGTCAGTTGGCCGTGCAGCAGTTGGCCGATCGAGTCGTAGCCGACGCCCAGGGCGTGCGGCGCGATCAGGCCGCCAACGCCGACCACCAACCCGCCGATCGCCGGTCGCCACATCCAGTGGATCGGCAGTTTCTCGAAAACGTCTTCGGCGCCGTAGACCATCTGGGTGAGCAGGCCCGACATCAGGCCTCCGGCGATGCCAAGGGCGGCGGCCAAAAGCAGACCCCAGGCGGGCAGGGCCGCCGACTCCGCGATTGGAAACAAGGCGCCTGACCCGATCAGCGCCGGCCGCAGGGCGGCGGCGATGATAGAGGCTGTCGCCACGGGCACGAAGCTCCGCGGCTTCCATTCGAAGAGGAGCAGTTCGACGGCCAGGAGAATGGCGGCGATCGGCGTTCCGAAGGTGGCGGACATACCGGCGGCCGCCCCGGCCACGAGCAGCGTCTTGCGCTCGGCGTTGGAGAGGTGGAACGCCTGGGCGAACAGCGAGCCGAAGGCGCCGCCGGTCATGATGATCGGGCCTTCGGCCCCGAACGGACCGCCGGTGCCGATGGAGATCGCCGAAGAGATCGGCTTCAGCACCGCCACCTTGGCCTGCATGCGGCTGCGTCCGATCAGGATGGCCTCGAGAGCTTCGGGGATCCCGTGGCCGCGGATCCGTTCGGACCCATAGCGGGCCATAAGGCCGATGATGATGCAGCCGACGACGGGGATCAGGATCGACGGCAGGCCCAGATAGGTCTGCCAGGGCGAGACCGTCGTGAAGCTGACGCGGTGAAAGTAGGCGAGGTTGGTCGCGAGGGCGATGAGGCGCAGGAGCAGCCAGGCTGCGCCGGCCCCCGCCGCGCCCACCACCGCGGCCATGACCACCAGCGTCAGCAGCCGGCGGTCCGTGGAGAAATCGCCCAGATGTGCTGGATCGCGGGGCGCGGGCGCTTTGCCCGCCGTAGGGTGGGGTGTCGGAGGCTTCATTGTGACCGGGAATGTAGGGAGGGGGGGACAAATATCGTAGTACGATCTAACGTCAAGGTCGCGACAGGGACGTCAGCGGGCGGATGAGAATTGCTGCCAGTGCAGAGATAAAAAACAGGAATTGGCACGGTCGAGTCGGTTAGTGTCGTTTAAGGCAATGTACAAAACGTACGGTCCCCAAGCTTCACATTAATAAAACGTTCGAAAAAAGTTCAACTTGCGGACGCCCAACTGAAACGGACTGGCGATGTAGTCAGGTCGCCCGCAACGTTTGCCATAAAGCGGCCCGGGAGCGGGCTCCCGTGAGCCGAGGAGATCGACATGCTCAGAGCCCTGAAGCTAGGCGCGGCCGTCTCTGCGGTTGCGCTGATCGGAAGCGGCGCCCAAGCGGCGCAGGTCAAGACGGTCTTCAATATCCTGCTCGAGAACCACAATTTCACACAGCCTTCGTCCTTCACCGGCGTCCAGCAACTCTTCGGCAATCCAGCAGCGCCATTCCTCAACAGCTTGGTGACTCCAGGTAATCCCAATGCGGCGATGACCTCGTACGCGACGAACTACACGAACGTCGATGCGATCCATCCGTCGGAGCCGAACTACGTCTATGCCGAGTCTGGCGTGACCGGTCCGCTCAATGACGCGGATCCCTATCCGAGCAACATCGTCAACGCGCCGAACCTCACGGCCCTGCTTCAGTCCAAGGGCGTGTCGTGGACCTCGTACGCCGAGGACATCGACCTCGCGAACACCATGGGCCAGAACGCTTCCGAGTTCGGCGGCACGGTGACCAGTTCGATCGTCCCGAGCAGCCAGAACGTCGTTCCCTTGACCAGCCTGTCGGGAACTTCGGCGTCTTACACGAATCCATACAATGGAAGTCACCAGTACAATTTCGCAGCGAAGCACGACGGCCCTCTGTTCTTCACCGCAACGAATGGAGGGAATAATCCGACGCCGAGCAATACCGAAGCGTCGCACTATCTCCCACTACAGGATCTGGCGGCGAACCTGGCGAGCAACAATGTCTCGCGATTCAATTACATTACACCCGACCAGTACAATGACATGCACTCTTCCTTGAATACGAATTTCACCTACAATGGCGTGACCTACGCGGCCAACACGGACCAGGAGGCGATCGCGCTCGGCGACCACTTCCTGTCGATCATCGTGCCGGAGATCGAAGCCTCGCAGGCGTTCAAGAACGACGGCGCGATCGTCATCTGGAACGACGAGAGCGAGGGCGGAAATGGCCCGGGCTACGACCTGACCGAGATCGTCATCTCCCCGCTCGCCAAGGGCAACGCCTTCGCAGTCAATGTGTCCCTGAACCATGCCTCGGACCTGAAGACGTGGGAGGAGCTCTTCGGGGTCGGCCCGCTTCTTGGCGGCGCCGCCGCTCCAGGCGTCAACACGCTGGCGCCCTTCTTCCAGGCTGGCGCCATTCCCGAGCCAGGGACCTGGGCGATGATGATCCTGGGCCTTGGCCTTACGGGCGCGTGTCTGCGGCGTCGCCCGGCGACGAGTTTCGCAGGCTGATCGCTTGGGACCAGGGCGCGCAGAGCGCCCTGGTCTTCTGCGCGGGACTGTCGCGCAACTTCAAAACTTCCTCTGTCATCCCGGGCCGTAGCGAAGCGGAGCGGAGCGAGGACCTAAGGACCCAGGGGACTGGAAGGGCTATCGCGGTTCGCGAACCTCAGCCGCTCGCCCAGTCTCCTGGGTCCCGAGTCGTCGCTTCACCCGGCCAAGGCCGGGTTCGCTACCGCCCGGGATGACAAGAAAAAATAGGTGGCGAGTTTCGCAACGGCGCCTCTGGGCACGGGTGCAAATCAGCCAAGCCTTGCCGCGAAGCCAAGCACGCTGGACGATGAGGCATGATCGCCATGCCGACTCGCCGCCGCGCCCTCGTTGGACTGTCGGGCCTCGCACTCGCCGCCGGCGCCCCGCTCCAGTCCGATGTCGAAAGTGAGGTCGCCGCGGTCGAGCGGACGCTGGCGGCTCGGATAGGCCTCTATGGCCAGACGCTTCGTGGGGACCGCCACATCGGCCACCGGGCCGGCGAGCGCTTCGCCATGTGCAGCACGTTCAAGCTCCTGCTTGTGGC
>JAFANN010000194.1 GCA_019232665.1 Caulobacteraceae bacterium | reverse complement strand
CGGCGCCAATCCCATCGGCCTGATCGCCCCCTGCCACCGGGTGATCGGCGCCGACGGCTCGCTTACCGGCTACGGCGGCGGACTGCACCGCAAGCGCTGGCTGCTCCGCCACGAGGGTGCGCCATTCCACGACCCCGAGGCTCAGGGCCAGCTTGTTTGAAGGGCTCGCGCGCGCCTAACGCAAGTGTAAGGCGCGCACCCCATTGCGCGGGCCTCGGGTCTGTACGTACGGTTCCGGCTGACATCGCATGCCTCAGGAGCCTGCCATGGTCCGTCGAGCCACCGCCGCCGTGTCAGGCTTTCACGACCGGGCGCTGATCGCCGCCCTCGCGCGGCGCCGTCCTGCGTCGGCGACGCTCCTCTCCTGGCTCGTCGTCTTCGCCGCGTCCGCGCTCGCCGCCGCGTGGTTCGGAGGCGCCTGGACTCCGCCGGACCAGGCCGTGCCAGGCGATTTGTGGTTCCGCTGACGCTTCGCGATCAGGCGCGCCCTTCAGCGTCCGTCGCGTGCGCGCGAAGCTCCATGATCAGCACGCGATCGTTCTCCGAATAGTCCACCGGTACGATGACGAGATGGACGCCGCCCTGGGCGAACGCGGCCTCCAGCGCGGGCGCCAGCCCGTCCGCCGTTTCGACGCGCGTCCCCTGCAGGTGATGGGCACGGGCGAAGGCGACGAAGTCAGGATTGCTGAAGGTCATGCCGAAGTCGGGGAACCCGTCCAGGTCCTGCTTCCAGCGGATCATGCCGTAGGCGTTGTCCTCGATGATGAGGACGACGAGATCGAGGCCCAGGCGATGCGCGGTCTCCAGCTCCTGCGCATTCATCATGAAGCCGCCATCGCCGCACACCGCCATGACGCGTCGACCGGGATTGAGCATGGCGGCCATCATCGCCGAGGGCAGTCCTGCCCCCATCGTCGCCAAGGCGTTGTCGAGCAGCAGGGTGTTGGCGGTGCTCGTGCGGTAGTTCCGCGCGAACCAGATCTTGTACATTCCATTGTCGAGACAGACGATCCCGTCGTCCGGCATCACCTTGCGCACGTCATGTACGATGCGCTGGGGCGTGAGCGGAAAACGGCTTTCTTCCGCCCGCTCGGTTACGTGGCCGAGGATCGCTTCGCGCAGCCGTAGGAGCGCGCCGGCGTTGGGCAGCGCGCCTTCAAGACGGTCGGCGAGCAGGCGCAGGCTGGAGCCGATGTCGCCGATCAGCTCCGCATGCGGAAAGTACACTTCCTCGACATTCGCCGGCAGGTAGCCGACGTGGAGCACCAGCGGGCCTTTGGGCCCCATGAAGAAGGGCGGCTTCTCGACGGTGTCGTGCCCGATCGCGACGATGAGATCGGCCTTGTCGATCGCGTCATGCACATAGTCGCGCTCGGATAGCGCAGCTGTACCCATGTACAGCTGAGATCCGCCGGCGACGGAGCCCTTACCCATCTGGGTGTTCACGAACGGGATCTGCAGGCGCTTCACGAACTCGGACAGGGCGCCCGACAGGCGGGGCCGGCTCGCCGCCGCGCCAAGCATCAGGAGCGGGCGCTGGGCCGCGCGGATCATTGTCGCCGCCCGATCGAGCGCCGCAGGCTGCGCGACGGGAGGATCGATGTCGTGCGGCGCGATGAGAGGAACGTCCGGAGCCGGCTCCGCCGCGATGTCTTCCGGCAGTTCCAGATGGACCGGTCCGGGGCGCTCCTGCCGGGCGACGCGGAAAGCCTCGCGCACCACCGCTGGGATCGTCGCTGTACTGACGATCTGGCGAGCCATCTTGGTCAGAGGCGTGAGGGTCGTGACGATGTCGACGACCTGGAAGCGCGCCTGCTTGTGGCTGAGGACGCCCTTCTGCCCGGTGATCATCACCATCGGCATGGCGCCCAGCAGCGCGTACGCCGCGCCGGTCGCGAAGTTGAGGGCGCCGGGACCCAGGGTGGCGAGACATACGCCCGGGCGACCGGTGAGCCGGCCATGCGTGCCGGCCATGAAGGCCGCCGCCTGTTCGTGCCGCGTCACCACCAGCTTGATCGAAGACCGCCGCAGGGCGTCGACCATGTGGAGGTTCTCTTCTCCAGGAATCCCGAAGACGTGGGTGACGCCTTCGTTCTCCAGGGCAGACACAAGCAGTTCGGCGCCATTCATCCGATCGCCCTCGCGCTGTTCGCCTGACTCGAGGCAATCTAGAACCGCTTTGCTAAGCTTTTGCACGCGGTCCGTTCAGCCACGGAGCCATAGCAGGAAAGCCAGCGCGACGATGAGGACCGGCAGCACGGCCACGCCCCATCCGGTGCCGCGGGCCTCGAGCCAGCGACCGAGGCGGAGGCGGATCGTGCTGCGGGGAGCGGGAGTGTCTCCATCGTAGGTCATGGTACGCCTCTTGAACTCAAACCTGCCCCGCCGCCGTGACGGAACAGATCATGAACATGGCGCCGCCGGAGGTTCGGGTAAACAAGAAAATTGCAATTTGCGATGTTGGTACGATGCCCTCAATCGAGCGCGAGCGCCCAGCGGCAGAGCATCCGGGGCGCGGGACGGTGGCTGACTAACAGCAGGCCCTGGCCGGTGTTTCGCAGGCGGTGGTCCAGGCGGGCGACGACCAATGCCTCGGTGGCCTGGTCGAGACCTTCGGTGGGTTCGTCCAGGACAAGCCATGGCGCGCTGCGAAGATAGGCCCGGGCGAGGGAAAGTCGCTTGCGCTCCCCGCCGGAGAGGCGGCTTCCGGCTTCGCCGATTTCAGCGTCCAGCCCAGCTGGATCGGCGGCGATCCTCGCGTCCAAAGCGGCGTCGGCGAGTGCGCTCCACATCTGCGCGTCGGAGGCGGCGGGGTCCGCCAGACGCAGATTTTCGCGCACCGTACCGGCGAGGAGCGTCGGCGATTGCGGCGCGTAGGCGAAGTTGGCGCGGCCCTGAACCGCTTCGAGCCGGGTCAGATCCACGCCGCCGATCTCCGCCTCGCCAGGCGTGGCGTCGCGCAGTTTCACCAGCCGCTCCAGCAGGCTCGTCTTCCCGCAACCTGACCGACCGGTGATCGCAAGGCGATCGCCCGGCTCGAGACACGCTCGCGATCCGCCGCCAGCCAGCGAGAGCGTGGCCGCCTTCGGCGTATCAGGGGGCAAAAGCGATCCGCCGATCCATGGCTCCAGGCGCTCGCGAGCCGCCCGATAGGCGGGCTCGTCCTGGGCCTCCCGGGCCGCCGCGGCGCAGGCCTCGAGCGCGCCCAGGGCGGCGAGGGCGGCGAGAAAAGCCACGGGAAGGGGTACGCCGTGGGCGAGAAGAAGCACGACAGCGGCTCCGGCCCCGGAGATCGCCGTCGAGGCGCAGGCCAGCCAGCCCTCCGCGCGACGCATGCCCCGCCGCGCCTCGATGAGCGCGCGGCTGTCGTCGGAAACCTTCCCCGCCGCCCACTCCTGCAGGCCGTACGCCGCGATCTCGGGCGCCGCCGCCAGCAGGGCCGCGCAGGCGTCCTTGAGACGTCCCGAAGCCGACTGGATCTGTTCGCCCCAACGGAGGGCCAGCGAGAGAGCGGCGAACCGGCCGCCGAAGATCTGCAGCGCCGCCAGGCCGGCCAGCACGAGCGCGCAGCGCCAGCCGGCAAGGCTGGCGATGGCCAGGCTCGCCGCGAGCGCAGCGGCGACACCCCACCGTGCGGGCCGGCGGACGAACTGCGTCTGCAGGGCGTCGACATCGTCGATGAGCCTGGCGCAACCCTCGCCGGCCGAGAGCTGCAGCGCCTGGGAAGCGGGGGCGCTCGCCACGCCGATGAAGAGAACCGAGCGGATCCGCCCGAGCGCTCGCAACGCCGCGGCATGCCCTTCCAGGCGCTCTCCGTAGCGTCCGACTGTACGGAGAACGGCGGCCGCCCGGATCGCGGCCGAGGGAAGCAGATAGTTGAACCCGAGCGTTGCGCCTGCGAGCCCAGCCATGCCTGCGGCGGCGATGAACCATCCCGAGATCGCGAGCAGGCCGACGCCGCCGATCCCCGCCAAGGCGCCCGCCGCCGCGGCAAGCGCCAGCGCTCCGCCCTGCGCGCGCCGTTGGGCTCGCAAGAGCCCATCAAGGCGAGAGACGCCGGTCCAACGGGTCGGCGGGCGGGCCCGGGGCCGCGGCGCATCGACAGCGCGTGCGCGCAGACGCGCCTCGTCGGTGAGGGTCAGGGCGTTCATCAGGCGGCGAGCCGGACGATGCGATCGGCCATGGCGGCCAGCGCGGCGTTGTGGGTCGCGACCAGGGTGGTCCGCCCACGGGCGAGGCCGGCGATCGCTTGTATCGCCTCCGCTTCCGAGGCGGCGTCGAGATCGGCGGTCGGCTCGTCGAGCAGCACCAGACTGGCGTTGGCCAGGAATGCGCGCGCCAGGGCGAGACGTCGTCGCTCGCCCCCGCTGAGGCCCCCGCCCCTCTCGTCCACCGGCCGATCGAGACTGTCCGCTGGAAGTCCGGCGAGCGCGGCGGCCCGCGCGACTTCCGCATCGGATACGTCCGTGCGCGCCAGGCGGATGTTCTCGGCCAACGATCCCGGCGTCACCACGGGACTCTGGCCAACCCACGCCGCCCCTCCGGGCGCAGCGTCGCGGCCATCGAGCGTCACCCGACCCCCCGAGGGCTGGATCAGGCCGAGGGCGAGGCGCAGGACCGTGGTCTTTCCCGAACCGCTGGGGCCTACGAGCGCGACGAACTCGCCGGGCCGGACGTCGAGGTCGAACCCGTCCAACACGCTGGCGTCGGAGTCCGAATAGGCGAGACTGACCCCATCGAAGCGGACCGCCGGCGGCTCGGCCGAGCCAGCGCGCCCCGGCGCCGAAGGCTCGTCCGCGAGCGGGCGCACGACCTCCGCTACGGCCTCGGCCGTCTCGCGCTCATGGTAGGCCTGGGCGAGGCGACGCATCGGCAGGTAGGCCTCGGGGGCGAGGACGAGGACGAAGACAGCACGGACCAGATCCAGCCGCTCCGGCGGCCGAAACGGCAGCAGGCCGAGAAGACCAAAACCGCAGTAGACGGCGACAAGGGCGACGCTGAGCGCGGCGAAGAACTCGAGCGCGGCCGAAGATACAAAAGCGATCCTCAGGACCTTCAGGGTCCGCTCGGCGAGTTCCTCCGACACGATCTGCAATTCCTCCCCCGCGCGGGCGGCGCCGTCGAAGGCGAGGATCGCCGGGAGGGCTCGCAGGCGATCGGCGAAGCGGCCGGAGAGGCGCGCCATGGACTCGAACTGGCGACGGGCCTCGTGCGCGGCTGCGCCGCCGGCCAACGCCATCGCGATGACGAAGGGAACGAAGGTGGCGGCGACGATGAGGGCGCAGACCGGACTTGCCAGGGCCATGGCCACGACGACCACCAGCGGCGAGGCCACGGCCGCCGTACGCGCCGGCGCATAACGGACGTACCATCCGTCCAGCGCCTCGACGGCGTCCACGGCGACGCTGAGGGCCGAGCCCAGGGAACTTGGTTCGCGGCCTTCCCTTGCCAGGGCGGCCGCGAAGACGCGGCGGCGGACGGCCTGCTTGACCTCTGCGGCCTGGCGGCTCGCGGCGCCGATCGCGGTCCTGGCCAGGAGGCCGCGGGCGCAGACGCTGGCGACGGCGAGCAGGGCTCCGGGGACAGCGGCCTGCCACCCTAGGGGAAGGCGACCGATGGCAAGGGCGAGGCCTGCGGCGAATCCGATGGCCGCGAGCGAGTCCAAGACGGTGGAAGCGGCAGCCGAGCGCCCCCGGGGACTAGAGGAACGCCCGACCGCCGCCAGCCAAGCCCGCCCCCGAAGGGCCGGAGGGGGGAGGTCGATCGAGGTCGTGCTCGGCATGGGACTAAATGCGCCTCAATGCCGCGCCGGTGCTTGATCCAGCGCAAGGTCGCCTGTGCGTCCTTGCTGCCGTGAGCGACTCGAAGGACGAGCCTCAGGGCCGATCTGGATCTGGCCCGGACGGGGTTTCAGGCGCCGGACCCGAAGGCGCGGGTTTCGGCGGCGAGGAAGTGGCGGACACGCCCACGACCCGCCGTTTCGCGGCCGCAGTCGCGAGGCCGCTCTTCACGTGCATCACGCTGACCACGGACGGATCGTCGTGGAGCTTCACGTACAGCCGTCCGTCATGAGGATGAGGCACCTCGATGGAGTCCCCCGGGAAACCGTCCGGCACGGTCACCGGATCGTCGAACTTTGGGCTCGCCGACACTGCAGCGATGAGGAAAAGATCGTTCCCCTTCAGATGACACGTCGCGGCCTCGTGGGAGGCGCAGGCGACCCCATCGATCTTGGGAAGGCGCACGAGGGTCCCGAGCGGCTGCCAGTCGCTGTCGCCGCGGTCGTCGGAAATCCGCACCCGAACTGGCCCCCAGGCCGATGGGCCAAACGCCTTGGCCGTATCGAGCGTGGCCACGGCGGCGTGGGAATCGGCGAGGACCAGCTCGCCAGGGCCCTGGAGGCGCGTCGTCCACGCCCCGTCGGCCGTCGCCGCCTCGGCCGTTTCATGCGGGCTGAACGAGGCCGGAGAAGGCGCGGCCATCGAGAAGGCGAGCACGGCGCCGCGCGCGATCTCGTCGGGATTGCCGAGCTCGAAGCCCGCTGCGCCGGTATCCGGCGTGTCCTTCAAGGTCCGCGCCGAGATCACGACCTGCGGGCGCTCGGGCAGGACTTTCGACTCGAGCTTTTCGACGCGGCCGTCGGCCAGGGTCACGCGGACGGCGAGCTTGGCCCCGACCTTACTCAGCTGCGGGGGCGCCGTGTCGCTGGTGTTCACCTCGAGGCTGTCCTTGCCGCCGCTTGTCTCCAGCACGCCGGGTGTGAAGTGCGCCCCGTTCAGAGTCAGCCCCGACACCTCGTCGAGCCGCGCGCCCTCGAGGACGCCGCTTTTGTCGCCGGCATGGTAGACGAACCGGTCAATATGCCCGGCCTGGGCGTAGGTCTTGACCACCAGATGCTGCGGCGGGGCCCCGGCGGACTCCACCACCAGGCTCGCATCTCCTTCGGAGGCAGTCGCCAGCGGCGCGGTCACCGTAAGTTCGTCGGCCGCCGAGACCTTGAACGGCAGCGTCTGGCTCTCGCCGGACGTGACGAGCTTCACGGTCTCGACGCAATCGGCCGGACCGCCTGATAGGCGGACAGTATCGGTGCGGCCGACGACGAGGGCGCCCGCGTCGTCATCGGCGACTTTCCACGTCCCGCCGCTGGCGGCGCCGAATCTGAACGTCGGGCCCTCGAAATCCGAAAATCCCCACCGCCCGTGAAGAGCGCCCGTCACCGCAGCTGGGAACTGCGTGGGGTCGAGGTTCGGGTCGGCGGCGAAGAATCCCCCGCGCGAAGCGTCTGCCCGGACCGGGACATCGATGGTCTCGCCCGACTTCGCCTTCACCCGCAGGGTGACGTCGTGGGCGAAGTCCGTCGCGAAGACGAGCGGGGCGCCTTCCACGGGCAGGACGAGGTCTTTGCGGGCCAGGCAATAGGCGGCGGAGGGATCGAGCGCGCGGAGCGGCGGGGGCGGCGCCGGCGCCACGGCGGGCAGGGCCACGACCAGCACCGACTTGGGGTTGGCGAAGGAAGGCGGCGTGTTCAGGCGAAGAACCAGACGGTCGCCCGAGGCCAGCGCAAGCGCCGGAATGTACTGGTAATGGGCGGTCCGCATGCCATCGAGAATGCGGACGATGTCGATCACCGCCCCGACGTAGGGGCTGAAGGCGCCGCCGCCGACGACCGGCGCATAACCGAGCTGCGAAATCAGCTGCGCCGTATCGCCCGAGGCGAGGGACTGCACGAGGGACGAGGCATGGCCGTCGTCGAGCACCAGCGAGTCCTGGTCCTTCATCAGGCAAGCGGCCTGCAGGGCGGCCGTCTTCGCAAAGCAGGACTCGTCCAGCTTGATCCCCAGGCTGCGCGCGAGGCGCTTCGAGACCTCGGGAAGGTCGTTGGGAGCGGTGTGGTCGGTCTCGCGAATGGCGACGAGGAAGGCTTCCAGCCGCGCGCGGTCGAGGTCGAGCTGCTCCAGGTCCTGGGCGGCGCGGACGAAGGCGCCAGGGCGCCCTCGCACGGCGCCGGACAAGGTGTCGAAGTCCCCTCCCGTTTCCGGGGCCAGGAAAACCAGGGCCTGCTGGGCGCCGGCCGGCACCGTGGCGTCGAGGCCCTTCGAGGCTTTCTTCTCCCAGGTGCGGGCGGAGAAGAACCAGTTCTTCGGCGGCGGATTGGTCGCGCCGCGCAGGAAGGCCGCGACGAGCAGGTAATGTGCGCTCTGTCCGGGCGGAAGCTCGGCCTTGATGTGCAGCTTGTCGCCGGACGCGAGGTCGGGGACCTTGGATATGGGCAGGACCGCGCCGCCCCTCTCGACGGTGATGTCGAGACTGGGTCCGGTCAGGTCGAACGGAGCCTTGTCGGCCCACGCCGAGCCGGCCGCGGCCAGCGCAAGCGCCGCGGCGAGGATGGACAGACGAATCGCCATGATCCCGGAAGTTCTGACGGCGTGAGGAAGATCGCGGATTACTATGGATTTGTGGCCATAACGTGCTGCCGATCGCGTCAGTCCGGCTTCTTCATCGGCCCCTTCCTCGGTCGCCTCGGATAGGGATAGCCTTGCTCCATGAACCGCTATTGGACGCTCTCCGAGCAGCCCTTGGGCCCGCTCCCCACGCCTGACACCTTCAACATCCGCGAGGCGCCGATCCCGGAGCCGGCCGAGGGGCAGGCGCTCACGCGCACGATCTATGTCTCGCTGGATCCCTATCAGTGGGGCTATCGGCGCCGCGGGGTGGAGAAGCCCGGGGACGTCTGCCACGCGCGGACGGTGGGGCAGGTCTGCGCCAGCCGCCTGGACGGCTTCGCCCCAGGGGACTTCGTGTTCTCGACTGCGGGGTGGGCCGAATTCGGGCTCGTCGGCGAAGGCGTCGCCCGCCCGGCCTATATGATCCCCCGCAAGCTCGACCCGACCCAGGGGCCGATCTCATACGCGGTGGGGGTGCTGGGGATGCTCGGCCTCACCGCGTGGTCCGGCATGGTTCTGCTCGGCAAGCCGCAAGCGGGCCAGACGGCGGTTGTCTCGGCCGCCTCGGGGGGCGTGGGCCAGATCGCCGGCCAGCTCGCCCGGTTGCAGGGGATGCGGGTCGTCGGCATTGCAGGGCGGGAGGAGAAGTGCCGGTTCGTGGTCGACGAACTGGGCTTCGACGCCTGCGTCTCGCATCTGGCGCCGGACTTCCCCGATCAGCTTCGCGCCGCCTGCCCCGAGGGCGTGGACGTCTATTTCGAGAATGTAGGCGGCCCGGTCTTCGAGGCGACGCTGCCCCTGTTCCGGCCCAAGTCGCGCATGGTGATCTGCGGCCTGATCGCCCACTACGGCGAGAGCGGCGACGCCCGCGCCGAGCTCATGCGCCGGGGCGCGGCGACGTTCGCCGAACGCAAGATGGAGGTGCGAGACCTCTTCGTCGGCGATTTCGTCGCCGATCACCAGGACCGTTTCCTGGCGGAAATGACGCCGCTTGTCGCTCGCGGCGACGTCAAATACCTCGAAGACCGCAGGCACGGATTCGAGGCGTTGCCCGGCGCGTTCATCGACATGATGTCCGGCGCCAACTTCGGGAAGACCCTTGTTCAGATCAATCCCGACCAAAGCCTGGGCGAGCGCGGCGCAAGCAAGGTCGCCTGCTAGTACTGCGGCAATTGTACGATTTGACACTCGTTAAAATTTTAGTTTCATGGTGAGGCTGCACGCACGGAACCCCGCAATGGCCACGGCGCCCAACGCCACGAAGCTCAACGGTAAGCGCGTCATGATAGTCGAGGACGAGTTCCTCGTGGCGATGGAGCTCGAGTCCGAACTGACGGAACAGGGCTGCGTCGTGATCGGGCCGGCGGGGCGAACGGGCCCCGCGCTCGCCATCCTCGAAAACGAGCCCCTCGACGCCGTGCTGCTGGACCTCAACCTCGACGGCGAAACGCCGACAGCCTTGGCCGAGGCGCTGGCCCTTCGCCACGTGCCGTTCGTCGTCGTCACCGGATACGCCTCGCGCCGTCCCGAGCCGCCAGTCCTGCGCGACGCGCCCCGCCTGCAGAAGCCCGTGCGCGGCGACGAACTCATCGCCGCCCTGACCCAGGCGATGGCGGCTTAACGCGCTCTCCTTCCCCTCCCGGGGAAGGTGGCTGACCGCCACCGGCGGTCAGACGGATGGGGAAAGCCGCCCCAACCGAGTTGAGAAGTGATCACCCTGCAGGCGCCCAGGCGGCAGCCTTCCCCCTCCGTCTCGTCCCGCTGCGCGGGCCGATCCACCTCCCCCGTGAAGGGGGAGGAGAGCGCGGCTGCCGAGGAACGCCGCACCTCAGATCGCGCCGAAGCACCAGGCGAGGATGGACTTCTGGGCGTGGACGCGGTTCTCGGCTTCGTCCCAGACCAGCGAACGGGGCCCGTCGATCACCTCTTCGGTGACCTCTTCGCCGCGATGGGCGGGCAGGCAATGGAGGAAGACGGCGTCCGGCCCGGCCGCGGCCATCAGCGCCTCGTCGACCTGGTAAGGCGCGAAGGCATTCACGCGATCCTCGTAGTCGGAATCGCCCATCGACACCCAGCCGTCGGCGACCACGCAGTCGGCTCCCTCGACGGCCGCCCACATGTCGCTGGTGACGTCCACGCGCCCCGAGGCATGCGCGAGATCGCTCTCGCGCGGCCGATAGGCGTCAGGACATGCGACCACGAGCCGGAAATCGAACTTCGCCGCGGCGTGGATGAAGCTCGCGCAGACATTGTTGCCATCGCCGATCCACGCAACCGTGCGGCCGGCGATCGGGCCACGATGCTCCTCGAACGTCATCAGGTCGGCCATGATCTGGCAGGGATGGCTGCGGTCGCTCAAGCCGTTGATCAGCGGGACGCTCGAAGCTTCGGCGAACGCCTCGATGCTGTCGTGGTTCACCGCGCGGATCATCACCGCATCGACCATCCGCGAGAGGACGCGCGCGGTGTCCTCAATGGTCTCGCCGCGGCCCAGCTGCATGTCGTTCGCCGTCGCGATGACGCTGGCCCCGCCGAGCTGACGGATGCCGGCGTCGAACGAGAAGCGCGTGCGGGTCGAGTTCTTCTGGAAGATCATCGCCAGGGTGCGGTCCCTGCCCGGCGCATCCGCGTCGACTCGGGCCTGGGGCCAGCCCCTGCGGGCCGCCTTTCGCGTCTTGGCGTCCTCCAAGATCGCGCGCAGCGTCGGCGCCTCGATGTCCCAGAGGTCGAGGAAGTGGCGGGGCGCGTTCATGACGACGCGCTGGCCCGGATGTCCTCGCAGGTCCGCTCCAGCTTCTCGATCGCTTCCTGCACCTCGGCTTCGGTGATCAGCAGCGAGGGGAGCAGGCGCACGCAGTTGTCACCGCCGCCCGCGATCAGCAGGCGCCGCTCGCGCGCCGCCGCCATGAAGGCGCGGTTGTTGGAAACGAGCTTGAGGCCGATCAGCAGCCCTTTGCCGCGGATCTCCTCGATCACGTCGGGGTAGCGGTCCTTCAGCCCCGCCAGGCCCTGAGCGAAGCGGCCGGTGGCACGGCGCACGTTCTCCACGGTCTCGGGGCGGGTCAGCTCCTCGAAGGCCGCGAGCCCGACGGCCATGGCCAACGGATTGCCGCCATAGGTGGAGCCGTGCGTGCCCACGACCATGCCCGATCCCGCCCGGGCGGTCGCGAGGCACGCGCCGACCGGGAAGCCATCGCCGAGCGCCTTGGCCACGCACATGATGTCCGGCGCGGCGTCGCTCGCCCACTCGTAGGCGAACAGCTTGCCCGTGCGCCCGAGGCCGCACTGGATCTCGTCGTAGATCAGCAGCACGCCGTGCTCGTCGCAGAGCTTGCGAAGCTCGGTCAGACGAGCCTCGGGGAAAGCGCGCGCGCCGCCCTCGCCTTGCACCGGCTCGAGGATCACGGCGGCGGTCTCGGGCCCAATCGCCGCCTTAAGCGCTTCGTGGTCGCCGAACGGCAGAGTGCGGAAGCCGGGCAGAGGCGGACCGAACCCCTCGACGTAGGACGGGTTGCCGGCGGCGAAAACCGCCGCGTAGCTGCGACCGTGGAAGGCGCCGTCGAAGCCGATCACCTCGATCCGGTCCGGCTCGCCGTTCGCCCAGTGATAGCGGCGGGCCATCTTCAGGGCGCACTCGATCGCTTCGGTCCCTGAATTGGTAAAGAACACCTCGTCGGCGAAGGTCGCCTCGCACAGGGCGGCGGCGAGTTTCTCCTGTCCGGGAATTCGGAAGATGTTGGAGACATGCCAGAGCTTCTCGGCCTGGGCCTTCAGCACGGCCACGAGCTTGGGATTGGCGTGGCCCAGGCCCGTGGTGGCGATTCCCGCCAGGCAGTCGAGATAGGCCTCGCCCTCGGCGGTGTAGAGACGCGCGCCCTCGCCTCGCTCAAAGGCCAGCGGAGCGCGGTTGTACACGCCCAGGATGTGGTCTTCGGGAACGTGGGGCGTAGCCGTCGAGGCCATGGTCTTGTCGCCTCCTGGAATGAGGAAGGGGCGCGGAACCGCCCCGCGCCCTCCAATCGGACCTGTACGTCAGGAAGCCGCGGGTTCTCGCCGCCGCGCCCGCCCATGTCAATGCTGCGCTGCAACTCAGCTCGATGGCTGAGAAATCGGCGATCCTCAGAAGGCTGACGGACTCAGCTCTTCAGGCGGTAGCCGCTCGAGAACATCCAGTGGCACACGCCGGCGAGGAACAGGGCCAGGACGGCTGTCGAGGCGACGCCGATCGCGATGGAGCCGTCGGCCTCGCCGATGAAGCCGTAGCGGAAGCCGGAGATGAGATAGAAGAAGGGGTTGAACTTCGAGGCGCTGCGGAACGGCTCGGGCAGGCGCGAGACCAGATAGAAGGTACCCGACAGGAAGGTCATCGGCATGATGATGAAGTTGCTGACCGCGGCAATGTGATCGAACTTCACCGACCAGATGGCGGCCATCACGCCCAAAAGCCCCATGATCAGAGCAGCGCCGAGACCGAAATAGACCACGGCCCACAGGTGGGCGATCTCCAGCCGCGCGAATGGCAGCACTGCGAGAGCCGTCACCGTCCCGACCATCACGCCGCGCGTGGCCGCACCGAAGGCGAAGCCGGCGACCTGCTCGGACGGCGTGAGCGGCGGCATCAGGAAGTCGCTGATCAGGCCGTTCATCTTCGCCTGCAGCAGGCTTGAGGACGAGTTGGAAAAGGCGTTCGACAGGATCTGCATCATGATCAGCCCCGGGGCCACGAAGGTGGCGAAGGCGACGCCCTCGATCGGCGGCCGCGCGCCGCGCACGGCCACGACGAACACCAGCATGTAGAGCAGGGCCGTCACCACCGGAGCGGCGAGGGTCTGCGCTCCGACTTTCCAGAACCGGCGCACCTCGCGCACGTACAGGGTCCGCAGACCTTCCCAGTTCGGCCCGTGATACTCCCGCGGCAGCGGGGGCGAGACCATCGGCGCGGGCACGTCCTTCATGACGCCTGCATGTGCGCGACGGCGCCGCCCGGCGCAAGTCTGCGGCGGCCATGGGCCGCGGCAAGCGCCCGAGCTGGGTTCTCGACTAGCTCGACCCTATGACGCGCGCTCCGAAACCCCATCCCATATGTTGTAAGCTGTGGATGGATGCACGGCGCCTATTGTATCTCCGCCCCTAAAGGTTAACGATATGTTGTGTCAGCGGTCGCCCCGACGGCGATCCGACACAAGATATAGTCGTTAGCGCGGCGGAGGCTGTGATGGGGTGGACAGACGAGAGGGTCGAGACGCTAAAGACGCTGTGGCTGGACGGTCTATCGGCCAGTCAGATCGCCAAGCAGCTCGGCGGAGTGACGCGAAACGCCGTCATCGGCAAGGTCCACCGCCTCGGCCTCTCGGGCCGTGCGACACCGTCGCAACCCTCTCCCGTCGCCTTCAAGCCCCCGCGCCCGGCTCGTCCGGTCAGCACGGCGCCTGCGGCTCCGCGCCGTCCAGCGCCTACGCCCAGCTTCGCAGCGCAGGCGCCGCGCCCCGCAGCTCCCTCGCTTCCGGCCAGGGTCGACGAACCGGGCGGCGCCACCGTGCTCACGCTCGGCCGCCACATGTGCAAGTGGCCGATCGGCGATCCCTCGAGCTCGGAATTCACCTTCTGCGGCCGTCGGGCCGTGGACGAGCGGCCCTACTGCGTCGAGCACGCCCAGCTCGCCTACCAGCCGCAGCAAGCCAAGAAGAAGACCAGCCCCAACGAACTGGCGCGGTCTCTTCGCCGGTACATCTGAGGTCGATCCCTCCTCTTCATGGGGAGGGACGGAGCGCGCCCCCGCGACCCTCCCAATCGCGGGCGGCGCGCCCTAAGTTGGCGCGATGACCGACGTCTCCCTCGCCGAGGACACCAACGCCCAGGCCTATAGCGTCTCGGAGCTGGCGTTCGCGCTGAAGCGGACGATCGAGTCTGCCTATGGCTTCGTGCGCCTGCGCGGCGAGCTCTCGAAGGTCACCTTCCACGGCAACGGCCACGTCTATCTCGACATCAAGGACGACAAGGCCTGCATCGCCGGGGTGGTCTGGAAGACCAATGTCCGGGGCCTGGCCATCCGGCCGCAGACCGGCCTGGAGGTCATAGTCACAGGCCGGATCACGACCTATCCGGGCCGTTCTCAGTACCAGATCATCATCGAGACCATGTCGCCGGCCGGGATCGGCGCCCTGCTGGCCCAACTCGAGAAGCTGAAGACGAAACTCGCCGCGGAGGGGCTGTTCGAGGCCGCCCGCAAACGACCTTTGCCCGCCATGCCGGCGGTGATCGGCGTCATCACCAGCCCGACGGGCGCGGTGATTCGCGACATCCTTCACCGGATCACCGACCGCTGGCCCTGTCGCGTCATCGTCTGGCCGGTCGTCGTCCAGGGCGATCAGGCCGCTGCGCAAGTGCGAGCGGCGATCGAGGGATTTGGCGCCCTCACAGCTGGTGGCCCCGTCCCGCGCCCGGACCTGTTGATCGTCGCGCGCGGCGGTGGGTCGGTGGAAGACCTCTGGCCTTTCAACGACGAAGCCCTCGCGCGCACGGTCGCCGCTTCCACGCTCCCCCTGATCTCAGCCGTCGGGCACGAGACGGACACGACGCTGATCGACTTCGTCTCCGACCGGCGCGCCCCTACGCCCACCGCCGCCGCGGAGATCGCTACACCTGTCCTCGCCGATCTGGCCGCGACATTGGCCGACCACGAGCGACGGATGGCCTCGAACGCGCGTCGGCGCCTCGACCACGGCCGCGTCCGCTTCGCCGCCGCCTCGGCGCGCCTGCCGAGGCTGCCGGACCTGTTGGCGATCGCGACCCAGAGGCTGGACATCGCCTCGGGGCGGCTCTCGGCCTCGCTCGGCGCCAACCTCGCCGCCCACCGCCACCAGCTGACGACAGCCGCCGCTTCGCTTCGCCCGCACCTGCTCCAGCGCCTCATGGAGGCTAAGGCGCGGGTCCTCGCCCCGCCCAGCCGGCGCCTCGACCCGGCCATGCGCCGCGCCCTGACCGACAAGGCGGCGCTTCTCAACAGCGCGGCCAAGCTCCTGGAAACGCTCAACCCCGACCAGGTGCTCAAGCGCGGTTTTGCGCGCATCGAGCGTCGCGACGGTCGAATGGCCCGCTCGGCCAGGGACCTGGCCCGTGGCGAGGGCGTGGAGATCGTCTTTCACGACGGCCGGCGCTCGGCGGTGGTCGACGCCGCCGCTCCAGCGCGCAAGGACGCGCCGCCCGCTCCCGTACAGGGCGACCTGTTCTGAACCCCGCAAGCCAGTTAGAGTCCCGACGATGAACGCGCTCGACAAGGATCCCACCGGCGACCTCGCCGTCGTCCGCTATGGCGATGGAGAGATCACTGTGCTGCGGCCAGGGCGCTACGTCCTGTGCGCGGTCAGCGGCAAACGCGTGTCGCTCGAGGAGCTCAAGTACTGGAACCCTGCGCTCCAGGAAGCCTACGCCGGGCCGGCCGAGGCCCTGGAGCGCTGGCGTCAACTAAATCCCTGACGGCGTATCCCTAAACGGCGCTCAGGGCCAAGCTCGGGCAGGAACCGCCAAGCTCGATTTCCGTTCCTCGACCAGAAGGGCGCAGAACCTTTGCTTGGGGACTAAACAGAGAATGACCAGAATCTTGTTTGCAGGCGCCGCTCTGGCGGGCGCAGTTGCGCTTGCCGGCCAGGCGAGCGCCGACGGCGTGAAGATCGGGACCCTGTCCTGCCACGAGGCCAGCGGCTTTGGCTTCATCTTCGGATCGTCCCGGGCCGTCCGTTGCGTCTATCAGGGCAGCGGCGGCCACGTCGAACGCTACACCGGCAACATCTCCAAGTTCGGCGTCGACATCGGCTACCAGGGCTCGGCGGTCATCCTCTGGGATGTCATCGCCCCGCACACCGGAATGCGCGCCGGGGCTCTGGCGGGCAGCTATGGCGGGGCGACCGCCAGCGCCGCGGTCGGCGTAGGCGCAGGAGCCAATGTCCTGATCGGCGGCTTCGATCGCAGCTTCTCGCTGCAGCCGGTGAGCATCCGGGGCAACACCGGCTTGAACGTCGCCGCCGGCATCGGCGGCCTGACACTCCATTACGTGGGGGGCTCGTCCCACCGCGACTGATCTACGGGCGGCTGTCCCCATCCGTCCCGGCGCCGTACGCGCCGGCCCGCCTTACCTACGCGGGGAAGGCTGACGCGGCGCAAGCCGTGGACGGAAGGGAAGGCCGCATCCGCGCTCTCGCGGGCTAACCTCGCCTTGAATAGACCTCCGCCGGCCAGCGGCGGTGCATCCACCACCACTCGCCGGGGCGCTCGCGCACGCGCGCCTCGATGAAGTCGTTGATCGCCTGGACGCCGGCCTCCACCGCATCGGTCTTGCCACCGCCGGCTTCGACGATGATTGGCTCGTGCGCGATCACTCGAAACCGCGCGCCGCGCGTGCGCTGGATCGAGAGCGGCTGGATCGGCGCGCCGAACCGCAGCGCCAGACGCGCCGCCGCAGGGTTGGTCATCACCTCGTGACCGAAGAAGTCGCCCGCGACGCCGCCGTCGTACTTCTGATCGTTCAGGATCGCGATCGAACGGCCGGACTGCAACGCCTCGAGGAGGTCGCGCGCGCCCTGGGCCCCTTTCGGGGCGAAGAGGCGGATGCCGTACTTGAACCGGCTGGCCTTGATGCGCTCGTCCACCAGCGGATTGTTGGCGGCGCGGTAGGTGACGTCGCACTCCACGCCCGAGTCGAGGATGACCGCAGCCATGATCTCGATGTTCGAGAAGTGGCCCGAGATGAACACCGCCGGCCGGCCTGATCGCGCGATCGCCTGCAGCCGTTCGGCCCCGACGATCTCCACGCGGCCGCTGGCCGGGGTCAGCCGGTGAGAGATCGGGAACTCGAAGATGTAGCGGCCGAAATTCTCCCACTGCGCACGCAGGACCGCCCGCCGCTCCGCCTCGGGCATGTCGGGGAAGGCGATCTGAAGATTGCATCTGGCCGTCCGGTCCGAGCTGGTGAGCGGGCCTACGGCGCGGCCGAGCCAGGCGCCAAAAGCCGAGGCGACGTCCGACGGGACCGCCCGCAACAGGAAGCTGAAGACATCGAACCCCAGCGCCTCGATCCGCCAAAAAAACCGGCGGACATTGGGCGGCGGGTGGTTGGCCATGACCTCCCTTACGGCGCCCCTCGCCTATTGCGCCAGCCGGGCTTTGGCGTCAGCGTCCGGACCATGCCCTCCGGTATGACCCTCGAGGATCTCGAGTCGTTTCTCATTGAACTGAACCGGGTGGCCGCCGCCGCCATCCTCCCCCTGTTCCGCGCCGAGCACGGACTGGAGAACAAGGCCGGCCCCGGCGCCTTCGACCCGGTGACCAAGGCCGACCGCGGCGCGGAGGCGGCGATCCGCGGCCTGATCACGCGTCGCTTCCCGGATCACGGGGTCATCGGCGAGGAGTATGGCGAGGATCGCCCCGACGCGGAGTTCGTCTGGGTGCTCGATCCCATCGACGGCACACGGGCCTTCGTGGCGGGCCTGCCTCTCTGGACCACCCTGATCGGCCTCCGCAGCCAGGGCGAGCCCGTGCTCGGCTCGATCGGCCAGCCCTACGTGGGCGAGCTCTACATGGGCCACGCCGGCGGCGCGCGCCTGCTCGCCCGCGGACAGAGCCGTCCTCTCGCCGTCCGCAAGGGCGTCGGGCTGGAGCGCGCCATCATCGCCACCACCGATCCCGAAGACTGCTTCAACGCCACCGAGAAGATCGCCTGGCGCCAGGTGCGCGCGGCCGTGCGCCTGGCCCGTATGGGCTGCGACGCCTACGCCTACGCCCAGGTCGCCGCGGGCACGATCGACCTCGTCGTCGAGGCCGGCCTCAAGTGCTGGGACATCGACGCGGCCATTCCCCTGATCGCGGGAGCCGGCGGCTACGTCACCGACTGGCGCGGCGAGCCCGTCGGGCGCTTCGGCGGCCAGGTCGCTATCGCCGGCGACCCCGACCTCCTCGACGCCGCCCTGGTGGCGCTGAAGCCTGCGGCGGCGATCTCTCCCTCCCCTTCTGGGGAGGGTGGGCGAGCATAGCGAGACCGGGTGGGGAAGTTTCGATCACCCCGAGACTCGCGGGCCGTAGCGAGCGCAGCGAAGCGAGGACCCGGGACCAGGGCCACGCCCACGGCGCAGCGGTTCGCGAACCACAGCGGCTCGCCCAGTCACCTAGGTCCCGGGTCCTCCCTTCGCCCGGCTACGCCGAGCTCGCTACGGCCCGGGATGACAGCTGAAAAAAGGAGATGTGTGAATGGCGTAGCCCAGAAGGGGAGGGAGCCCCGCCCATCCGGCTAGTGGGAAAGGGCCGGCCACGCGCGCACCTTCGTGGGCGTAGGAGCCACCCATGTCCGATCCCTCCCCCCTCGCC
>JAFANN010000311.1 GCA_019232665.1 Caulobacteraceae bacterium | reverse complement strand
GTTGTCGTAACCCCACGGAATGAGGAAGGCGAAGGGCAGGTAGGTCCGCAGAGTGACCGCCGCGAAGGTGAGGGCGTAGCTGCGGATCATCCAGCGCCGGTGCTCGGCGAAACGGCGGCCGAGGGCCGCGCGCCACGCTAGGCTCGTCACGGTGATCCAAAGGACCGCGAGGGAGCCGAACCCGGCCGTGGACACCGGACCTGTCTGGGCGCCGAAGGCGAGCACGAGACCCGCCGCGCCGCCCGCCAGGCAGCACATGACGTAGGTTCTGCCCATCCAACGGTGCAGCGTCGGGCGAGCCGTTCTGAGGCGTCGGACGAGTTGGAAGGGGCCGATAAGCAGCGCGGTGGCGGCGAAGCCGGCGTGCACGGTGAGGAAGCCGTAGTGCGCATACCGGTTGGCCAGGATCGGAGGCGCACCGCCCGGCGCGCCGGGCACGAGATACCGGTAAGACACGACGCCCACGCCAACGGCGCCTACGAAAAGGAGAGCCAGCGGCCAGGCTGGCGCTTTACGGCGTCCTTCCGCGATGCTCGCCATGTTCCCTCCGCCCGTCCGCGGGGACGGTCAGGATCCGACGCGCCATCCCTTTCTGAGCCAGAGAGCGCATTCTCGACGGTCACAGCTGGAGACGACGATGCCGTACGAACTCTACTACTGGCCCGGTCTGCCCGGCAGGGGCGAATTCGTGCGGCTCGCGTTCGAGGCGGCCGGCGCCGACTATCTCGACATCGCCCGCCTGCCGAAGTCCGAGGGCTACGGCATGCCGGCGCTGATGCGGGCTCTGGAGGCCAAAGGCGACTCGCATCCGCCGTTCGCTCCGCCATTCATCAAGGACGCCGACCTCGTTGTTTCGCAGGTCGCGAATATCCTGGAATACCTTGGACCTCATCTCGGTCTCGTTCCGAAGGACGAACGCCTGCGTCCGGTCGCGCTCGCCCTGCAACTCACCATCACCGACCTCGTGGCCGAGGTCCACGACACGCACCATCCGATCGCCTCCAGCCAGACCTATGAAGAGCAGCGGGAGCCGGCGAAGGCGCGGGCGGAGGCGTTCAGGCGTGACCGGATCCCAAAGTACCTGGGCTATTTCGAGCGGATCGCCGCCGCCAACCGCTCGGGCTGGATGGTTGGTGACGCGCTCACGCACGTCGACCTGTCGATGTTCCAAGCGCTCAAGGGGCTCGCCTACGCCTTCCCCGAGGCGATGGCCGAAGCCCCCGTGAAATTTCCGCCCCTGTACGCGATCGCCCGCCGGGTCCGGGAGCTCCCGCGGATCGCCGCCTACCTCGCCTCGCCGCGCTGTCAGACCTTCAACGAGACAGGGATATTCCGCCACTATCGCGAGCTGGATGGGCCGGCGGGATGGGACAAGGGGGACTGAGGGTCCGCCTCGCCGCGCTCGTCAGCGTTCGGCGTCGACCGCGCGCCAGGGTTTGGTGAGGTCGTCCAGGGTGTCCTTCAGATCCTGCGCCATCGGCCCGTCCCCGACCGCCGCGAGGCTGTCGGCCAGCTGCTCAGGACGGCTCGCGCCGACGATGGGCGCAGTGATCGCGGGATTGGCCATGACCCAGGAGACCGCGAGGGTGGCGAGGCTCACGCCCGCCTCCTTGGCGATCCCCTTGAGACGCTCGACGGTGTCGAACTCGTTCTCGTGCCAGTAGCGCTGCTGGTACATCGAGCCGGCCCGGCCGAGCGTGAAGCGCCCCTCGTTGGGCTTGTCCTCCAGCTTGTGCTTGCCCGTGAGCAAGCCGCCGGCCAGAGGATTGTAGGGGATGACTGCGACTCCTTCCTCCTCACAAAGGGGCAGGAGGTCGCGCTCGAAGGTGCGGAACAGCAGGTTGTAGCGGGGCTGCGCCGAGTCGATGCGGGCGAGGCCCTTGACCTCGCTACGGCCCAGGCCCCGCGCGATGCGGTGGGCCATCCAGTTAGAGACGCCGACGTAGCGGGCCTTGCCGGCCCGGACGACAGCGTCGAGCGCCTCCAGCGCTTCGTCGATCGGGGTGGCCGGGTCGAAGCCGTGAAGCTGGTAGAGGTCGATGTAGTCCGTGTTCAGGCGCCGGAGCGACGCGTCGATCGCGTCGAGGATGTGCTTGCGGCTCATCCCCTGGTCCCAGAGGTTGGGACCCATCTGCCCGACGCACTTGGTCGCGACAATGTAGTCGTGGCGTTTGCCCGTTAGCCAGCGGCCGACGATCTCCTCGGTCCGGCCCGCCGTCGCCCGGTCGCCCCCCAGCGGATACACGTCGGCGGTGTCGAGGAAGTTGATCCCGCCTTCGGCGGCGCGGTCGAGGATCGAGCGGCTCGTCTCCTCGTCGCACTGGAGTCCGAAGGTCATCGTGCCAAGGCACAGGGCCGAGACGCGCAGGCCGGTGCGGCCGAACTTCACATGTCGCATGGGATCATCCTTCGGAGGCGTGATGTCGATTGGCGGTGATGGTCAGTTCGCTGGAGGCGGCGACGTCGGTGGGGTCTTGCCGTCGTCGTTCCAGGTCATGATCGGATCGTCCGCATTGCTGAGACCGGCCTCGTCGAGGGCCTCGTGGAGGTCATCGACGATCTGATCGTTGGTGGAGAACTTCAGGACGATTGGGGAGGCGTCGCGCCCCGCGGCGCCCTCGAAACCTGGCGGCGGGCCAAGGGCGACGGCATAGGCGGTGTTCTGCTTGACCTGGCACAGCAGGACGAAGGTCTTCTCGTCGGCGAGAAGTCGCGGTTGCCTAAGGCAAACCGGGAACGAGCCGCCGGGGACAGCGGCGAAGGCCCATTTCGCGGGCGTCATCTTCTGGTCGAACGTGACCTTGAGCGCCAGCTCGCCCGCCGAGACGGTCGCGCCCTCGGCCGGAAAGCTGGCGACCAGCTTGGGCTGAGGGCCGCCGGGCACCACCACTTCGCTGACGACCTTACCCGGCGGTGGCGCAGCAGGGGCGGCGGGGGCGGGGCTTTGAGCCAGCGCCGCGCCAGCTGCAAGCAATGCCGTCACCCCCGCAAGACGTTGGATCATCGGGGCCTCCGCTCGATCTGGCGTCGACCTACCAGACCTTCATCGCAGCTTGAACCGGCGAGAGGTCAGATGGCCGGGCGCACATCCCGGCGGCGGCGCACGGGTTGGCCCGGCCCGACCACGTCCAGCTTGCGGCGGACGAGCTCTCCGAAGGCGAGCTCCTCATCGCGCAGCCAGCTGTCTATGAGCTCCCTCACGCCGGCGCCGTCCTCGCCCTTCGTGATCAAATCGGCGGCCGCTTTTAAGGCAGGCAGGGCGTTGGCGACCGCGACCGAGCAGCCGCACCAGGCCAGGAAGGCTTGGTCGTTCTCGGCGTCGCCGATCCCCACTACAGCTTGGGGCGACAGTTCGAGCTCGACGAGGGCGGCCTTGAGGCCGGTGGCCTTATTCACCCCCGGCGGCAACACCATCGCCGCGCCCTTGTTGAGAACGACGTGCCAATCGAGACCCAACTCCCGGATCGCCTCAAGCGCCGTCATTTGGTGAGGCTGCGAGGTCGAGATGATGCCGCGGCCAATCGAATGGGGCACGCCGCGATCGTGCAGGATCTGAACGAGCGCATGCGGCGGCGGTCCTCCGATCTGGAGGGTGAGTTCGACTTTGGGCAGAAAGACAACTGCGCCGTTTTCGGCCACAACCGCGTCGATCAGATCCTCGGCGTCGAACGCGTGCTGAAGGTCCTCCAACCACCGACCGGTCACGACGATCAGCCGCATTCCGGCTGACTTCAGGCGGCGAATGGCCTCCACCGTCGAGGCGGCGACATGGCCGTTCTCGGCGAGCGTCCCGTCATAGTCGGCGGCCAGGGCGGCGAAGATCACGCTGACCTCCCATGGGCAATCGGGCTAAGTCCTGAAAGCAAACCTTCCGAAGCTATTTTGCCGGCTCGAGCTTCGCGGCCAGGTCGCCGTGGTGGGCTTCTAGGCGCCAGGGACGGCCGTGCAGCCATAACCGCTCGACAGCGATGCTCTTCCAGCCACGGGGGAGCACGACAGGCCGCCGAGCCCACCCTGCGGGATCGCCATCGCTCACCTCCAGTCCTGGGAAACCGATCAGGAGGCCCATAAGAAAGCCGCCGAGGTTGGCGAAGAAAGGACCGGCTTGTGGTTGTTCCGGGAACCGGTCGGGCCGGTACTCCAGGGTCTGCAGGAAGCGCCCCGAGATGAACCTGCCGTAGCCCTCCTCCATCAGCCGAGCGGACAGGGAGCGATCCCCCGCCCGCGCGGCCCACACGCCGTAAAGTGCTGAAAGCATGGGACTGCCAATGTACTGGTCCGCCAGCGGCAGGAAGGTCGCCAGCGTCGCCGCCTCCACCTCAGGAGACATGGGGTAGGCGAGGGGGAACACGCCCATCAGGGGCTCGGGGGTCGCGCCCTTCTCCTCGTTCGCCCGCCACCCCTCGTGGGTGACGATCGCCTGGCCGCGCATGGGAAGGACTAGGTTCTGAGCGATCGAATCCCACTCCGCATCGCCCTCGACGCCCAGCCGGCGCGCCATCTCGATCGCGGCGCGCAGCACCCCAGCGGCCGCCATCGCCGTGAAGGCGGGATTATCGACCTGCGCCTCGCGTTCGGCGATGCCGGTGGAGGCGCGGAACTCGCGGCCGCGCGCCGTCGGCTCCGCCCTGTCCGCGATCCATTCGGCGACCGCGCTGACCACCGGCCAGGCCTGCTCCCGCAGGAAGATGTCGTCCCCGGAGACGCGGGCGTGGAAGGCGAAGGCGTTGGCGACATCGAGCGAGACATGCTCCTCGCGGCTCGCCTCCCCGCCTGGCGCAGGCGTCGCCTCCTCGCCGGTCGAGGCCGCCGCCGCCCACGGGAACTGCGCGCCCAGCCGGCCTCGCAGCCTCGCGTTCTGCACCGCGCCGGCGAGATGACCGAATCGATAACCGAGGAGGCTCCGCGCCGCGCGCGGCTGAAGCAGCGAGAGGACCGGCGTCCCGAACGCCTCGATGTCCCACATCACATGCCCGTAATAGTAATGGTAGTTCTTCCACGTCGCCAGACCGAACATCGAGGTGGACGCGGGCGAGGCGACGTGCGCCGAGCTCAGGAGGTAGAAGAGAGCGGCGTCGGACAGCGCCTGCCAGCGCTGCGGAGCGCCTTCGATCTCGATCCGGCCACGCCACAGATCTTCCCAGACGGCGCGGTTCTCGGCGCGGACCCCATCGAAACCCTTCTGCCCCGCGAAGACCACCTGGCGCACGGCCTCGTAGTCGGGCTGGCTGTGCTGCGCCGACGAGACCAGCGCCGCCATCTGGCGCAACCGCACGGCCGATCCCGAGCGCGCCCTCAGCTCACGCGTGGTTTCGAGGATGTTGTTGGTGAAGGTGGGCCGATCCACGCTGGCGTCGGCGCCGTCCAGTTGCGTCACATAGGCGAGGCCGACGCGCGATACGCCGCCGAGACTCTCCCAGAGCAGCGCGCCCTCGACCTGATCGGGCGGCGTGTTGGGGACGGCGCGAAGGACGCGATGGGCGCTCCCGTCGTTCATCCGTGCGTCGAGGCTCGCCTTGAGGCTGATGTCGGCCGCGCCATCGACGCTGAGGGTGATCTCCTGGCAGACAAGGGAAGGGATCGACCGGGAGCAGAAGGTCAGCACCTCGACCTGCGCACGCACGCCATCAGCCTCGAACACCAGGCGGCTCGTCAGCTCGCCGGTGGCGAAATCATAGGCCTGGTCCAGGATCTGCGCCCGCTGCGGGGCGTCCGAGAGCCACACGCCACCCAGCCGCAGATCGCAGCCAAGCGGGTAGGGCGCGACCGCCGCGGCCTCGATCCCATGCCGAGGGTGCTCCCCCGTGTATCCACTGACCAAAGTCATGCCGGTGGTCAGGGGATTGTCCCGCACGCGCAGGCCGATCACGCCGTTTGACAGGTAGGCCGGCAACTCATCCCCAGCGCCGCCTTGGACCGGCGGCGGGCTTATCGGTATGGACATATGGACTTGTTTCCCGAACCCTCGCGTGGCGGCAACGCGGTTCTTGCGCGGGCGTTGCGGGTCAGGGAACGAGGACCC
>JAFANN010000100.1 GCA_019232665.1 Caulobacteraceae bacterium | reverse complement strand
TCAGTCCGAATATCGAGATCGATCTGAGGCTTGGCGGCGCCTACCGCTTCCTGGGCCCCGACAACGCCACCTGGATCAGCGGCGTCGTGCTGGAGCTGCAGCCTGAGCAGAGCCTGATCCTCTCCTGGTTCGAGGAAGACGGGGACTGGGTGCATCCAGGACGACTGGTGATCGCGCTCGAGCCCACGGTTGCGGGGACCAAGGTCAGCCTCGTCCACGATGGCTTCGCCGGCATTGGCAAGGCCGACTGGCCCGCGTCCGTGGAGGACTACGAGCGAGGGGCCAGCGAGCACAGGATCCTGGAGCGGCTGGCCGAACTCGTGGCGGGGGGCGTCCACGTCTAGTCCGACCGACGAGGTCTTCCGGATCCTGGCGGACCCGACGCGGCGACGGATCCTCGATCTTCTGGCCGAGCGGGGCGAACAGACGGTCGGGCAGCTGGCGGCAGAGTTCCCCGATCTCGTCGCGTCGGGGATCTCCAAGCACCTGATGGGCCTGAGAGCGGCAGGGCTTGTTCTCGCCACCCGTCGCGGCCGCGAACAGGTCTATCGCCTGGAAGGCGGGGTCCTGGCCGACGCCCTGGCGCCCTGGCTGGCAAAATACGAGCCCTATTGGGACGACGCTCTGGAGCGACTGCGCGACCTGGCCCAGGGTGGGCGATAGCGGCCGCCTCTTTTTTAAGTCATCTCGGTTCCCGCTTCACTCGACCTACGGCCGAGTTCGCTACGGCCCGGGATGACCAACAAAATTGGGGATCCCCGATATGAAGCGCTTTAGAAAGCTCCGGCTGGCCGGTTCGGGGTCAGCATCAGGCGCAGCACGGCCCGGTTATGGGCGTGGCCGGTGTGGGCGGAGATCGGGTCGGCTGCGAGGTGGAAGAAGTCGAACTCGTTGCGGTCCAAGATGTTGACCACGATCGGCTCGGGCTCTTCGGGCGCGGCGGCGAGCTTCGGCACGAGCCAGGTCAGGGCGTCGCTGGGATCGCTGAAGGCGAGGACCTGCCTGGGCCGCGACATCACGAGTCCTGCGCGAGGCGCGGTGGCCCACCGATGGAGGAGCCCATGCAACTGGGGTGTCGCGGCCGCCGGCGCGGCGGCCCCGGCGCCCGAGTGCAGGTGCGCGACCCTGGCCAGCTCCAGGAGAGGGAACTGATTGGCGAACAGCCAGATGTCGCAGGCGCTATCCATGACCTCGCGAGCTCTTCCGCACACGGCGGCGGCGTCGAGCACGACGAAGGCGCCCAGGCTCTCGGCGACGACGGCGAAGTGCTGCTCGCCCACGCCTCGGCCCTCGTAGTCCGCCGCATAGGCGAAGGCCTGATCGATCGCCTCATGGATCAGCGTCCTGACGTCGCCAAGGGCAATTACCGCGTCCGACAGACCCCAGGCGAACATGGCGTGCTTGACGAGGCCATTGGCGATGGCGCTGCCGCCGGAGATCGTCCGCGTGCGCTCCGCCGACTTCGCCTCGTCGGGACTGAGCCATGGAAAGTGCGTGTCGTCATCCTGGCTGCAGGCCTCCAGATCCTGCCTGTCCGGGCCTGACAGAGCCGCGTCCGGCCCGACGAGGAAACGGCATTTGAACGGGAACAGGAGGGGCCACCAGTTGAGCTCGTCGAGCACGGCGACCACTTGCCCGTCGCGCCGGAAGAGGTAGCGGTCGACGAAGGGCTGGCTTCGAGCCCAGCCGAGGTCGCACGGGAACACCGTCTGGCCCAGGACCGTCGCGTTCGCCGGCCTCGGTCCCAGGTTGGTCGTGAAGCGCTCGAGGCGCTCGAACGCTCCGTCCGGGCCAACAGCCGGCCCCTGCAGGCCGCCCTCACGGACCAGACCCTGCATGAACACCTGGGCGCCGCCCGCTCCGTAGGCCCGAATGCCGTGGACATGAAGGATATGGACGGGGTGGCCGCTCGCCTTCGCCTCTTCCAGCTGGTCACCAAGGGTCGAGGCGCGGGCGAAGGCCGCGGGGTCGTCCATCTTCAGACGAGGCCGAAAGCCGATCCGGGTGAGCAGCGCCGCAAGCCCCACCGCGACCGCGAACGCTGCGCCTCCGGCGAGCCTTGCGGCTGTATCCGTCCTCATCCCGTCCCCCCTCGCGCCGCTTACGTTCGGCGAGGACGCGAACCCGTGCGCCCTCGCCGACAGGTTTCATGCGTTGTTGGGCGCTTCCTTGATCCCCTGCATCTGCGCACGCAGGTCATCGAGGGTCAGGCCCAGCGGATTCTTGCCCGTGTTGTCGAACCACTCCGAACAAGCCAGAGCATAGACTTCGTCGACGAACTTGGAAAAGAAGGCCCAGCTCATCGTGTAGTACTGACCCCAAGAGATCACCTTCGCTCCATTGGCGTCGTATCCCGCAAGCACGACAGCGTGGCCGCCGATGTTGGTGTCGTCCTGGCCCGGAGCGATATCCCACACCGCAGGCGGCGGAGCGTTGTCGGGCATGATGAACTTGGGCACGTTGAAGCCGATGTAGGCGACGCCACAGTCGTTGATCGTGCGCTTGACGTCGTCGATCATCCGCGGATCGACTTCGACAAAGGCGGCAATCTTGAGCCTTTGCTGACCATCTGGACCTGCTGGCGCTCCCGTTCTGATCAGATACTTCAGAACGTGCTGCTCATTACCACCGGGCCCCTCGCCAGGCTGGGTCGGGTTGTAGCCGCACGCCTGTTCGTAGAGTTCCTCGACGTCATTGTCGCACTCGGTGACCATCGGCGGGTTGGCGTTGGCGGTCCACACCTGGAGGGCGTGGTAGACGGCCGCACAGGTGCAGTCGCCAAGGACGTCGTTCTTCATCATGCCGAGGTCCGCCGGCATGTTGGCGGTGTAGTCGGCCGTCGGAGGCGGCGGCGGCAGGGTCATCCCGGCGAGCAGCGCGCTCATGTGCGGTATGCGTGGGTCATAAGCACGGTGCAGCCGTCCAAGGCGGAACTTCGACAACGATCGAGCACGGGCCGCATCGGCGGCCAGATCGGTGACAGACATGGCGTGACCTCCAGGACGCGCGCACCCCGAGGCGGCCTGCCGGCCAAAAGCGCCGACGTCGCCGGTTGCGCCCCTTTAGCGTACGTTAGCGCTCATTTAAGTCCAGACGCCCCGTCAATTTGTGATCGGAAATGCGGCGCTGCGCGTTCTCGATACCGGGCTTGACCCCCACCCATCAGACTCCGAACCTCCCCGGAAAAAGGGGTGAAATCGATGCGACGCACAGGCCTGACCCTTGCACTGGGGCTTTGCCTCACCGGCGCAGGGGCGGCGCACGCAACCCAAGACGACAAGCCGGCCGCTACAACAACCTGCAACCTCGAGCAGATCGGTGAACTGCAGATCCACACCGTCGCTGGCCAACTCGTGGTCGATGGCTCCATCAACGGACAGACCGTTCAAATGGTGGTCGACACCGGCTCCCCCGGCACTCTCCTTTCCCGCCCAGCCGCCGTGGCCCTGGGTCTGCCGATCCGCAAGTTCGAAGGGGTCCAATTCTATGGCGTCGGAGGCAAGGACAGCGGTGAAAGCGCCCGGATCAAGGAGTTCAAGGTAGGAGCGCTGACGGCGAGCGATTTCGACATGGCCGTGACGGGCGAAGGCGACATGGGCGGCGCTCAGGGCCTCCTGGGCGCGCACTTCCTGCTGCAGGCGGACATCGAGTTCGACGTGCCCGACGGCAAGTTGCGCTTTTTCATGCCCAACACCTGTCAAACCAACCAGGTGGTCTACTGGCGCAAGCCCTACGCCGTTGCCCCGATGCTCGGAGCGAAAGACGACACGATCAAGGTCAAGGTCCTCGTCAATGGCCGGCCGATCGAGGCCCAGATGGATACCGGCTCGAGCATTTCAGTGCTGACCCGAAAGGGGGCGGACGACCTTGGCGTCCGGGCCGGCGCGGGTGACGAGGCCGGGGTTGTGCGGATGCAGGGGATTGGGCCGCGCACCGTACCGGTCAGCTCACACGTCTTCTCCAGCTTCGCCTTTGGCGACGAGACGATCCACAACGCGCGGATTCCGGTCGGCGATCTCTTTGTCGACAGCACCGTGTCGGTGTTGGGCTCGAACATTGGCCAGAGCGCAGTGGAGCAACCGCAGATGCTGCTCGGCGCCGACTTCTTCCGCTCGCACCGGATCTATGTCTCGCGAGGGCAGCGGAAGGTCTACGTTTCCTACGAGGGCGGACCGGTCTTCGCCGAGGACACCTCAGCAAAAGCAAACTAGGGCGATCCCCTACGGTCGCCGGCCAGTTGTTGGATATCCCGGGACTGATAGTCTCGCCGGCCTAGACGTCATGGACGGGGGTGGGCCATGGGACAACAGAGGGCGCGACAGCTTCCGCACGTAGCGGCGGCGCTCATGCTGGTGGCGACCGGGTCGATCAGCGCCGTGCCGGCGGCAGCCCAATCCGTGCCCAATCGCGCGATGGCGGCGACCGCAACCCCTGTATCGTCCGCCGCGATCGTGCCGATCGCCCCCCAGCGCCGTCCCGAAGGCCCTCCGGAGCACCGTCATCCCCATCCGCCGCAGCCGCAGACTCCGCTGGCGGACAAGTCCGTGATCACCTTCGCCATACTGATCACGACCGTGCTGGGGGCATTTACCGCAGTCGGCCCGATCATCTTCTACCTGTTCGACGGGTGGGGATGGCGCCGGCACGTCATCGTCTGCAGCCTGAGCGACCAAGCCAAGGACAAGTATCTCGCAACCTACCACTCCGAGACGAGCAATCCGGCGACGGCGACAGCCAGGTTCACAGCCTTCTATGACCGCTGGTTTGGTCGCGGCCGGTTGGTGGTCCCCACGGTCCTGGTCGCAATCATCGTCACCCTCTACGCCTTCCTGCTCACCTGCTACGCCGCGCAGAGCATCGCCCATTGGTCGATCATCTACCTGACCGAAGACCCCCGAGGCCCGACCGCTCACAGCCTGGCGGTGGCCGCCGCGGCGATCGCAGGGGCTTACGTCTTCGTCTCGCTGGAGGCGATCGGCCAGGTCGCCCGAAGGGACGTGGCCGCGGAGGACCTGTGCTTCCAGGCGTTGCGCTACATGGGCTGCGTGCCGGTCGCCTTCGCCCTCTCGAGCCTGGTGAAGAACGACGCGGCCCTGATCATCGCCTTCGCGGCGGGCGCCTTCCCCCTCCCTATGATCGCTCGCATTATCCGGCAGGACGCACAGAAGCGGCTGGGAGCGGCGATTGCGACCGACACCCAGGCAGATCTGATCACCAAGCTGGTGGGCGTCGACGACTTGGTCTTCGAGCGGATGAAAGAGATCGGCGTCACGAGCATCGGTCAGATGGCCTGGGCCGATCCGATCTCCCTCACCATGCGGACCAACATGGGTTTCATGTTCATGCTCGATTTGGTCAGCCAGGCCCTGGCGTGGAGCTACCTCGGCCCGAAGCTGGAGATCCTGCGGCCCATGGGCCTGCGCGGCGCGTACGAGATCCGCGTGCTGATGAACGAGGCCAACGACCCGGCCTCTCCGCTCAACGCCAACGCACTGGACGTCATCCCGCAGGCGGCCGAAGCGGTGGGGCTTACACTGCAGCAGTTCCTGAACGTGGCTCACCAGGTGGCGGACGACGCGACCGCCGAGTTCCTCGTCGAGGCCACGCAATGACTTCGCCTCGCTTGCTCGCCACAGTCGCCGCTTTGGCGACCGCCTTCTGCCTGGGCGCCCTGATCGGCCTCGAACGGCAATGGCGTCAGCGTACGGCGGGACTGCGCACCAACGTCCTCGTCGCCGTGGGCGCGGCGGCGTTCGCGGATCTCGGCCTGCGCATCTACGGGGCCGAAGGGGCGACCCGGATCGTCTCCTACATCGTCTCCGGCATCGGCTTCCTGGGCGCCGGGGTCATCATGAAGGAGGGGGCGCAGGTGACCGGCCTGAACACCGCCGCCACCCTGTGGGCCTCCGCCGCCGTCGGGGCGTTCGCCGGCGTCGGGCTGGAACTGGAGGCCGCCCTGGTGGCGGCGTTCATCCTCGCCGGCAACACCCTGCTCCGCCCCATCGTAAACTTCGTCAACCGGAGACCGATGAGCCCTGGCGAGACCGAAGCTCTCTACCGAGTGCACCTGATCTGCCGGCCAAAGGACGTTGCAGAGGCGCGCGACCTCCTGTTCGACGAGCTCGAAACCCACCACTATCCAATCCAGGACATCGAGACCCTTTCCGAAGGCGAGGACCTGGTCGAACTGGCGGCGGCGCTCGTCTCGACCACAGCCGATCCGAAGGAGCTCGACCTTGTCGTCAGCCACCTCGAGCGGCGGCCTCTGGTGGTCAGCGCCACCTGGACCGTCAGCGCCCTCTCGTGAGGCAATGCTGACTCAGAGGTCGTAGAAGCCCGGGCGGTGGAGGCCGGCGAGCTTGCGCGCACGGGGGGTGTCGGCGCGAGCGACAGCTTCGGGGGTGAGGTGATTGACCTCGTCGGTCATCCGGATGCGCTGGGCGATATCGCGCCGGGCGTAGTGGCACTGCAGGAAGAAGCGGCCGAAATCTCCCAGGGCCGGGGTGCCGCGGTGCCAGATGTCGGACACGAAGAAGATGGCGTCGCCGGCTTTTGCGGGAAGCAACACCGGCCCCTCGCCATCGTAGGTCGGCGTCGCCTGGAAGACAGGATCGTCGACCGGCGGCGAGCGGCCGGAGCGGTGCGAGCGAGCCAACACCGCCGTAGGGCCTGCCTCCAGCGGGCAGTCCTCGAGGAAGAGGTGCATGCCGATCGCGAACACCGGATAGGGGATGGCGTCGGGCCAGGCCACGCCCTCGGGGCGCGGGATGTGCGGCCCGGCGTCGGTGTGCCAGCGCCCGCCGGAATGGCCCAGGCGGTTGCGCCAGGCGGTGTTGGCGATGACGTGGCAGTCTTCCCCGAGCAGCGGCTCGATCGTCTCGAGGATGGCGGGCGCGGCGATCGCCTGCTGCGCCAGGGCGGAGCGATTGAGCATGGCGTGCCGGAACTCGCCATGCTGGTCGGCCGGCCGGTCGGCTTCCGAGGCGTCGAAGACGGCCGCGACCTCCTCGCGCAAAGCCGCTGTCGCGCCCGCGTCGAGGACGCCCGTCACGTGGGCGTAGCCCTGGGCCTCCAACTGGACGGCCGAGGCTGGGGCCGGGTCCTCGCGCAGGGCGAGATTGCCGTATCGACGAGTGATCATGGACCGCGAGTATGACCCGCCGACCGGCGTGATCAAGCGGGCGCCGTACAGCTTCAGAGGAACTCGCGGACCGCCTGGAGGAAGACGTCGAGGCGGTCGTGGTGGACCCAGTGGCCAGCGCCTTCGACCGAAAGGGCGCGGGCGCTGCGGAAGCTCTTGATGCGGCCGTCGGCGACCGGGTCGGACGCCCAGCTCTCCTTGCCATTGATGAGCAGGGTCGGGCACGAGATGTTCGACCACAGCTCCCAGGTCTGCTGCGGGGTCAGGTCCACGGGAGACCAGGACCGGACGTAGTTGTCGAACTTCCAGCTATAGGTGCCGTCCTCGTTCTGGGCGACGCCGTGGACGGTCAGGTAGCGGGCCTGCTCGTCCGTCAGGTGCCGGTTCTCGCCCTGCATGCGATGGAAGGCCTCCTCGATCGACGGGTAGCGGCGCGGGATGCGAGCGGCGAGGCCGCGCTCGGCGTCGATCCAGGATCGCATGCGCTGGGCGATCGCCTGCTCCTGACGCTCGGCGACCATGGACGGCGACGGACCGAGGCCCTCGATAGCCACCAGCTTCTCGACGTTCTCCGGATAGATCCCCGCGTAGCGAAGGGCGATCGCGCCGCCCATGGAGTGGGCGATGATCCTCACCGGCGCGAGGCGCTGGCCGTGGATCAGCTGCGCGAAGTCGTAGACGAAGGCGCTCATCGAATAGTCGCCGCTCGGCGAAGGCGCAGAGTCGCCGTGGCCGCGAACGTCCGGGGCGATGACGTGCCAGTCCCGTCGCAACTCCCGGGCCACCCAGTCCCAGTTGCGGCAGTGGTCGCGCCCTCCGTG
>JAFANN010000035.1 GCA_019232665.1 Caulobacteraceae bacterium | reverse complement strand
ACGGCGGTCAGCGGGTTCTGGATCGACGTGCATCCGGTGACCAACCGGCAGTTCGCGCAGTTCGTCAGGGAGACGGGCTGGGTCACAGTGGCCGAGATCGCTCCCGATCCGGCGAATTATCCGGGCGCGCTGCCGGACAAGCTGGCGCCCAGCTCACTCGTGTTCCAACCCACGGATGGGCCCGTACCGCTGGACGATGTGTCCGCGTGGTGGCGCTACACGCCCGGCGCGGACTGGCGCCATCCCACCGGACCGCAGAGCGGGCTTGTCGGGCTCTGGGATCATCCGGTGGTGCACGTGGCCTGGATCGACGTCGAGGCCTACGCGCGCTGGGCGGGCAAGGACCTGCCCACCGAAGCGGAATGGGAGTTCGCCTGCCGGGGCGGACTCGATCAGGCGGAGTTCGCCTGGGGGCATGAACTGACCCCAGGCGGGCGGATCATGGCCAACACCTGGCGGGGTCGGTTCCCCTTCGAGAGCCTCAAGCCGCCAGGCGCCATCCGCACGTCGCGCGTCGGCCTGTTCGCGCCCAACGGCTTTGGGCTCTACGACATGATCGGCAACGTCTGGGAGTGGACCAGCGACTGGTGGTCGCGCCCGGCGCCCACGGCCTCACCCTGTTGCCTGCCTCGCAATCCGGTCGGGGGGAGCATGTCCGGAAGCATCGACGCGGCGGATCCGATCAAGATTGCGCGCAAGGTGCTGAAAGGCGGCTCGCACCTCTGCGCGCCTTCCTATTGCCGGCGCTACCGACCGGCCGCGCGCCATGCGCATCCGATCGACACCTCCACCTCGCACATCGGCTTTCGCTGCGTCGTTCGGGCGGCCTCTACAAGTTAGGAGCCGCCCGTCGCTCGTCTCAGGATGTCGAGGGCCCGCGTGATGGTCTCCCAGTAGGGCCGAGCGCACTCCGCATGCCACGCCTTGCCGCTGAGGCCACCGTCGTCAGCATCTTCCCGGAAATGCATGATGGTCTTCGGCTCGGACTCGGCAATTGGCCGCGCGCACTTCGGACACCACTGGCCGCGCGGATCGCCCCCGGGCACACAATCAAACGCCATCGAATTTCTACTCGTCCGTCTCCTCCGCACTTCCCGGCGGGTGAGGGTAACCCCTGGCGAACTCTCCGGTTGCTGTGGAGACTGGAGCTGATCCACCTCAGCTCCGCCCTAACCGGGGGCGTTGCAGAGGTCTTGCAACCCTCAGGCGCCGCGCCCCACCCGTCCCCGGGAAACTGCGGATTTCGCCAAGCCACCCCGCGCCTAGCCTCCGGTCAGGGAATCCCCGAGCTAGGAGGCAGGGCCATGACGACATTGCGCGTACGCCCGCGGATCGTGGCGGCCCTGGCCGTGGCTGTCGCCAGCGCCTCGGTCGCCGACGCCCAGCAATACGTTTATCCGGAGCATGGACAGAGCCACGCCAAGCAGCACAAGGACGAGGTCCACTGCTCGAACTGGGCGAAATCGCAGAGCGGCTACGACCCGGCCAATCCACCGGTGGTCGCGAAGGCGGAGCCTGCGCCGGTCACCGGCAGTAACGCGCGCGTCAGGGGCGCAGCGGGCGGGGCAATCGGCGGGGCGATCATGGGTAACGCCGCTGCTGGAGCCGCGGTCGGCGCCGTGGCGGGCGGCCTCGTGCGCCGCGTGCGCAACAACAACGCGGCCGAGGCGCAGAACCAAGCGAACGCGCAGCGCGTCGCGAATATGAAGTCGTCCTACTATCGCGCTCGCAGCGCGTGTCTCACCGGGCGCGGCTACAGCGTGAAGTGAGCGACGCGCGCAACGCGCCTCAGCGCGCGACCGCCCCTGGCGGCGTTGCGGCGAGCGCGGCCGGAGCGCCAGCCTCACGCTCGAGACGCCGCTTCATCCAGATCTGATAGGGCGTCGAAACGATCAGCCCGACAAGCAGGAAGCCGAGGATGGCGGCGGGAACGTGCCTGTCGGCGCCCACCGCCGTCGCGATCAGCAACGCGATGCCAGGATGACGGGCGCAGGCCATCAGGGCCAGGGGCGCCCGCTCACCAAGATCGGGCCCGCCGAGGAGGTGGCCTGCGGCCAGGGCAATCGCGGTGACCAGGACCATGGCGAGAATGGTCCCATTGCCGATCAGGTCCCGCATCGCCGGCCAGAACGCCGCGACCAGCCAGATCGCGCCAAGCGCCAGCAGGATCATGGCGGACCTATCGATGATCGGCGCCAGCCGCTCGGCCGTTCTTGGCGCCAGACGCCGGAACCCCAGACCGATCAGCAGCGGCACGATCAGGGTCGCGACGACACGCTCGGCGACCGCAATCGGCCCAACGATCGCCGTCACGCCATAGAGCCTCGAGATGATCGCCACCGACACAGGAACGATGATGATCGAAAGCGTCGCCAGGGCCGCGTAGAGGCCCAGGGTGTAGGACTTGGAGCATCCAGCCTGCAGATCCCGCCGGGCGATCAGCGGCGGGGCTGGCGCAAGGGTCATCACCATCACGCCCAACTTCACGACTGGGACGAGCGGGAAGACCGCCAGCATCACCGCCCCTGCCACGGGCACGACGACGTTGACCGCGACGACCGCCTTGAGGAGCCGCACGGGGCTGCGGAATACTGAGAGCAGCTCGGGCAATGTCGCCCGCATCCCGACCGAGGCGACGAGCAGGCCTACGCTGATCACCATGCCCGCGATGATCGGCAAGTTGGGTCCGTGAAACGCCGCCATGACGGTGGCTCCCTCGTAATCCCGAGAGTCGGCGGCGCACGCTTCCTTGCGCCTGCCGGCTACTGTCGCGTGCGCGCGAGCCATTTGCGATCCGTGGAAACCCGCGGGTCACGGATGGCGCAGCGTCAATGAAACCCAGGCAAACGCGGCCCTTAAAAACGGATTCCGAGGGACGCCATTGGCCCGCGCAGCAGGATGTTTATGTTGCGGTTGACGCCATTGAGCCCCAATCCTCCCTGCTGGTTGGTCTGCGAGGCCCGGTACCCGATCGTGACGTCGAACCATTTGGTGACGAGGTACGAAGCCGCGATTTTTGCGTTCCACCCGGCTTGCTCGAACAGCCCAGTGATCCCCGCGGTGCTCTCGAGGCGCCAACGTGGGGTGGGGTAGTAGTCGATGCGTCCCCCAGCCCATCCTTGAACAAAGCCCGGAGAGTAGGACGCCGACCTCGAGAACTGGCCCAGGGCGAATTCGGCGTCTGTGTTGAGCTGGGCGTAGGTGATGCCGGCGCGGACGTCGATCGAGACTTGGTCCCAACGGAACAGGCGGTAGCCGATACCGGGTTGGACGTAGATCGCCCTGAGGTTCGTGTTGATCGTCGCTGCGGGCAGCGCCCCTGGCAACGGCAGGACGTTCGTCTTCTCCTTGGTGGAGACGTAGAGGAACGTCACTTCGGCCGACCAGTCGCCGTAGCGGACCATGCAATCGCAGTCGAAGGCGAACGAAACACCCTTGACGACGTCGGCGATAGTCGGTCGGGGACGGTCGACGACGACGTCGGTTCCGTTCCGCCGATTGAGGCCGATCGTCGCGTGGACCGCAGGCAGGTATAGCCACATCTCAGCCTCGAACGCCGGCTTCGCATGGCCTGACGCGTCGTAGCCTTCGCGCGTCGAGAAGAGATCCGTTGGATTGTTGGACGTGGTTCCGCCTCCGGGAATATCCGGCACGGGTGTTGAGACCGACGCCGCGGCGGTTGCGTCGCTCGCCGGCGCCTGACCTCCGTCCGCGGACGGAGCGCTT
>JAFANN010000156.1 GCA_019232665.1 Caulobacteraceae bacterium | reverse complement strand
GCGCCAATCTTTGTCGCGCTTGCCTGGGCGATCCGCGGCCTCGCGCCGACGCGCCTGCGAGCGGCCGGCGCCATGGCCGGGCTTGCGGCGGGGGCGGCCGGCTCGGCCGTCTATGCGCTCCACTGCCAAGAAGCCGGCGGCGCATTTGTTCTGGTGTGGTACTCGCTCGGCGTCGTCGCGCCGGCGGTGGTGGGGGGCCTCCTGGGACCCATGCTCCTTCGTTGGCGCTGATGTGAAGACGGTTAGAGCAAACCACGTTCAGACGGAACCGTCTGAACGTGGATGATTTGCTTTGGATTCAAAAGTGTAGAGTCTGGTTCAGCGTTCGCATCTGTCCCGTGTGAACGCATCAGGCTCTAGGCGGGGCGGTGGAAGCCGTATCGAGCGAAGATCGCCTGCGCCTTCGGTCCTTCCATGAACCTGAGGAAGTCCGCAGCGCTGCGGTTATGCGATTGGGCGACCAGAGCGGCGGGATATACGATGGGAGGGTGCGAGCGGTCCGGAAACATTCCGACGATGCGCACCGCCGGCTCGACCTTGGCGTCGGTATCATAGACTATCCCCAGCGGCGTCTCGTCCCGCGCGACGAAGGCGAGGGTGGCGCGGACGTTCTCCCCGCGTGCAAGCTTGGCCTCGACGCTGGGCCAGACTCCGAGCGCGGTAAGCGACGCCTGGGCGTAGCGGCCGGCCGGCACATCGGGCCCGGCGACCGCCAGGCGGCCGTCCCCCAGGGCGGCGGCGAGAGGCATGCCCGGACGGATCGCCAGCCGGACCGGCGAGGCTGCCGGGGCGATCAAGGCGAGGTGGTTGGCGAGCAGGTTGCGCCGGCTCGCAGCGACGACGAGGCCGCGCTTGGCCAGTTCGTCCATCCAGTCCGTGTCGGCCGAGACGAAGATGTCCGCGGGGGCGCCCTGTTCGATCTGGCGCGCGATGACCGAAGAGGCGGCGTAGGAGACGCGGACCTGCGTCCCCGTCGCGTCCATGTAGGCCTTGGCGACGTCGTCGAGGGCGTTCTTCAGAGAGGCTGCGGCGAACACCGTCACGGAACCGCTCCCGGCCGCGGGCTGGGCGTAGAGCGCCCGCGGCGCGATCAGGCTCCCGGCCAGGGCGATCAGGTCCCGGCGACGCCAGTGCGGGTTTCTCACTCGCGGCTCCTCTCGACGCGTCATGCGGTCTAGGCTCATAACGCCGGGGGCTAGGGCTCTCCAAGTCCCTGAGCGAAAGGAGCGAAACGGTGAGGATTGCGTCCGTGATGGCCGTGGCGGCCGCCGTGAGCCTCTTGGCGACTATGGGCGCGGCGCAGACCCTCACCGTCAAAGGACCCGACGGCCAGCAGCGACAATTCACTGCGGACCAGATCGCGGCCATGCCTCATCGAAGCGCGCAATTGGCCGGGGAGGGCGGTCGCCCAGCTCGCGCCTACGAGGGCGTTGCGGTGACGGATCTGCTTCAGGTGGTCGGGGCGCCGTCCGGCAAGGCCTTGCGTGGTCCAGCTCTCGCAGACGTGGTGATTGTCAAGGGCTCCGACGGATATCGCGCAGCCTTCGGCATCGCCGCCATGGATCCAGGGATGCGCCAGTCGGTCCCGATCTTGGCCGATCGAAATGAAGCTGGTCGCCTCGACGCGAAGGAAGGCCCGTTCCGCCTGGTGTCGCCGGACGATTTGCGACCCGCGCGGTCCGTGCGCGGGGTGGTGTCGATCGAGGTTGAGCCGGCTCCCTGACGGTGTTTGACCAAGACGACTTGATTCGTCACTTTCAATTTCATGCTGGCAAATTTGGCACAGCGCCCGGTGTTGGCGCCGAATAATCGCGCTGGATCAGCACTTATCCCCAATCGCGAAGGTAAAAGCGGCGATTAGCAGCCACTTCGGGGGTCTGCCAACTTCGCGACTGGGAAAACCGGAATAGCCTCACGTGCGTTTAGTCGACCTCCTAGAGGCAGTCACGACTCATGTCCGTCTTAGAAACCGATCTCATCGACTACATCTACCTCGACGACGACGCGACGACGCCCGTGCTTGTGGTCTCCGATCCCCTCACGTGGACGCCGCCGGAAGACCAGCACCACCTGGATGTCCTGCGGGACAAGCTCAACGCCCAGATCGCGTTCGTCGAAACGGGACAGATCAAGGGTGTCTGGCATGCCTACGCCGGCGGCGTCGTGCGTGTGGAAGTTGTCGCCCGGTGCCGCCTGACCGAGCCGGCCGCTCACTTCTACGTGTTGGCGCGTGAGGTGATGTCGACCGCGAACATGGACCTACGTTTCCAGTTGCTGGACGCCTGAATCGACGGTTCGACCCCGGTCGGCTGCGAAAAAAATCGCCCGTTCCGGCAGGCCCTGCAGGCCCGTTTCGCCCGTGGGCGGGTCGCAAAAATTCATTAACATTATAAAGGATTTGATCTGGTTGCCGGTCGCCGCTCAGGCTCCGGCGCCGGAAGCATCGCCCGATGGCCTGTGCGCAAGCGCCGCAGGGTCCGGTCTATGAAACTTGCGCTGCCCTTTCCCACGTAGTAGACGGCCTGTGGTTCCGCCAACGTGTACCGGCCGAACCCCGTCCGCAAGTTCAACCGCTAAAGAAAGCCGCGGTACGCTTGTAGACCGACTGTCTGGGGCAGTAATCGCCTCGCCGCATAGGACACGAAATCTTGAACTTTACTTTCAGCCCGCATGCGAAAGCGTGCGCGCAGGTTGGCGCGCCTCTTGTTGCAACCGCCATGGGATTGACCCTGGCGGCGATTGTTTGCAGCGAGAATCAGCCGCGATTTTCACATGACGTCGACACCAGCAGGATGGTTCAGCTTGTTTCGGCGACCACGATGGTTGAGCCGAACCTCCCGAACAATCGGATGGCGGAGGGTCCTGCGCCCGAAGCTCAGACTAGCTCGCCCGCAGTCCAGCTTCCCGCACCCGAAGCATGGACCCGTCCGGCGCGGGGACGCGATCTCGATTGCCTCTCCAAGGCCGTCTACTACGAAGCCCGGGGTGAGAGCTCGGCTGGCCAGGCGGCCGTCGCCCAGGTCGTGCTCAATCGGGCGCACAGCCCCGCGTACCCGAAGAGCGTCTGCGCCGTCGTCTACCAGCCCGCGTCCGACGGCGGTTGTCAGTTCAGCTTCGTCTGCGACGGCGCAATGGCCCGTCCGCTCGAGCCGATGGCCTGGAGACGCGCGCGGACGGTCGCCGCTCGCGCGTTGAGAGGCTACGTCATGACGGCCGTCGGGCGCGCCCTGAACTTCCATGCCGCGGACGCCTCGGCGCACGCAGAAGCGGGGACTCCGGTGGCCCGGCTGGGTAATCACGTCTTCTTCATCGCCGCGACGCGTCCGATCAGCGCTCATGCGAGCGGCGGCGTCCGCCACCTGGTCCAGGCCGAGCGGACAGTCGAGGAAGGCGCTGGCGCCGCCGATGCAGCCCACAGGTTCACCATGGCGCTGGGCGATCTTGGCCTGTTCGGAAAGCAGGCCGCGCCGGCTCAAGCGCCTCAGGCGCCGGCCGAGCGAGTCGCAACCGCAGAAGACAGCGCCACGACCGCCACCGAATAGGTTGGTGCTAAAGCGCGTTCCGAAAAAGTGGAAACCGCACAAGAACGCGCTCAAACCTCTGACTCTAGAGCACGTTGACCCCGTTCAGGCGATTCCGCCTGAGCGGGACGCGCTCTAGGCGCCGCCTTCAAGCGGCGTCGAGGCCGATATCCAAAACCGGTGCGGAGTGGGTGAGGGCGCCCACGCTGATCAGGTCGATCCCGGTGCGGGCGATGGCCGCCACCGTCTCCAGGTTGACCCCGCCTGACGCCTCGAGGACGACGCGGCCGCCGGCGAGCGCCACGGCGGCCTCGAGATCGGCGAGGCTGAAGTTGTCGAGCATGACGATGTCGGGACCCGCCTCGAGGGCCTCGCGCAGCTGCTCGAGGCTGTCCACCTCCACCTCGAGCCTGACCATGTGCCCGGCTGCGGCTCGGGCGCGCCGCACCGCCTCGCGGACGCCGCCACACGCCGCCACGTGGTTGTCCTTGATCAAGATCGCGTCATCGAGGCCGAACCGGTGGTTGGCCCCACCGCCGCAGCGGACCGCGTACTTCTCCAGCGCCCTCAGCATGGGGGTCGTCTTGCGCGTGTCGATGATCCGCGCGCCCGTCCCGCTCGTCTTCGCCACGTAGGCGGCGGTCAGGCTCGCAATACCCGACAGGCGGCCCATCAGGTTGAGAGCCGTGCGCTCCGCCGAGAGGATCGAGCGGGCGGACCCGGTGACAGTGGCGATCGCCTCGCCGGGCTTCAGAGCGCTGGCGTCCGCGAGATGGGGCTCGAAGCGCAGGTCCGGGTTCAGGCTGGAGAAGGCCAGCCGGGCGCAGGCGAGTCCTGAGAGCACGCCCGGCTTCCTCGCCACGAACCTTGCGCTCATCCAAGCTTCGGAGTCGATGCACGCCTGACTAGTGATGTCGCCTGCACGGCCAAGGTCCTCGGCGAGCGCGGCGCGGACGATGGGATCGACCAGGAGGTCGGGGAGCGGTTCAACCTTCACGCGGCGTACCGGCGCCGCTCCGCCGTGTCGCGCAGAGTGCGGCGGGTATGCTCGGCGTCGGCGAAAGCGACGGGATGGTCGGCGCGGAAATGCGCTCCACGGCTCTCGCGGCGCGCGAGGGCGCCCTCCGCCACCAGGCGCGCCGTCGTCAGCGGCAGGGCTGGGCCGCAGACGGCCTCTGCGCCGAATATCCACGCCAGAAGCCGCGTCAGTCCCGTAGCGTCGCGCACCACTCCCGCGTCACGCGACATGCGCTGGCGAAGCTCGCGCAAGGTCTGCTCCGGCAGGTCGGGCGGCGCGAACGGCGTCAGGGTGCGACAGCTCATGGCCAGAGCGTCGCGCGCCGCCCGGCCCGCCCGCGCGCCGAACACAGCCGCCTCGAGCAGGGAGTTGGAGGCCAGGCGGTTTGCACCGTGGACGCCCGTCGACGCACACTCGCCGGCGGCGAAGAGGCCGGGCAGGGTGGTCGCTCCGGTGAGGTCGGTGGCGACGCCGCCCATGTGATAGTGCACCGCAGGCAGGACGGGGATCGGCTGGCGCCTCGGATCGACGCCGCCGGACATGCACGCGGCGAACACCGCCGGGAACTCGTGCGCCACGTCGGGAATGAGCGAGGGGCGCGCATCGAGGAAGGCGCCGCGTCCAGCGCGTCGCTCCGACTCGATCGCCCGGGCCACCACGTCGCGCGGGGCCAGTTCCGCAGCCGGATGATACCGCGACATGAACGGGACCCCGGCGGCGTCGATCAGGCGGGCGCCCTCGCCTCTGAGGGCTTCGGTGGCGAGCGGCGCGGGATCGAGGCCGAGGTCGATGGCCGTGGGGTGGAACTGGACGAACTCGGGATCGACGATCTCCGCGCCGGCAGCCGCGGCCATGGCCAGGCCCTCGCCCCGGACGGCGGCCGGATCGGTGGTGACGGCATAGAGGCCGCCAATGCCGCCACTGGCGAGCACGACGGCCGGCGCATGGATCTCGACCAGCGATCCGTCCGCCTCGGCGAGGACGCCGCGTACGCGGCCCAGAACGTCGGTCAGCAGGGCGCGGGCGCGCACGCCCTCGCGGATCTGCACATGCTCGGCCTTGCGCGCCGCGGCGATCACCGCGGTCATGATCGCGCGTCCGGCGCCGTCGCCGCCGACCCGCGCCACGCGGGGACGCGAGTGCGCCGCCTCCAGGCTTTGCGCGAACGACCCGTCGTCGCGCCGGTCGAACGGCGCGCCCAGAGCCGCCAGCGCCCGCACCGCATCCGGGCCTTCGCTGGTGAGGATCCGCACGGCCTCGGCCTCACAGAGGCCGGCGCCGGCGGCGCAGGTGTCGGCGGCATGGAGGTCCGGATTGTCGTCCGACGAGAGGGCGGCGGCCATGCCCCCCTGGGCCCAGGCCGAAGCGCAGCCCTCCCCGAGGGGGACAGGGTTGACAACCATCGTCTGGCGCGGCGCGGCGGCAAGCGCGGCGCAGAGCCCGGCAAGCCCGGCGCCGATCACGAGGACGCCGTCGAGATCGACTCTTTCGGCGCGGGCCGGTGCTGACAGGAGAGCCATGGTCGGCGCCTAGATCAGTTCGACGTCCACGTGGTGGCGCGCCTTCACCAGGTCATAGCGGGCGGCGACGGCCGGAGCGGGAAGGTCAATCATGCGCTGAACCGCCGCGCGGGCGCCCACGGCGATCGCCGGATCCACGGTCACCTCGAACCGCTCTTCGAGCAGGGCCGCGTGGATGTTCTCCAGGCTGATCCGCTTCATGTGCGGGCAGAGGTTGCAGGGACGGACGAACTCGGTCTCGGGCGCGTCGCAGGCGACGTTGTCCGCCATCGAGCACTCGGTGATCAGCACCACGCGGCGCGGCTTGCGGCGGGCGACATAGTCGCTCATCGCGGCTGTCGAGCCGGCGAAGTCCGAGGCTTCGAGGACCTCGGTCGGGCACTCGGGATGGGCGAGGATCTCCGCGTCGGGCCACGCGGCCCGCAGCTCGGCGATGTCCGAGGCGTCGAAGCGCTCGTGCACTTCGCAGCGGCCCTTCCAGGCGATGATGCCGATTTCGGTCTGGCGAGCCACATTGCGGGCCAGGAACTCGTCGGGAAGCAGGATCACGCGGTCGACGCCCCACTCCCGGGCTACCGCCTCGACGACCTGGACGGCGTTGGCGCTGGTGCAGCAGATGTCGGTTTCGGCCTTCACCGCGGCGGTGGTGTTCACATAGGTGACGACCGGTAGGCCGGGATAGCGGGCCTTGATCAGTCGCACGTCGTCGGCGGTGATAGAGGCGGCGAGGGAGCACCCGGCGCGCAGGTCGGGGATCAGCACCTTCTTCCCCGGCGAGAGGACCTTCGAGGTCTCCGCCATGAAGTGCACGCCCGCCTGGACGATGATGCTGGCGTCGCAGCGCGCGGCCTCGCGAGCAAGTCCCAGGCTGTCGCCGACGAAGTCGCCGACGCCGTGGAAGATCTCCGGCGTCATGTAGTTGTGGGCGAGGATGACTGCGTTCTTCTCGCGCTTGAGGCGATTGATTTCGGCGATCAGCGGCGCGTGCAGGCGCCATTCCAGAGGCGTCACCTGGCCCTGGACCTTCTGCCACAAAGCGGCCGTCGCGTCCTCGACAGCGGGCGTGAATGCGAACGATCCGTCGGCCATCTGCCTCACCCATTATGCTCTAAGTGAGCATATCTAGAGCCTCTGGAGAGCGCCGAGCATTCCTCCCGCCGACGCTTTCCCTTAGGTGACTTATGCTAACTGTGAGCAAAAGTCCGGAACGGATATAGGCCCCAGTCGGGGACGGGGGAAGAGGCCTTTCACAAAAGTGCGGCAAATGTGATTGCAACGGAACAAAATCTCACGAACGTCCGCAGTCGGATGCTCAGGGCGCTCTCCTTCCCTCCTGGAGAAGGCGCTTAGCGCGCTCTCCTTCCCCTCCCGGGGAAGGTGGCTCGCGACGCACCGCGTCGCGAGACGGATGGGGAAAGGGTTCGCGGAACCTTAGCGGGTTTATCGGAAGGGATCAGCCCGCGAACGCCGAGGCGGCGGCTTTTCCCCATCCGTCTGACCGCCTGCGGCGTTCAGACACCTTCCCCGGGAGGGGAAGGAGAGCGAGCAGGCCGCCCCCCTACCAGGTGCCGATCTTCTCGGCCTCTTGGTGGCTGATGGGGTGGTGGGCGCGGGCGTGGTCCTCTTCGGCGAGGAGGCGCTCGGCCTCGAGGGCGGCCATGCAGCCCATGCCGGCGGCCGTAACGGCCTGGCGGTAGATGTCGTCGGCGACGTCGCCGGC
>JAFANN010000030.1 GCA_019232665.1 Caulobacteraceae bacterium | reverse complement strand
CACCGTCGATTACGCCAAGACACGGGTGCAGTTCGGACGATCGATCGGCAGCTTCCAGGCGATCAAGCACATGGCCGCAGACCTGCTTCTGGAATCCGAATCGGCGATTTCGGCGGCGCGGGCGGCGGCGTGGGCGCTCGCGGAACGCGCGCCCGACGCCAAGGCCGCCATCAACCTGGCTGCTTTCGCCTGCGCCGACGCGTTCGTGCAGATCGCCGCGACGGCGATCCAGATGCACGGCGGCATCGCCTTCACCTGGGCCCATCCAGCCCATCTCTACCTGCGCCGCGCCCGCGCCGATGCGCAGCTGTTCGGCGCCCCGCATGTCTATCGCGAACGCTACCTCGAGGCGCTGGGAGCCTGACATGGCCGACGGAACGATCATCGCCGACGAGGCCCTGCGCGAGGAGGTCCGCGCCTGGCTCGCCGACAACTGGAAGGGATTGGAAAGGTCCCGGCCCACCCCCGGCGGCGCAGGCTGGACGACCACGCCCGAGCATCGCGACTGGCTGGCGAAGGTCGTGGAGGCGCGCTGGGCCGTGCCGCGCTGGCCTATCGAATGGTTCGGCCGCGGCCTTTCCGACGCGCAGGCGCGGATCGTCGAGCGCGAGTTCGCCGCGGTTGGCGCCCCTGGGACCGGGCAGGACCGCAGCAACCTCTGGGCGAACACGGCCCTGGCGTTCGCGACGCCCACGTTCAAGGCGAAGATCGTGCCTCTGCTCCTGCGCAGCGAGGTGGCGATGTGCCTGCTCTATTCGGAGCCGGGCGCCGGATCGGACCTGGCGGGCGTGCGGACACGGGCCGACCGTCAAGGCGACCATTTCGTGGTCAACGGCCAGAAGGTGTGGACCTCGGGAGCGGCCACCGCCGATTACGGCATGCTGATCGCCCGCACCGACTGGGACGCGCCAAAGCACAGCGGCATCAGCTTCTTCTTCCTGCCGATGAAGCAGCCGGGCGTGGAGGTGCGGCCGCTGCGCCAGATCACCGACGAGAGCCACTTCAACGAGGTGTTCATCACCGACGCGGTCGTCCCGGCGGAGAACCTCCTGGGGCCGCTGAACGGCGGATGGCGAGTGCTCCAGACCGCCCTGGCCTACGAGCGTTCGGTGATGGGCGAGGGCGCGCGGGGGCCTCGCAGCGGCGTGCGCGAGTCGGTAGGCGAGGAGCCGCTGATCGCCCTGGCGCGCGAGGCCGGCGTGCTAAGCGACCCACTGATCCGCCAGGAGATCGCGAAGGTCATCGCCTGGAAGCGGCTGAACGCCCTCAACACCGCCCGGGCCAAGGCGGACCTGGGCCAGGGTACGTCTTCGCCGGTGATGAGCCTGGGGAAGCTGGCCATGTCGCGCATCCTGCACGAGGAGGCGCGGGTGCGGACTCTGATCCTCGGACCCGAAAGCCTGCTGGAAGGCCCCAATCACCCCCGTGCCGAGGATGCAAACTTCCTCACGCTCAACGCCTATTTCACCTCCATCGGTGGCGGCACCGATCAGATCCAGCGCAATATCATTGGCGAGCGGGTCCTGGGATTGCCCAAGGAGCCCGAGGTGGACCGAGACGTCCCGTTCCGGCAGGTTCGGGGCAACTAGAGCACGTCCCGTTCAGGCGGCGCCTGAACGGGATCAACGTGCTCTAGATTCAAGAGCTTGAGCGCGTTCTCATCGCAAAACCAGTTCCCACTTTTGCGGAACGCGCTCTAAAAAGACGGCGGCAGGGAAGGACAAGAGACTTGGCGGACGGTTCTGTAGTGGCGCGCGCGCCGTTGCGCAGCGCGGAGGTCGACGCTGTGGTCGTCGGCGCGGGCTTTGGGGGCCTGTACATGCTCTACAAGCTTCGCGAGCAGGGTTTCTCCGTCCAGGGCTTCGAGGCCGGGGATGACGTCGGAGGCACCTGGTACTGGAACCGCTATCCCGGCGCGCGCTGCGATATCCCCAGCCTGTTCTACTCTTACAAGTGGTCCGACGAGCTTCAGCGCGACTGGAAGTGGACCGAGAAATACGCCGCCCAGCCCGAGATCCACGCCTATGCGCGGCACGTGGCCGATCGGTTCGACCTTCGTCCGATGATCGCGTTCGAGACCCGGGTGCTCTCGGCCACGTTCGACGAGACTGCGGACCGGTGGAGCGTCGTCACCGACCGCGGCGACGAGGTCTCCTGCCGCTGGCTGATCATGGCGACCGGCTGTCTCTCGACGCCGCGCGCGCCGGCGATCCCGGGTGTCAACAGCTTTGCCGTGACGACCTACCACACGGGCGCCTGGCCGCACGAAGGGGTCGACTTCACCGGTCAGAGAGTGGGGGTGATCGGCACCGGATCGTCGGGCATCCAGTCGATCCCGATCATCGCGGAGCAGGCGAAGCGCGTAACGGTGTTCCAGCGAACCGCCAACTTCAGCGTGCCGGCGCGCAACGGTCCGCTCACGGAGCGTGACCTCGCCCTGTTCTGGAAGGGCTATGACGACTACATGGCCCTGGTGAAGGGCCCTGGCATGGGCTTCGGCGGCAATCCGGCGAATGCTCCGCCGGAGACGCCTGAGGCCAGGCAGGCGCGGTACGAGGAGCTCTGGGCGCTGGGCGGCGCCGGCTTTCTCGCCGTCTGGGGCAACCTCCTGACGAGTCTGGAGGTGAACGACGAGGCGGCCACATTCGTGAGGGCCAAGATCGCCGAGATGGTGAAGGATCCGGCCGTGGCCGAGATCCTGGCTCCGCGGGACCACCCGATCGGCACCAAGCGGATCTGCGTCGACACCGGCTACTACGAGACCTTCAACCGGCCGAACGTCGAGCTGGTCAACCTGCGCGCCACGCCGATCGAAGAGATCACGCCCGCGGGGGTCCGCACTTCGATCGCCGCCTATCCGTTCGACGCTCTCGTCTTCGCGACCGGCTTCGACGCCATGACCGGGGCGCTGCGCGCCATCGACATCCGCGGTGTCGGCGGGGTGGAGCTTCGCGACGCCTGGGCGGCGGGCCCCAGGGCCTATCTCGGCCTCGCCATAGCGGGCTTCCCGAACATGTTCGTGATCACCGGACCGGGCAGTCCGAGCGTGCTGTCGAACATGATCAACTCCATCGAGCAGCACGTGGAGTGGATCATCCGCTGCCTCGGCGAGATGCGCGAGACGGGCCGCTCGCGCATCGAAGCCGACGAAGCGGCGCAGGACGCCTGGGTCGCCCACGTCGCCGCGGTGGCGGACAAGACCCTCTTCCCGCGCGCCGCCTCCTGGTACATGGGCGCCAACATTCCCGGGAAGCCGCGGGTGTTCATGCCCTACATAGGGGCGGGGTACCGCCGGAAGTGCGATGAGGTCGCCGCAGCGGGCTATGAAGGGTTTGTCGTTGCGTGAGGTCCCGCCGCTGCTTGGCGAATGACCTAGACTGACGCCAAGTCACCTGGAGGCGAGTCACGCCCATGAGCGACATCCTTGATCGAGTCCAGCCGACTCCGACGATTCCCTATGAGGTCGCGCGGTCGGTGATCACACCGAAGGACTACGCTTCGGACACGGTGCACGACGCGTTCCGCTGGCTGCGGGCCAACGTCCCGCTCGGTCGGGCGGAGCTGGAGGGGGTCTATCCCTTCTGGATTGTCACCAAACACGCGGACATCCTCGAGATCAGCCGCCAGAACGACCTGTTCCATTCGGGCGACATGCCCACGACCTTCACCTCGAT
>JAFANN010000284.1 GCA_019232665.1 Caulobacteraceae bacterium | reverse complement strand
TATCGGGAGGCCCGCGGCTGACAAGAACGCGTTCCGCAAAAGTGGGAACTGGTGTTGCGATGAGAACGCGCTCAAGCTCCTGAATCTAGAGCACGTTGAACCCGGTCAGGCGATTCCGCCTGAACGGGTGCTCAGGGCGCGCCCGATCCTTGCACGCGACGGTGGGCTGAGGCGTTCGACGCGCCGCGACGAAATCGTCGACTTGCTAGCCAGCCGGGTGGGCGATGCCGAGGGCTGGGGTCAGAACGACACCGGCGGCGATCGCCCAGAAGTGCGCGCCAGCGCCGGCGCACACGCAGCCGTGCCAGACCGCGCGGCGGAAGGGCAGCCGCCGATTTAGGAACAGGACCGACCCGACGGTGTAGATCAATCCGCCTGCGACCAGCAGTCCGAGGGCGGCGAGCGAGAGGCTGCGGCTGAGCGGGCCCATGGCGAAGACCGCCACCCAGCCGAACGCCACATAGACGATGGTCCACGCGCGTTCCGACACCTTGGGGAAGGCGAGCTTGCCGATGATGCCGCCGATCGCAATCGCCCAGACTAGGGCCGTCATTCCGATCGCCCAGGCGCCCTGAAGCCGCTGGGTGGTGAACGGCGTGTAGGACCCCGCGATCATCAGGAAGATCCCAGCCTCGTCGAGCCGCCGCAGGAAGGGACGAGCCGGCGAGGGTTGGCTGAGATTGTAGACGGCCGAGAACGCCAGCATGCAAATGAGCGCCAACCCATAGAGGGCGGCCACGGCGACCATGCCGGGCTGGCGTCGCGTCAACGCCTCGGCGACCAGCCACACTGCGCCGCCTCCGGCCAGGGCGATGGCCACGACGTGGATCCACCCGTCCACCGCGCGCTCGACGCCGTTCGGGTAGTGGCCCACGAGGTATTCGTCGGGGATGACACGGTTCATGGAGCGCTAAGCCTTACCACGCCGGTTCGTTCCGGTGCTTGGACGAATATGCCGGGGAGCCGGATCAACCCCGTATTTTCCGACAATAGGCCGCACCTTCGGAGGTTCATAAACTGACGTTGCATCCAAAGGAAAGGAACCTGGATGATTAGCGCCGCCCCGGTCGCCCTGCGGGAGAAGGTGTCCGCCAATATCCGCGACGACCCCGCCGCGGCCGAGTGGCCGGCCGCCAGCGCACCAGCCGAAACTTCGGGCATGCTTTCGGCTCTGTTCGATCTGGCGGCGCACCCGCAGGGGCGGTGGGAGTCATCGCGCGAGGCGGCGGTGATGGCGGAGCGCAACCGCATCGCCCGCGAAATCCACGACACCCTGGCCCAGGGCCTGGCGGCGATCCGGCTGCAGCTGGAGCTGGCGCAGGCAAATGACGAGCTGCCGAAGGGCGCTTCGCAGGCGATCGAACTGGCCCATCAGATCGCCAACGAGAACTTCATCGACGCGCGGCGGATGATCTCGGCGCTGAGGTCGCCGCCGCCGTGCCTGGCGACGGCGCTCTCGGCTGCGGCCGAGCGGGCGCGTCGGCTGGGTCCCGCCAAGGTCACCGCCACGCTCGAGGCGGTGGCGGCGCCGCCGAGCGCTGTCGCTCACGAACTGCTGCGCATCGCCCAGGAGGCAATCTCGAACGCCGAGCGACACGCGAGGGCGCAGACCATCTCGCTCGCCCTCGAGGCGCTTCCCGGCCGCGGCCTGCAGATCACCGTCTCCGACGACGGCGAGGGCTTCGATCCGGCCACGTCTGGCGGCTTCGGCCTGGCCGGAATGCGCGAGCGGGCCGCCGCGATCGGGGCCGACCTGACGATCGCCTCCGCGCCCGGCGCCGGCGCCCGCGTGAGCGTAACTTGGACCCCGACCTGAAACTGCCGGCGCCCGAGCGGCGACTTTTCCCCACCGTCCAGGGCTTCGCCGCGTGTAAGGGGGTAGGAGAGCGAGACTAGGCCGGCGCTACCGCTTTGAACGCGCGCCAAGTGTTACGGCCGCCGCGCTTGGCCTCGTAGAGGGCAAGATCCGCGGCCTTGTAGATCGCGTCGTGATTTTCGCCGTGGTCGGGGAAAATGGCGACGCCGACGCTCGGCGTCGCGCGGACGGTCTCTCCGTTCACGACCAGGGGCGTCTCGAAAGCCTCTATGAGACGGTGGCAGAACTTCTCCACCACCTCACTGTCGTGGATGTCAGGGAGCAGGATGGCGAATTCGTCCCCGCCGAGCCGAGCCAGACTGTCGGATTCCCGGATCACGCCGCGAAGCCGTTCGGCCACTTTCACCAGAAGGGCGTCGCCGGCGTCGTGGCCGAGCGTGTCATTGATGATCTTGAAGCGGTCCAGATCGATCAGAACCGAGGCGAAGCGCGTCCCATGCCGACGCGAGAAAGCGGCCAGCCGGCGGAAATCCTCGGTGAACATTCGCCGGTTCGCAAGCTGGGTGAGGGAGTCCAGGTAGGCGATGGCCTCTAGCTCGTTCTGCGCATCCTGGAGCGCCCTGGCGGCGTTCATGCTCGTCCGCGCCCCCGACACGACATATGCGAGCGCCAAGCTGATGCCGAGGATCGTCGAAACGAGCTGTGCGCCACGCAATCCGCCAAATGCGAGCGGCAGGACGACCAGCGCCGCCGCCGGGAAGGCGCCGATCACGACCATCACCGCCTTCGAGCGGAAGGCGTAGGCCTGGGCGTGTATCAGCGCCGCGCAGGCGATCACGATCGCGAGAATCTTGAGACCAGCGAGGCCCGAGAACCAATAGAAGGCGGTGGTGCAGGTCCAGATGGCGCTCAGAAGCCCTGCAGCGAACAGGTAGTTGAGTCGCTCGAGCTTCGTACCGACGTGGCCCTGGGCCTGCCGTCGCCGGGCGAACCCACCGTAGATCTCGCCGCAGAGATTGAGGGCCAGCCAAGCCGCCCCGGTGCTCAGTCCGAAGTTCATCACCAGGATCAGCGCAGACGCGGCGCCCAGGACGATCCGCGGAACCGTCGACTTCGAACCGTCCCGCGCCGCCAGATCGACGTCTTCGTTCAGCCAGCTCGAGAAAAACACCGTCTTCAAGAAATCGATCTCCGCCAGTTCCGACGAATGGGGTCCGTTAAAATTCTAATCAGCGCTCGAAGAAGCTGAGACTCTGCAACCACCCGTGTATCTGCTACCGTACTTTACTATATATTAACAACGCTCACAATGTCGCGCGCGCCTCTCGCGCTAACAATGCGGCGAGAGTTTAGATAAAATTCCGAATCAGTCATTTCGCCAGGCGCCCCGAACCCGTTTCGTTGAGAGACATACGCCGACGCAAGTAGATAAATCGGCGGATTCGGCGCTCTGTCCGAAGGTCGCGCCCCATGAGAGAAGGACGCACCGCGCTCCGATCGGGAATTAAGGACCGGCGGTCCGTGGGCACTCATCTGGACCAAGAGGCCGGATACGACCCGAACGTCATGCGACGGGTCAGCCTTGCTCTGTTTCTCGGCGGCTTCGCCACCTTCACCCTGCTCTACTGCACCAGCCGCTGCTGCCAGACTTTGCCCGTGAGTTCCACGTGGACGCGGCGGTCAGAGGGGCGGTGTGGCGGGATAGAGGCTGGGCGGCGGTCAGCGGCTATGCGGGCGTCATGCTGCTCGGCGTGGCCGCGATCGGGGTGATGATGGGCCGCGTCGAGGCCGCGACGCACGCAAAGACCTTTACCCGCAAAGGGATCATCGGTCAGATCGGCACAAAGCGGAGGGGACGATGAAGAAGAGCTGCTTTGCGGTCCTGTTGGGCGGCCTCGCAATCCTCGTCGCGCGAACTGCGGCGGCCGCGGTCGAGCGGATCGAGGTGCTGGAGCGGACGCCCTTCGCCGGGGGGATGAGCTTCGGGGACGTCGGACCCTACGAGAAGATCCGCGGGGTCGCCCACTTCCGCCTCGATCCCAACGATCCGGCGAACGCTCGGATCGTCGATCTGAAGCGCGCGCCGCGCGACGCCCAGGGCAAGGTCGAGTTCGTCAGCGAGTTCGTCATGCTGAGGCCGGTGAAGGCGCAGCCTTCGACGCTCATCTACGACGTCAACAACCGCGGCGGCATCGCCATCCTCGGACAGGTCGACGGGGCGAGCCCCGCACACAACGATCCCACCACCGTGGCGGATGCCGGCGATGGCTTCCTGATGCGCCACGGCTTCACCTTGCTGTTCTCCGCATGGACCTGGGACGTCGCGCCTCAACCGCCCGGGAACAAGCCGCTGGTCCTGCGCCCGCCAGTGGCGCGCAATCCCGACGGATCGGCGATCGTGGGGATGGTCGAGAACGAGTTCACGGTCAGCGCACCCACGTTGGTTGCGACCTACGCCGGCATGCGAGGGCTGACCTACGAGCCCGCGACACTCAACGATCCGGCCGCGGTGCTCACCGAGCGGGCCAGGCCTGGCGATCCGCGCCGGCCGGTCCAGCGCGACCACTGGCATTTCCTCGTCCCGGAAGAGCACGGCGGACCGGGGCGCGTCGTCCTGAACGACAAGTTCCAGCCAGGCGAGATCTATGAGCTCACCTATCTGGCGGCCGACCCATATGTGGCGGGCGCCGGCATGGCGGGGATCCGGGATCTTCTCTCTTGGTTCCGCGACCACCCCTTCGAAGGGGCGCAGCCGCCCAGCCACACCCTGATCTTCGGCATCAGCCAGTCAGGGCGCCTGATCGGGCGGATGTTGCATGACGGGCTCGACGTCGACGAGGGCGGGCGGCTGGCGTTCGAGGGCGCCTATCTCGAGGTGCCTGGAGCAGGCGGCGGGGCCGGCTTCAACGCACGCTTCGTGCAGCCCACGCGCCACCCCTCCATGCTGGAGGAGCACGACTATCCCTCCGACGCCTTCCCCTTCACGACGGCCGTGAGCCAGGATCCGGTGGCTCACGCGAGCGGGTCCTACATCGAGCATGCGGCAGACGCGCAAGGCCGCCTGCCCAAGCTGATCTTCGCCAACACCTCCACCGAGTTCTGGAACCGCGACGCGTCCCTGATCACGACCACGCCGGACGGAAAGCGCGACGTGGCGCCGGCGGCCAACGCGCGGGTCTACGCCTTCATGGGCGCCCAGCACTATGTCGGCCGCTCGCGCACGCGGCTTCCTTATGTGAACTGCGTCTCGACGACGGACCATTACCTGCCGATGCGCGCCCTGATCCTGGCGCTGGACCGCTGGGTGGCCGACGGGACCGCGCCGCCGCCAAGCGCCTATCCCCAGATCGCCGACCACACACTGGTGAGCGTGAAGACCTATCGCGCCGATTTCCCCAAGCGCCTTGCGATCGCGCCGCCGGACCAGAACCTCGCCGCGCGGCGCCTGGACTTCGGGCCACTCTACGCCAGCGAGGGCGTAGCGACCCTGATCCCGCCTCACCACGGCCCGGCCTACGGAACCCTGGTGCCGGCGCCGGACAAGGACGGCAACGACAAGGGCGGCGTGCGCCTCATCGAACTGATGGT
>JAFANN010000104.1 GCA_019232665.1 Caulobacteraceae bacterium | reverse complement strand
TTGCGCTTGCGAAGCGCAGCGGGCCTCCTCTATAAGGCGCCCTCCCTAGGATCGGAGTGTGGCTCAGTCTGGTAGAGCACCGCGTTCGGGACGCGGGGGTCGCAGGTTCAAATCCTGCCACTCCGACCATCCTGCTTTCGCCCTACGGGCTTCGCAGGATTTAGCGACTCGCCATGGGGCGAAGCAGGATGCCCTGCGTAGCCTTGGCGAAGCAGGGCTGTTGCGGGATCAGCGACATTTCTCCCTTCACATAGCCACAACCGTCGCTGGGGCGCTCGTCAACGCGCCTTGAGCCCTGTAGGCGTGCTGCGAATCCGACAGGGAGAGACGACATGGCCCGCCTGAACGGCTGGATGAGCATCCCGGACGCCTTTGCCAACGCGACCTTCGCAGCGGCGGGCTGGGACAGCGTGACGTTGGATGGCCAGCACGGTCTTTTCGACGACCGCTCGATCCGGGACAGCCTCCACGCCCTCGGACATCCGAGTCCAAAGCGGCTCGTCCGCGTGCCCTGGAACGACCCGGCCCGGGTCGGCCGCGCCTTGGACATGGGCGCCGACGGCGTCATCGCACCGATGATCAACAGCGTGGCGGACGCCGAGGCGCTTGCGGAATTCTCCTGGTATCCGCCGAGGGGAAAGCGCTCGTTCGGGCCGGCCCTGGGGGCCCTGCGCGCCGGCGGCCGCGCCTACGAAGCCGTCGCCGGAGAGATCGAGGTGTGGGCGATGGTGGAGACACGCGAAGCCCTGGACCAGGTGGAAGCGATCGCCGCCGTCGACGGGATCACCGGCCTCTATGTCGGGCCCAATGACCTGGCCCTCTCCCTCGGATTTCCCGCCGGCTCCAGCCGCGAGGAGCCGGAGTTGATCCAGGCCTTCGGGCGCATCGTCGCGGCGGCGCGCGACGCCGGCAAGGACTCCGGCATCTTCTGCGTCGGCCCCGCCTATGCGAGGCGGATGGCGGACATGGGTTTCACCATGGTGACGGTGGCCGGCGACGGCGCCCTGATGCGCGCCGCGGCGACAGCGGCGATCGCGGAGATGAGCGCCTGACGCGAAAGCTTCGCGCGCGGTTGCATGCGCGGGACTCGCGCGCTATCTCCCCGCGCTCCGGTCCGCCGGCCGGCAGCGCGCGAGCGCCGCTGGGGAATGGTGTAATGGTAACACAGCGGTTTTTGGTACCGTTATTCTAGGTTCGAGTCCTAGTTCCCCAGCCAGCCGGTGCACCAGGCAGCCGCCTCTGATCGAGATACGCTCCTCCAATCACCGGCGACTATGCCGGTTTCGCATCGTTCGGCTTCGGGTATCGGTGTTGCCCGCGAACAGTTGACCCTCAATGTGTTCCGGGATTTCTTCCGCAAGGTCTGACGCGACGAGATCGTGTTCCGCAAGCTCGACATTGAAAGTCCGGTCAAGTTGCCGGTTGGACCGAGTATTGTGGTCTAAGACAATCTTGGATTCACGCGATCGGCTTAGAGCGTCATCGTGGAGCTGCAGTCCGAGTCACTGGACCAAAGACACTGCAGACTTGCTCCGGCGATGGCGGCGCCACCGGGAGAAGGCGCTGAGACTGTTGTAGCCCAGGCGCTCCGCAATCTGCGTCAGGGAGAGGCGACCGTCCTCGATGTACCGGTCGGCGAGATCGCCACGAGTCTCGTCGAGGAGTTGCGTAAACGTCGGGGCGTTCGCCGTGGCGAGGAGCCTGTGGAGCGTTCGCCGGCTCAACCCCAAGTGCCGGCAGACCCGTTCGATCGTGCAATCGCCCGTCGGCAGGAGTGCGAATATGAGCGCTTGCACGCTCGCGGCCAGGTCTTTCGCAGGGGCGCCCGCATCGAGCGTGACGTAGCGGAGCGCACGCTCTGCGGCCACGGGATCGGCGCCGACGACCTCGCGTGCAAGGTCGCGCGCGTCGATGAGAAGACCGTCGAATTCCTGACTGAAGAGAGGTTCGACCGCGAAGACGCGCCGATAGGCCTCGGTCTCCTTTGGGCGCGCCTGGGTGAGCCAGACTTCCCGTGGCCGCCAGTCCTGGCCCATCAGTCTTCGGATCGTCGCCACGATCACGCCCAGCGTCAGCAGGGTGCTCTGCGGAAACGGGGCCCTCGCATTCGTGGCGTCCCGCAACACCGCGACCTCGCCGAACAGTTCAAGGCTCAGTGACAGCGCTTCGCTCTGCGCCCAGCTGTACGCGACGATCACGTCCAGCGCCTTGCTTAACGTCGGCTGCTCCCGCAGCACGAGGCCGACGGCGCCGAGGTTGGAAAGACGCCGCGTCTCGGCCAGCCGCAGCCCGAAGTCCGGGGCGTTCGCCAGGGCTGCGGCGCGCTCCAGCAACCGCCCTACTGATGTGGCGGGGACTCTCAAGTCCGGGTCTGAGAGTGACGCGGCGGGGAGTTCCTGCTCAGCGGCCAGCCGGTGCGGATCAAGGCCGAGCGAGCGGGCGAGGTCGGCGAAGCCCGTCAGGCTCGCGCTGCGGCTCAGGGGCTTCCGCATTGGCCCCAGTTGTCAAATCGATGTCCCGAATTGTCAAGCGCCGTCGATGTCGCGCCTTTAGGTTCGGCCCAATCGCCGCGAGGCAGGAGGTCGAGATGCACAAGCAAGCATTGAACGCCATCGAGACGCTGGTGCGGGCCACGCGCGACCCGTACGAGACGATCCACGTGCGGCCGCTCACCCCGGTCATCGGCGCCGAAATCGAGGGTGTCGACTTGTCGGCCGAGCTCTCCAACCACCAGTTCGCCGAGGTGCGCCGCGCGCTCCTCGATCACCACGTGCTCGTGTTTCGCGATCAGCGCCTCACGGCTGAGGAGCACAAGAGCTTCGGGCGGCGGTTTGGGCGGTTGCACGTCCATCCGCTGCAGGCGATGCGCGAGGGCGACAACGAGCGCCTGGTCGTGAAAGCCAGCAAGAATTCCAAGTACGTCGCGGGCGAAGGCTGGCATGCCGATGTCACGTGCGATGCCGACCCGCCGATGGGGTCCCTGCTCTACCTCGAGCAGACCCCCGAGATCGGCTTCGGCGGCGATACGCTGTTCGCCAACATGCATCTGGCCTTGGACATGCTGTCCGAGCCGATGCGCGCTTTTCTGGAGACTCTCACGGCCGTGCACGACGGCGCACTGCCCTGGGTGCAGGCCTATGGTTACAAGCCTGGCGAAGACTTCCAGAAAAACGAGCATCCGGTCGTCGTGCGGCACCCGGAGACCGGGCGCAAGCTGCTCTACGTCAACCGCGGCTTCACCTCGCACATCCCCCAGCTTGCCCGCTTCGAGAGCAACGCCCTGCT
>JAFANN010000037.1 GCA_019232665.1 Caulobacteraceae bacterium | reverse complement strand
AGGGGTTGACGCGCCTATCGGGTTTGTCGCGGCGCCGTTCTGCGGAGAGTTGGTCGCGACCCCTCATCCGTCCGCCGGAGCCTGTCCTCGGGCCGGCCGAAGGCCGGACCCGGGGGGCGGCCACCTTCTCCCGCAAGGGGAGAAGGGGAAGTGCGTTCAATAGATGAGGTGAAGCGCCAGTAGGGGGACCGCGAGGCTTCGGCCCCTCACGCGGTGGGGCAGCCTTCGAATTTGCCGACCGGCTCGACCGTCAGGCGGACCAGGTTCAGATGCATCAGGGGCGTCATCGACGAGGCGTTGCGGCCGGTGAAAAGGTCGATGCGGCCCTGGTGGATGCCGCCGCCTACGTCGGAGGCGTACCAGTAGCCATCGTGCAGATGACCGTCAGGCATCCGCAGGCCAACCGTCTCCTTGATGAACAGCAGAGTGTGGCGGCGGATCGTGACGCCGTCGACGGCGGCGGTCCTCATCGGGACGACGGGGCAGCCGAGAGAATCCCGGGCCCTGATGCCATGGCCTTCATGGTACAGGCTGGCCACCAGCAGGAAGGGCCGAAGAAGCGGCTGCACCTTCGTCGCGACGGCGCCGACGAGGTCGCCGATCGGGTCCAGCGTCTGCGCGCCGGCGCCGACGGCGCACAACATCACCGTCACAGCCGAAGCGACTGCGAGTCCGCGTTTCAAGAGTCCCCCTTAGAGGTCGTTCCGCTTAGTGATATGGAGGCTAGCGATGCGAGTGAGGTCGCGCAACCCTGAATTTCACCCAGATTGCAGCGTGGATACTATAGTATTGAGCAGGAAGAAATTCTGGCCTTGTTCGCATATTGCGAATTCGATTAATGCAAAACTCGATCCGACTACCTAATAGCCCAAGGTAAACTCAAATAGTCGGAAAGCGCTCAACCTTGGCCGCAATATCTCACAAGGACGTGAGGCTCGGGCGCCCCGCGAGGCCAGGATCGGCCTTCTCAAGGCGCCGCTTGTCGCTTGCGGCGGGAGCCCGCTCTGGGCATGGAGAGCCATGCCAAATCCGGCCATACGACTTCTAGCGCTCATCGCCTGCGCACTCGTCGCTCCCGTGGGATCTGCCTTCGCATGGGGCTCGACCGGTCACCGGATCATCGGGCGTCTGGCGGTGGAGGTCTTGCCTGACGACCTTCCGGCCTTCCTGCGGACAGCCGAGGCGGTCGAAGTCGTCGGTGAACTGTCGCGGGAGCCGGACCGGTGGAAGGACGCCGGCAAAGCTCATGACAGCGACCGCGATCCTGCGCACTTCCTCAATCTCGGGGACGACGGGAAGGTGCTCGGCGGGCCCTCGTTATCGAGCCTGCCGGAGACCCGCGCCGGATATGAGACGGCCCTGAGGGCTGTCGGTTCGGACAGTTGGAAAGCCGGCTACCTTCCGTATTCGATCATCGAGGGCTGGCAGCAACTGGTGAAGGACTTGACCTACTGGCGGATCGAGGCGGCTGCGGCCGAGCATGTCGCGGACCCTGCGCACCGGGCCTGGTTCCGCCGTGATCTCGCCGAACGCCAGCAACTCACGCTCCGCGACCTGGGCACGCTTTCCCACTACGTCGGCGACGGCAGCCAGCCGCTGCATGTGTCGATCCACTTCAACGGCTGGGGTCCTTTCCCCAACCCGGAGGGCTACACGCAGGAGCATATCCATGGGCCCTTCGAGGGACCGTTCGTGCGCGATCACGTGGATCCTTCGGCTGTGAAGGCGGACATGACCCCCTATCGCGATTGCGCTTGTGCGATCGCGACCTGGACCGCCGACTACCTCGCCGTCACCGACCGCCAGGTCGCGCCGCTCTACACGCTGTACAAGCAAGGGGCGTTCGCCAACGCCGACCCACGGGCGCAACGCTTCGTGACCGAACGGCTCGCCGCAGGCGCTGCTGCGCTCCGTGACCTCATCGTGGACGCCTGGCTCGCCAGCGCCTCCGGTCGCGCGGGCTGGCCCGCCGTGAGCGTCGCCGACGTGGAGGCGGGAAGGGTGGATCCCTACGACTCGATGTACGGAGTGGACTGATGAGTGCGGTGCTGATCGACGGGAAGGCGCGAGCCGAGACGCTTCGGGTCCGCGTCGCCGCCGGAGTGGCGGCCTATCGCGCCGAGCGCGGATTTCCGCCGGGGCTGGCGGTGGTTCTCGTCGGCGACGACCCGGCCAGCCAGATCTACGTTCGCTCCAAGGTCGAGCAGAGTCGGGCCGACGGGTTCCATTCGGTGGACCATCGCCTTTCGAGCGACACGTCGCAGACCGAGCTCATGACGCTCATCGAGAGCCTGAACGCAGACCCGCTGATCCACGGGATCCTGCTCCAGCTTCCGCTTCCCCCCGGCCTCGACGCCGCGCCCGCCCTCAAGCTGCTGGATCCGGCGAAGGATGTGGACGGGCTCACGCCGACGAGCGCCGGACTTCTGTTCGCCGGCCGGCCAGGTCTCGTCCCGTGCACGCCGTTGGGCTGCCTCATGCTCCTGCAGGAGGCCGTGGGAGAGCTGCGCGGAAAGCGGGCTCTGGTGATCGGCCGCTCTCAGTTGGTTGGAAGACCGGTTGCGGCCCTGCTGCTGGACGCCGACTGCACCGTGACGATGGCGCATTCGCGAACGCGCGACCTGCCGGACGTGTGCCGCGAAGCCGACATCCTGGTCGCGGCGGTCGGACGGCCGGAGATGGTTCGCGGCGACTGGATCCGGCCAGGCGCCGCCGTGATCGATGTCGGCATCAATCGGGTGCCCTCGAAGAACCCTGCGCGCGCCGCCGCAGGGAAGACGCGCGTCGTCGGCGACGTGGCGTTCGACGAGGCCAGCGAGGTTGCCGGCTGGATCACCCCGGTGCCCGGAGGCGTCGGACCGATGACGGTGGCCTGCCTGCTACACAACACGCTGATCGCGGCTGGAGGCTCCCTGCCGGTCGCGTGACGCCCGAGCGCGCTGTCAGGCTTCTCCCTTGGCGTCCGTCCACGCGACCAGTTGATTGAGCACCTGGGTCACGGCGCCGTCGAAGGCGTCCACGATCGACCGCACCGAATTGGACTGCGCCCGCATCTGGGCGCTGAACACCTTTTCACGCCGGCTTGAGACATCGCCGATCTTTTCGAGTGAGGCGGTCATCTCGACGACGATCGTCGGCGGTTCGGACGGTTCGCCCAGATAGCGCGCCTCGAACGTCGGCACCGCCACGGTGAGGCGGTAGTCGGAGGGTCCGATCTCGCTCCTGGCGAAAAGGTTGGCGGGGCCGCGGGCGAAAAAGGCGGCGTGCACCGCCTCCTCCATGAGCGAGTTCGCCGGCGCCACCCAGCGGCCGCTATCTATGTAGCTGACCGTGTCGCCGTGCACGGTGAGGATCTTGTCGCCTGCCGCACCGAGGGTGAAAGCGCTCATCATGGCGCGAACGGTGAACGGAGCGCCCGCGACCGGCCGGCTGACGGGCGCAGCCGGCTCGTATTCGAATCGATAGAGCTGGACCGGCGTTTCCTTCGGCAGCAGCGAGATGCAGCCGGCCAGGACGCCTGCGACAAGCGAAAGCGCGAGGGCGAGGGTCAGCCGTCGTCCGATCGGCCGGGCGTTGGATTCCGTCATGGCTTGACGTGAACCTCCTTGGGGGGCGCCTTGCTGAGAACGCCGCGCGGATTGGCTTCCACCTCGCTGAGCACGCGGTCGAGGTGTTCCGCCGCCGACTGCATGCTCTGGATGGCGCCGCCGAGCTGAGGCAGCCCTGTCTGGGCAAAGCCCACGGTGGGCCCTTCCACTCTGTTGAGGATGTTGTGCAGTGTCTGCGTCGCGCCCTTCATCTCGTCGAGCGCAGAGTTCAGCTTCGTCAAGGACGTCTTGGCAGGTCCATCCACAAGTCCATTTGTGGAGTGAGCCAGATCCCCGATCTGCTTGACCGCGACGTCGCTGTCGTCGACCAGCTTCTGGGCGCTGGCGATGACGTCCTTGTGTTCGCGCGCCTCGGCCGTGACCGCCTTGACGTCATCGAGCACCCCACTGATCGCCTTGACGTTCTTGTCGGAGAACAACTTGTTGAGCTGATCCAGGGTCTGTATCGCCCGTTCGGCGATCGCCGAGCCGTTCGAGAGCAGGTCGGATATGGCGTCGCGGCGACCATAGAGCCGAGGGACAACCCCCTCGGACACCGTATCCCGCAGCAGCGGCTTGGACGGAGACCCGGCCGTGATCTGGATGTAGTTGACGCCGGTGATCCCCTGAGGCTCCAGGATCGCTTGGGAGTCCGCGCGGATGGGCACGTCGGGCGCCACGCTGACCCTTGCGATGACCAACTCGGCGTTTTTGGGATCCAGATTGAGCTTGGTGACCGCCCCGATCTTGATCCCGTTGAAGTCGACCTCGCCGCCCTGGGCCACGCCGTGGACAGGTCCCCGGAAGACGATGTCATAGATGTCGTAGTCCCGCCGCCACTTGCTGCCGCCAAGCCAGACGAAGAAGACGATCAGGCCGATGAGCAGGAGCGTCGAGATCAGGCCGACCAGGAAGTAGTTGGCGTTCCGCTCCATCAGGCTGTCCCCGCCTGCACTGATTCATGGACGGCGGCGGCGCGACCGCGCGGCCCCATGAAGTAGCTGTGGATCCAGGGGTGTTCCGAATGCTCCAGCTCGTGCACCGGCCCCATCGCGACGACGCGCTTGTCGGCGATCACCGCCACCTGGTCGGTGATTGCGTAGAGGCTGTCGAGATCGTGCGTGATCATGAGGACCGTCAGCTTCAGGCTCTCCGACAGTTCCTTGATCAGAGTGTCGAATCCGCCGGCGCTGATGGGGTCGAGGCCGGATGTCGGCTCGTCGAGGAACAGCAGCTCAGGATCGAGCGCCAAGGCGCGCGCGAGGCTGGCGCGCTTGATCATTCCCCCTGAAAGTTCGGACGGCTTCAGGGCGCCCGTGCCTGCTGGGAGACCGGTCAGGGCGATCTTGAGGTCGGCCAGTTCGCTGATCTCGTGTTGCGGGAGCGTCGTGTGCTCGTGCATGGGCGCCGCGACGTTCTCCTTGACCGTCAGGTTCGACCAGAGCGCCCCCTGCTGGAACAGCACGCCCCAGCGGCGCTCGATCGCCGTCCAGGTGCGTCGCCGCGCGTAGCGGATGTCCTGGCCGAACACCTTCACCGAGCCTCCCTGAGGCGCGCGCAGCCCGATGATCGTGTTGAGGAGCACCGACTTCCCGGCGCCGGAGCCGCCGACGACGGCGACGATCTGGCCGCGGGGAATCGTCAGGTCCAAATTGTCGTGCACGACATGGTCGCCGAACCGATTGACCAGCCCCCGCACCTCGACTGGCGGCGCGTCCGGATCCAGCGGGTCCTCGCGGTTGGCGCTCATATGTCGAGCTCCATGTAGATGAGTGCGAAGACCGCATCGATCAGGATCGCGAAGAAGATCGCCTGGACGACGGCCGAGGTGACGTGACGACCGAGCGACTCGACGTCGCCGCCGACCTCGAGACCTTCACGGCAGCCGATCCCGGCGATCACCAGCGCCATGACCGGAGCCTTCGACATCCCCACCCAGAAGTGCGTCGGGCCCACGTTTTCCAAGAGGCGGTGGAGAAACCCGGGGACGTTCAGCCCCAGAACCGCGATAGAGACGAGCATCCCTCCGGCGAGACCCGCGAGACAGGCGACGAAGACCAGCAGCGGTATCGTGAGGAAGAGGGCGGCGAAGCGTGGAAACACCAACGCATCGAAAGGGTCCACTCCCAGGACGCTCATGGCGTCGATTTCCTGGTTCATCTTCATGGCGCCGATCTCGGCGGTGAACGACGATGCGGATCGGCCGGCGAGCAGAAGAGCGGTGATGAGGACGTCGAATTCCCGAAGGACGGCCACCCCGATCAGCTCCACCGCGAAGACCTGCGCGCCGAACTTCCTGAGAAGATTGGCGCCGAGCAGCCCCACGACGGCGCCGATGAAGAAGCTCGTGAGCGAGACGATCGGTATGGCGTCCAGGCCGGCGCGCTCGGCGAGGGCGAACACGGACGCCCAACGGATCTTCCGCGGATTGGCGAGGGCGCGCCCGGTGGCCACCAGAAGGTGACCATTGAAGACCATGAAGTCGACCACGCTGTCGACAGTGTCGAATACGCCATGACCAACGCGCTGCATGAGCTCGTAGAACGGCCGACGCACGGGCTGTGGGGTGCGATCGACCTTGAGCGCGTTCGACACCAGCGTGAGAAGCTGCTGGACCCCTGCCGATGCTACGACGGGTTGCGGCACGGCGCCCGCCTCGGCAGCGCGAATGACTCCGTAGGCGCCGGAGGTGTCGCAGCGTCCGACCTGCGTCAGGTCGAGCCGGATCCCTTTCTCCCTGCGCAGACTGTCGGCCAGACGGTCCGCCGCGTCGCCCATCCCGACCGCGGTCCAGTCACCGGTCAGGATCGCGGTGCGGCCCTCGTCCAAGGGCTCGATATGAAAGTCCGCCGATCCGCTCATGCCGGTCGCAATCGCAGCGCCCCTCTGGCCCGTCGGCGAGCTCAGGCTCACCCGCGGCAAAACTTAGTCGGGGAATAGGCGTACGGCCAGCGCCCACGCTTGCCGAAGCGGTATTCGCGCTTCGAATGTGCAAAAAAAGCTAGGAAATCCGCGCCGGCGGGGCATGCACCAGGCGCAACATGTCGGCCGCGCCTGGCCGCCCGCCGGGGGGACCGGAGATGATGACAATCCGCTCTCCGGGCGGCGCGAGGCCCAGGTCGGTGGCCATGCGCGCGGCCTGGTCGCTCAGCTCGCTCACGTCGGCGGCCTGTTCGGCCATCCGAGGCTCGAGGCCCCAGACCACGCCGAGGCGTCGCGCCACTTCGAGACGCGGGGTGAGGGCGAGGATCGGATGCACCGGCCGCTCGCGGGCGAGGCGACGAGCGGTCAATCCGCTGTTGGTGTAGGCGACCAGGCAGGCGGTGGTCCGGGCCTGGGCGGCGCGGTTGGCCGCCGCGATCACCGCGTCGGTGTCCTCGTCGCTCTCGTGCTCGGCGCGCAGGATCCGCGGCAGGCTCGGATCGGCTTCCACGCGCCGGATGATGGCGTCCATCATCTCCACCGCCTCTCGAGGATAGGCGCCGACCGCCGTCTCGGCGGACAGCATCAGGGCGTCGGCGCCTTCGTAGACGCCGTTGGCGACGTCGGACGCCTCGGCCCGAGTCGGGGCGGGGCTGGTCGTCATCGAATCCAGCATCTGGGTGGCGATGATGACCGGCGTGCCGCGCCGGCGGGCCGCCCGGACGATCGCCTTTTGCGCCACCGGCACCTCCTCGGGCGCGAGCTCCACCCCAAGATCGCCGCGGGCCACCATCAGTCCGTCGCTCACGTCGAGGATCGCTTCGAGGTGCTCCAGGGCCGCCGGCTTCTCGATCTTGGCCAGCATGGCGGCGCGACCGGCGACGTGCCGGCGCAGGTCGGTCATGTCGCCAGGGTGCTGGACGAAGGAAAGGGCGATCCAGTCCACGCCGATGCGCAGGGCGAAATCGAGGTCGACACGATCCTTGTCGGTGAGCGCGGGGGTTGGGATCGTCACGCCGGGGACCGCAATGCCCTTGTGGTCCGAGAGCCGGTCGCCCGCCGCCACCTCGACGTCCGCATAGCCGGGGCCGGAGTCGCGAACGATCAGGCGCACCTTGCCGTCGTCCAGCAGCATCTCCACCCCGGGGCGAAGCACCCGGAGCACCTCCGGGTGGGGCAGGAACACCCGGCGCGAGTCTCCGGCCTCCGGATTTGCGTCGAGACGCAACCTCTGGCCCTGGCCGATCGAGATGCCGCCCGACTGGAAGACGCCGATGCGAAACTTGGGGCCCTGGAGGTCGCCAAGGGCGGTGAGGGGTCGGCCGATCGTCGCCTCGGCGGCGCGGACCGCCTCCAGCGCTGCGGAGTGGTCTTCGTGGGCTCCGTGGCTGAAGTTCAGCCGGAAGACGTCGACTCCGGCCCGGGCCAGTTCGAGCACCCTGTCAGGAGCTCGGCTCGCGGGGCCAAGGGTGGCGACGATGCGGGTTCGGCGCTCTCGTATCATCGGACCGCCTTGTCGGCTTCGACCGCGCTTTAGCCTAATGCGTCAGCAAGCGCGACGCTTCGTCGAGGCGGCTCGCCAGATGATCGATCGCCGCCGCCGTGAGCGGAATCCCCGCTGCGGCCTCCGACCAGCGGCGCTGTTCGATCGGCTCGCGAATGGCCGGCAAAGTCTTTGTCCCGTATCCGGTGTAGACGCCGGGAGCGTAGGCGAGGTTTCGGTACCAGGGGCGTCCCGGCAGGCCGGCCCTGGGGGCAAGCGACTGCTCGGCGCCCTGGAGCAGGGCGTCGACCTCGTCCAGCCTCGCATCAGCCGCCGGATGCTCCGCCGCCGCGTCGAACGTCGCAGCGCTTACCTTCAGCCGGGCGATGGCCGAATCCAATGGAGCGAAATCGAGGGCCGGGGCCGGCGTCCGGGCCTCGGGAACGCCCCACGGCTCGGTGGGATCGGCGGCGAGGGCGTAGGCGTTGGCCTCGATCAGGGAGTCCAGCTGGCGCGCCTTCTCCGACTCCGAGCGGGCCAGGGACTTCAGGTCCTCCGTTTGCTGCGCCAGAGAGTTCGCGACGTCGGAGAAACGGAATGGGACGAGCGGCGCATCCGCCGCCCGCAGCACGACGCGGCCGGCCGTCTTCGCGAGGGCGACGCCGTAGGCGAAACCAGGGTCACCGAAGCGATCGTAGTGTTCGAAGGTGTCATAGGCCGAGTGGTAGACGCCGCCGGACTGGCCTTCTCCGCCGAACGAGACGTCGATGGAGGCGACGCCAAGGTGGTGGACGAACACCTCATAGTCCGACCCCGATCCGGGGGCGGACATCGGCAGGTTCCCATTCTCGGCGGTCGGCGCAGCAGACTTAATATCCGGACTGGCCGAGGGAGACGCCGCCATCAGGTCAAGGCGAGCGATGGAACGGGTTTCCAGACTGACGTTCTTCTCCGGATCGGCGACGTCGGCTGCCACGGAATCGAACAGGGCCTGGATGGACGGGCTTCCGTCGGCCCGGACGAAGCCGCGGTCGATGTTGTCCGAGTTGACGTACAGGAGGGCCTTCCGCTGGAGTTCGTCGGCGTGGGTCTCGGCCCACTCGGTCGAGCCGATCACACCGGGCTCCTCGGCGTCCCAGCTGGCGTAGACGATCGTCCGGTCCGGTCGCCATCCG
>JAFANN010000374.1 GCA_019232665.1 Caulobacteraceae bacterium | reverse complement strand
GCCGAACACCAGCACGAGCAGCGGCGTCATCAGCGACCCGCCGCCCACGCCGGTCATGCCGACGAGCAGGCCGACGGCCAGGCCGGAAACGGCGTAAAGCGGGTCTATCACGTGGCCCACTCGTCTCTCCTCGCAGGGCCCGCAACGCCGCGAGCGTAACACAAGTTCAATGCGGCGGCTCGCCCTAGGTCAACGGCGGGTATCTCCACAGCCTTTCAGGTTTTCTTGAACGGCTCGGCCTTGCGGACGGTGCGCCGCCTCATCAGGGCACGGACAGGGTGAGGCCAAACGCCGTCAGGCCGAGTTTGGCGACGACCGATTTCGAGGCCGAATTCGACAAGCTGCAGCTGTAAAAGAGCCGGCGTCCGCGAAGGGCCGGCAGGCGCGTCCAGCCCGCAACGACCGCGGCCGCAAGTCTGCGGCCCCGAAAGAGGGGCGACGTGGCGACGCCGACCGCCGCTCCTTCCGCCGACAGGCGCGCGGCGAACGCGATCGACACAACCACTCCTTTTACGAGAGCGGCGCACCAGGGGGTCCAGAACTCGCCGGTGTCGACGAATCCCATGTCGAACAATCCGGCTGGCATGCCGTCCTGGCGCAGGGTTGCGAGCAGATCCTCTCCCTCCGTCGTGTCCGAGACGACCAGAGTCGCCTCGACCTGCAGGGGCTCGAGATCCGGCGTCATCTCATGGTCGAGCTCGACTTCGGCTTCCTCGATCTGCAGCAGGGCGAGATAGCGTTCCAGGTGGAGCGGCGTCGCTTCCGGCCGCCAAAACGGGGGCTCCTCGGCGGCGAGGGCTAGCAGTTCGGCGGCGATCACTTCATCGAGATCGGCGCTGACGCTGGCGAGGTTGCCGGCGGCGCACCCGGCCAGGACGAAGCGCGGGGGTCCTGGGCGATCGGGACTGTTGGCCGCGAGGAGCCGCTCTCGGGCATCGAGCGCGAAGCCTGTCCCGCGCTGAACGTACAGGCGCTCCAGCCCTGAAGACACGCCCGTCAAATATCCGCGATCTGCCCCGCGCCGTCGATTTCCGCACGGTCGACCAGGAACCTGGCGACGGCGACATCCTCGGCGGCGATGCCCAGCGACTTGAAGAGAGTGACCTCGTCGCCCGAGCGGCGCCCGAGACCGGGGTTCGCCGCGACCTCGCCGATCTCGGCGGCGATGTGATCGGGGCCGATCACTCCGGAGGCCTTTGCCATCAGGTACTCGCCAGCCTCCGCCTCGGCCGACGGCCGGTAGTCCACGAAGAAGCGGGCGGATCGCAGGAGGTCCTCATCGATCTCGGCCGCGTTCGGCATCGAGGCGCCGACCGCATTGACGTGCGCGCCGGCCGACACCCATGGGCCGCGCAGGATCGGCTGCCGGGCGGCGGTGACGGTGCAGATCAGGTCGGCGCCGCGCACCGCCGCCTCGACGTCCGGGAAGACCTCGACAGGCAATCCGTGGCGCTCGGCCTCGCGAGTGGCGAAGGCCTGGGCGTGCTCAGGGGTGCGCGACCACACCCGGACGCGGCGCAAGGACCGGACGGCCGCCATCGCCTCCAGGTGCGAGGCCGCCTGCTCGCCCGATCCCAGGATCGCAAGATCGGCGGCGTCCTCGCGGGCCAGCAGGCGCGTCGCCAGTCCGCTCACCGCCGCGGTGCGGATCGAGGTGGCTTCGGCCGCATCGACGATCGCCACTGGACGGCCATGCTCCGGTTCGAACAGGAGGATCAACCCCAGGTGTGAGGAGAGTCCCGCCGCGGGATTATCGGGGAACAGGCTGAGCGCCTTGAGCCCGAAGCCCGCATCCGGAAGCCCCCCTGGCATCAGTCCAAAGCGTCCCTTGCCACCCGGAAGAGCCATCACCGCGCGCAATGGGTTGACCGCCTCTCGTGCGGAGACCGCGATCATCGTTCGCGCCATCAGGTCGATGGCTTCGCCCATCGGCATCAGCCGGCGCACATCGGCGCCGGAGAGGATCCTCAGCTTCATCTTCAGGTCACCCTCTGGCGCGTCCGGAACCGCGGCTGGGCGTGTTCGTCCTGCTCGAGCACGGCCGCCAGGTGGTCGACCGCGTCCCAGAGGTCCGCAAAGCGAAGGTACAGCGGCGTGAGGCCGAAGCGCACGACGTCGGGCGCGCGGAAGTCGCCGATGACGCCTCGGGCGATCAGGGCCTGGATGATGGCGTAGCCGTCGGGGTGGGCGAAGGAGACGTGCGAGCCCCGGTCCACGGCGCGGCGCGGGCTGGCGAGTTCGAGCCCGAAGCGACCGCAGCGTTGCTCCACGAGTTGGATCAGCAGGTCGCCCATCCGGGCCGACTTCGTCTCGACCTGATGGATATCCACGCCCTCGAAAGCGTCCAACCCCGCCTCGAGCCCCGCGAGCCCGAGAATGCCCGGAGTGCCCGCCAGCTGACGCCTCACCCCATCGGCGGGGAAAAAGGCGTCGCCGAAGTCGAAGGGCGCGCCGTGTCCCATCCAGCCCCAGATCGGAGAGCGCAGCTCTTTCTGAAGACGTTCGGGCACGAAGACGAAGCTCGGCGCGCCGGGACCGCCATTCAGGTACTTGTACCCGCACCCCACGGCGAGGTCCGCCTCGACGCCGTTCAGATCCACCGCCACGGCGCCGGCGCTGTGGCTGAGGTCCCAAAGCATCAGCGCGCCCGCCTCATGGGTTCGCGCAGTCACCGCTTCCATGGGCCAGCGCTCGCCGCTCTTGTAGTGGACGTGGGTGAGGGCCACGAGGGCCACATCCTCGTCGATCTCGCCGGCCAGGGCGTCGCGCGGGAGCGCCTTCAGGCGCACGCGGTCTGGCGCCAGCGCTTCGATACCCTGAAGCACATGCAGATCGGTCGGGAAGTTGCCGGCCTCGGTGATGATCGTGGAGCGGCCCGGTCTCAACGACAAAGCCCCCATCGCAAGCTTGAACAGGTTGACCGATGTGGAATCGGCGACGACGACCTCGTTGGCCTTGGCTCCGATCAGAGGCGCGATGCGACCGCCGATCCGGATGGGCGCCTCGATCCAATCGTGGGTGTTCCAGCTGCGGATCAAGTCTCGCCCCCACTCCGTCTCGACCACCTCGGCCACGCGGGCGGGCGTAGCGGCCGGCAAGGCTCCGAGGGAATTGCCGTCGAGATAGATCACCCCTGAAGGCAGCCGGAAGCGGGTACGAGCGGCCGCGAGGGGGTCGTCTGCGTCGAGGCGGGCCAGGTCGGCGCGGGTCGGAAGAGCCATCCGCTCCTTTAACCGAGCCGCCGGAGCACGGAAACGCCTGCGCGGCGCCCTAACTGCAATCGCGCCTGACTGTTTTTTATTCAAACCACGCATCTGACAACGCGATCGGGCTTGGTCGATGGAGAGAAGTTAACGGGCGTGCCTTGTTGAGCGGCGGACATGCACATGACGGGGCGAGGAATCGCGCCGCGCAGCAGGGAGTTCGAGGTGGAGAAAGCGAGAGTTTTTATGCTGTTACGCGGGCTCGCCGTGGTTACGTAAAGGGAACTCGATTGATCCTGTCCAAGACGACTTGACAGGGTGCGAGAACAAGGGTCAGCCTTAAGTTTCCGGAATATCCGGTCGGCAGAAATTACACATAAACGCCGACCAAAAAAATGAAACGGACGGCGTCGACCGGAGGTCGGCGAAGCGTGGGGGTTAACGATGAAATTGCTTGGACTATTCGCGTGCGCAATCGGGCTCGCGGTGGCCCCTTTGGCGACTGCTGTCGCCGCGCCTCAGATCACGCGCACCGGACCTGCGGACTTTCCCATCTCGAGCGTGGTGGTGGTGCATGATGTCGGCGGCGTCGACATCGCCTTCGCCAGTGGAACGCCGGGCTCGGCGAAGGCCGGAGACACCAAGGCCCAGACCATCGACTCGCTCACCAAGCTTCTCGCCGGCCTGAAAGCCCAGGGCTTCGGGGCCGGAGACGTCGTGATGCTGCGCGTCTACCTGGTCGGCGATCCCTCGAAGGAAGGGAAGATGGACTTCGCCGGGATGATGGCCGGCTACACCCAGTTCTTCGGCACGAAAGATCAGCCGAACAAGCCGTCGCGCACGACTGTGCAGATCAGTGGGCTCGCTTCACCTGGCTCCCTCGTCGAAATCGAGGCGGAAGCGGTGAAGCCGCATAGTTAACCAAAAAATGGGGAATTAGGAATAATCACTCCAGTCCCCGAAGAGTAACTTGAGTCTCGTGGCGAGGTAACTCGGATAAATTTGCAATAGGGGTTCTTGCAGATGAAAAACCTGATGGCGGGCGCAAGCCTGCTTGCGCTTTTGGCCTCGGCCACCTCCCTCCACGCAGAAGCGGCCGCAGCGGCTCCGGCTCCCGCAGCGCCGACGGCCGGAGGCGCTAGCGAAGTCGAAGAAGTCATCGTCACCGGCACTCGCGAGACTGGCATCAAGGCCGCCGACAGCCCGGCGCCGATCCAGCTTGTCGGCCACCAGCAACTTCTGAAAACCGGCGCCCCTGATCTATCCAATGCGCTGCTTGCGTCGGTGCCGTCGCTCAACCTCACGACGCAGGACGCAGACTCGGCGGCGGTTCAGATCCTCGCCGCACTGCGCGGACTGAGCCCCAACGACACCCTCGTCCTGATCAATGGCAAACGTCGTCACCCGACGTCGAACCTCGCGGTGGATCCGGGCAGTCCCTACACCGGTTCGGCGACGACCGACCTTTCGTGGATTCCGGTCGACGCAATCGACCACGTCGAAGTGCTCACCGACGGCGCGGCCGCCCAATATGGCTCCGACGCCATCGGCGGGGTCGTCAATATCATCCTCAAGTCGAACCCCGGCGGCGGCATGCTCGACCTCACCGGCGGCCGTTATTACAATGGCAACGTCGATGGCCAGGGCGCGACAGGCCAGATGTCCCTGAACAAGGGATTCAATCTGAACGACAAAGGCTTCATCAACGTCACTCTGGAAGAGCGGTACCACGACTGGACCACAACCGGCATCGGCGACAGAAGATTCACCACTCCAAACGGAACCGCAAAGTCCGGCATTAACCCGGATGATGTCGGTATCTTCACCAATCCGACTTTCCCGTATATCAACCGTCTGAACGGCGATCCCCAGTACAATATCTACAACGCACTGGTGAATGGCGCCTACAAGATCACCGATAACATCGAATTCTATTCGTTCGATACCTTCGGTTACATGGAGTCGCAGCACTTCGAGAACGTCCGCCCGCCTAACCGGGTGACGGGATGCACCTCGAACTTCGTTCCGGTCGCGCCGTTCACCTCATGCGTGACCGGGGTGAACGGCGGCGTTTTTGGCCAGAGCTACAATGTCATGCCGTTCCCCCACGGATTCGATCCGCGAGAGAAATTCGACGAGACCGACTATTCGATCACCGGCGGCTTCCGCGGGGAGTTCGAAGGTTGGCACTGGGATCTGTCGACCACCTGGGGCGGCAACCGGACCGACGTCTATGTCGTCGGCTCAGGCAACGCGGAATTGTTCCCGCTTCTGCAGGCGCAGTCGCCGACGCCCGTGGCGCCGCAGACGCGTTTCTATGACGGCCAGTATCATGGGACAGAGTGGACCACGAACTTCGACGTCAACCGAAGCTTCCCGATCGGATTGGCGGCGCCATTGAACGTCGCCTTCGGGGTGGAGGAGCGGCGTGAGACCTACGGTATTCGGCGAGGCGAGCCCGCGTCCTACTTCGGCGCCGGCGCGCAGTCCTTCATCGGCTATACACCGCTCGACGAAGGCGATTTCTCACGTGGAAACACGGCCGTCTATGTCGACTTCGCTACCGATCCGATCAAGAACCTGCACATCGACTTGGCCGGGCGGTTCGAACACTACACCGATTTCGGCAGCACCGAGGTCGGCAAGGCGACGTTGAGATACGATTTCAACCCGCAGTTCGCCGTGCGCACGACGATAAGCTCGGGCTTCCGCGCTCCAACTCTCGCCGAAGAATACTATTCGGGCACGAACGTTGCGCCCAGCTTCGCCTTCGTTCAGCTGCCGCCGAACTCGGCGGCCGCAAAGCTGGCGGGATTCAATAATCTCGGGCCGGAGCTTTCGCACAACTACAGTGTCGGCTTCGTGATGCACCCGATCGATCGGATGCAGATTACCGTCGATGCGTATCACATCATTATTCGTGACCGTATCCTCGATACGGGCGAGATCTACGGCTATTGCTGCTCGCCTGGCCCCGGCAACACCCTGCCCCCACTCGTCTCGCAGGGCGTCGTCAACGCCATCACCTTCCGCGGCGTGACGCTGGAACCCGGTATCAGCTATGCGGGTATCGAGTTGTTCACCAACAGCGCCAATACCGTGACCAACGGCCTCGAGGTCACGGCCAACTACGCCAGCGACTTCGGCGACTACGGTCACGTCGATTGGTCTTTGGGCTACAACTGGAACAAGACCCACATCACCGAACTGCAGCCGCTGCCGGCGGTCGTCTTCTCGGCTCCCCTCAATACCTCACAACAGTCGCTCAACGCCGCCAGTGCGCTCACCACCGGCACGCCTCGCAACAAGGTGATCCTCCAGGCTTATTGGTCACTGAACCAATGGTCGGTGAACCTGCGCGGCACGTGGTGGGGTAATTCCGGTCAGTTCACCCCAACGGGCAACCCGGTATTCATCGAGACGCCTGGGGAATTCCTGGTCGACCTCGATCTCGGCTATCGCATCAACAAGTGGGTAAAGCTCGATGTCGGGGCGAATAACCTCTTCAACACCAAGCCGCCGCCCTATCCGAACCTCGCGAACGGCAACCCTATCCAGGGCGGGAACGTATTCAATGTTCCCGAAACATCCGCTTACAATCCCAACGGCGGCTACTACTACGGTCGCGTCGTCATCAGCTTCTGACGAGCCGACTGTTCCGGCGCCGCACCTCAGTCCAGCGGGCTGACGGTGTGGCGTCCGGACGGCCGGTCACACGCGACGCCCGATTGAACCTTGTGGGATCGGCCGGGCGACACTTGCTGGCGCGGAGACGTCGCTAGATAAGTTGGAAGATGCCGACCGCGCCTCCCCTGTCGCTCAATGAAGCCGTCTCGCGCGCCTCCGACATTCTTGGCCGCGACCCGCGCTCGGCCCTCAATCAGGCAAAGGCTATCCTCGCTCGCGCGCCCAGTGATCCGCGCGCAAAGCTGATCCTCGCATCCGCCCATCGACGACTGGGCGACATCCAGTCGGCCCTGGCCATTCTGCGCCCTTTGGCCAAAGCCTTTCCGGCCGCCGCGCTTACCCAGTACGAGCTCGGTGTCGCCTTGGCCGCGCGCGGCGATCGCGATGGTGCGACCCGCGCCCTGCGCCGCGCGCTCACCGCACGCCCGGATCTGGCTGACGCCTGGCGCGCCCTCGGCGACCTCCTGTTCTCGGCCGGCGACGTCGCCGGGGCGGAGCGCGCTTTCGCAGAGCATGAGCGAGCGAGCGTCAGCGATCCGGCCTTGCGCGCCGCGGCGAATGCGATTTTCCAAGGCCAGCTTGCCAGCGCCGAGGCCCTTCTGCAGCAGCGCCTCGCCGTCCGGCCCGCCGATGCGGAGGCGTGGCGCCTGCTGGGCGACACGCTCTTGCGCCAACGGCGCTTCGCCGCAGCCGCCGCGGCCTTCGAGCAGCGGCTTGCGGCGTTGCCGGACGATCCGGCCGCCCGGTTTGGCCTGGCCGCCGCCCTCTACAACCAGCAGAAGCCGGCGGAAGCCCTTCCCCATGCGCGCGCGCTCGTCGCCCGGGACGGCGCCTTCGCGCCTTACCAGAACCTGCTGGCGGCGATCCTTGCCCTCCAGGGCGACTTCGACGCGGCGATTGCGATCAACGCCGAGCTCACGGCGCTCTACCCTCTCCAGCCGAGAGTCTGGCTCAATCACGGCCATTCCTTGCGCACTGTCGGCCGGCAGGCCGAGGCTCTGGACGCCTACAGGCGGGCGGTCGGCCTGGCGCCAGAGCTGGGCGAGGCCTGGTGGTCGATCGCCAACCTGAAGGTTGCTCCGTTGACGGACGACGACGTCAAGGCGCTTCAGGAACAACTGCGCCGGAGTGGCCTCGGAGAGGACGACCGGCTGCACCTGCACTACGCCCTGGGCAAGGCGCTGGAGGACCGCAAGGCGTTCGAGGCGTCCTTCAGCCACTATGCGCAGGGCGCGCAGGCCCGTCGCCGCCTTGAGCCCTACGATCCGCGCCTGGAGGCCGACCTCGCCCGCCGCTCGATCGCCTGGTTCGCCTCGCCCGCCGGTCGCGCGCCGCTGAGCGGCGGCGATCCGCGCGTGGATCCGATCTTCGTCGTGGGCCTGCCGCGCGCCGGCTCCACGCTCGTCGAACAGATCCTCGCCAGTCACTCGCACGTGGAAGGCGTGATGGAGTTGCCGGAGATCGGGGCCCTCGCCGAGTCGCTCATCCGCAACCAGGGCGGAGGCGCCGTCGAGGCCTACCCGGCCCTCCTGGGCCAGCTCGCGCCGTCCGATCTTGCCGCTCTCGGGAAGACCTATCTCGAGCGCGCCGCAATCTGGCGCAAGACCGACGCGCCGCGGTTCGTCGACAAGATGCCCAACAACTTCCGCCATCTGGCGTTGATCCGCGCGGCTCTGCCCGCAGCGCGGGTGATCGATGTCCGGCGTCACCCGATGGCGGCGGGATTCTCCGTGTTCAAACAACATTTCAACCAGGGCCAGATCTTCTCCTACGACCTCGCCGACATCGGCGCTTACTATCGCGACTACGTCGCGTTGATGGACGCCGTCGACGAAGCCGCCCCTGGTTTCGTGCATCGCGTGATCTACGAGGACCTGGTCGCCGACACCGAAAGCGAGATCCGCCGTCTGCTAGACTATTGCGGTCTCTCTTTCGAGGAGGCCTGCCTGCGCTTCTGGGAGACCGAGCGGGCCGTGCGCACGGTCAGCTCGGAACAAGTCCGGCGGCCGGTCTTCCGCGACGCCCTCGAGCAGTGGCGCAACTATGAACCCTGGCTCGGCCCCCTTCGCGACGCCCTTGGGCCAGCCCTGGAGGGCTGGCGGGGACAAGGCGCCCGAGCTGGCCGATGAACGTGCAGACCCCGGCCGAGACCGACTTCACCCACCGCCTCGCGACGGAATACGACCTTCCGGCCCTGCGGCAGGTGATGGACCTGGCGATCGCGCAGCTGCAGCGCGGCTTCCTGGACGAGACGCAGATCGCGGCCAGTCGGCTCGTCATGGGCCTGGACACCCAGCTCGTGGCGGATCGGACCTATTTCCTGCTCGAGGCCAACGGCCGGATCGCCGGCTGCGGAGGCTGGAGCCGGCGCGCCACGCTTTATGGCGGCGACCACTCCACCGCTTTGCGCAACGCCGCCCTTCTCGACCCCGCGCGCGACGCCGCGCGTGTGCGGGCGATGTACACCCATCCGGACTTCACCCGCCGCGGGGTCGGCCGCCGCATCCTCGATCTCTGCGAGTCGGCCGCAGCCGCCGCGGGGTTTTCGCGTGTCGAGCTCATGGCGACGCTCGCTGGCCTGCCGCTCTATCGCGCCTGCGGCTATGTCGAGATCGAGCCGGTCGTCTCCGAGACTGACCTCGGCCCAGTCCCGCTCGTCCGCATGGGGAAGGTCCTTACGCCGATTACGGATACATCCGTAGACTGAAACTCGACGCTCTATGCGCCAGGCGGTGAGGGCGGGCCCATTCGGTGGTCGCCGAAATGGCGGTCCATGCCGCCTGCCGTCATGGGGCCGCCGCCCATATGCCCGGCGAGGCCCATCAGGTCGGGCAGGGCGTCGAAGGCGCGCTTCTGTTCAGGGCTCAGCGCCACGTACAGGGTTTTGACGGCGCCGGAAAAGCGCTCGAAGCGCGCGCGCCGGCGTGCCTCGCGCTCCCGCATCTGCTTGGCCACACGGTCGAGCCGCTCAGGCGTGGTGAGGGCGCTCATGTCCTGCTCCGGAGGCGCCGCCTCCGGCTCTCGCTCGGAGGGTTGCGCCTGCAGGGCGGCGGCGAACGCCTGGAACGCCGGTTCCTGGTCCGGACGGATCTCCAGCACATCGTGCAGCGCCTTGAGCCGGCGGGCCTCGTGCTCGTGGAAGCGGCCGGCCATGCCTTCGGGACCACCCGGCCGGTGGGTGCTGGGCGCAGTCGAGGGCTCGTTCTGCGCGGCGGCGGGGGCCGCGAGAGCGGCGGTCGCGATCAGCGCGACAAAGGCTCTGGCGATCATGTGACCTCCGTTGATTAGATCAGATCATCGGAGGTATCTGACGCCTACTTTGCGCCGCGTTTGCGACTCGGCAAAGCTGTGCGCCGCTGGCGAAAGCCGCGGGTCATGAAGTCCTGATTTCGTTGGAGGTTGTGGGAGGCGGCGCTAGAACCGAGGCGATTCTGATCGGGGGAAGCCTCATGCGTTCTGTTATCGGCCTCGGCGCACTGGCGCTCACCCTCTCGCCCGGCTTCGCCGCTGCGCAGTCCGCCCCGACTTCGGCCCCCAAGACGAGCTCAGCCACAACGCCAGCCCCGACAGCTCCCACGCCCACGCTTCGCCCGGACCAGGTCGCCTTCCGCGCGCTCTACAAGGAGCTGGTCGAGACCAACACGACTCTTTCCGCCGGCAGCTGCACTGTGGCGGCAGACCGGATGGCGGCGCACCTCAAGGCTGCGGGCTTTCCGCAAGCAGACCTGCATCCCTTCGCCGCTCCGGACCACCCGAAGGAGGGCGGCCTGGTGGATGTGCTGCACGGAACGGACCCTAAGGCCAAGGCGATCCTGCTGCTCGCGCACCTGGATGTGGTCGAGGCCCACCGCGAGGACTGGACCCGCGATCCTTTCACTATGGTCGAGGAGAATGGCTACTACTACGGACGCGGGACGAGCGACGACAAGGCTCAGGCGGCGGTGTGGGTGGACACCCTCATGCGCCTCAAGCAGGAGGGCTTCCACCCTCGGCGCGACATCAAGATGGCCCTCACCTGCGGGGAAGAGACCTCGGGGGCCTTCAACGGCGCCCAGTACCTGGCCAATCACGAGCGCCAGCTGATCGACGCCGCCTTCGCGCTCAACGAAGGCGCGGGCGGGCGTCTGGACGCGAACGGCAAGCCGATCGCGCTCAATGTCGAGGACGGGGAGAAATTCCCGCAGGACTACACACTCGTAACCACCAACCCGGGCGGCCACTCCTCGCGCCCCTCGCGCGACAATGCGATCTACCATGTGGCGCTCGGCCTGCTGAAGATCGGCCGCTACAGCTTCCCGCTCGAATTCACCGACGCCTCGAAGGAGTATCTGGCCCAGACCGGGCCGCTGGTCGGCGGGGAGATGGGCGCGGCGATGATCGCCCTGGCCAACGATCCCAAGGATCAGGACGACGCGCAGATCATCGAGAACGATCCCGGCTACAACGGCATGCTGCACACGACCTGCGTGGCGACGATGATGAAGGCGGGACATGCGACCAACGCCCTGCCGCAGCGGGCCGAGGCGAACGTCAACTGCCGGATTTTCCCGGGTACGACCCCTGAACAGGTACGCGAGACCCTGGTGCAGCTGGTCCAGGACCCGAAGATCACCATCACCATGGCGTCGGCGCGCAGCCCAATCGCCAAGGTCCCTCCGCCGCTGACGCCTCAGATCATGGATCCGATCAAGGCCGAGGCGGCTAAGATCTGGCCGGGCGTGCCGGTGATCCCGGTCCTGACCGCCGGCGCCACGGACGGCGCCTTCCTGACGCCCGTCGGCATCCCGACGTATGGCGTGACGGGCATGTTCGGCGATCCGGACGGCAACGGCGTCCACGGCCTCAACGAGCGCATCCGCATCACTTCGCTGATGAACGGCCGCGACTTCCTCTACGGCCTGGTCAAGGCCTACGCGACGCAGGAGTAGGACCGGCGAGGTCCGTCCGCGA
>JAFANN010000214.1 GCA_019232665.1 Caulobacteraceae bacterium | reverse complement strand
CAGCAGGGCGGCGGGGACCTTGAAGGCCATCAGGATCAGCGGGAAGTTCCACGGCACGATGGCCGCGACGACGCCCAGCGGCTTGCGGCGCGCCTCGACCCGCTTGGCCGGAGAGTCCTCGATCACCTTCACCGGCAGATCGAGGCTGGTGAAGTAGCGGAAGAAGGCCGCCGCGCCGTAGACCTCCATGGTCGCATCGCCGATCGGCTTGCCCTGCTCCTGGGTCAGCAGACGGGCCAGCTCGGCCGCGTTGGCCTGGATGACGTCGGCGATCTTGCCCAGCACCGCCTTGCGCTCGGAGATCGGCGTGCGACTCCAGGCCGGAAACGCGTCCTTCGCCGCCGCCACCGCCGCATCGAGCTGCGCCTTCGACGCCCGCGGACAGGCCGACACGACCTGCTCCGTCGCCGGATTGATCACGTCCATCGTCTGGTCGCCCTCCACGAGGCGACCGCCGATCAGCATCTTGAAGTCCGACATGGGTTGGCTCCGGGGGGTGTTTAGGGGCGACTTAGGAGCCATCCCCTGCGGCACGCAAGCGGGTCGAGAAGGGAGGCGCTCCAACTATGCCTCGTGCGGTCGGCGTCCCGCCGCCATTCTCTTTTCGGGGCCAATAGGCGGCGCCTCTCCCGGATCGATTTTCACTTAGTTCCGTCGTGCTACAAACTCAGTTTGGGTCAGGGACCCGAGGACCACTGACAAGAAAAAGGGCTCGGGGGTAGAATTTTGGGGTGGCCTCTTAAATACGCGTGGAATTGGCGTCGACTCGCTTGGTGGAGCATATTTCTTGTGACGCAACTTGGCCATCCAACATGGCCTGCCTTGGTGGGTGCGAGCTTCATATACTGTCTCGGCTTGGTATGGAGCGCTTTGATGGTCGGGCGCACCCTACCTATGAATTTGTCGCCCCGGCAGATCGTTATGGGCACGGTCGGCTATTATGGCGTTGGTGTCTTGCTTATTTTGCCGCCTATATTGCTTATTCTGTGCTCTCACGTACCCGCCGCGATGGCCGAAGCACGGTTTCTTTCTCGGGCCGTCTTCTTAAAAGGCCTACAAACTTTCACCCTAACGAACGCGCCGGGTTCCTGGGCCATACAACTTGCCTGGTTCGTAGAATTAGCTCTAGCGCTTGCGCTTGATTTCGGCGTCTGCCTCGTGACGGACACTCCTTTTGTCCGAAATACGGGTGGTCGACCCAGGACGGTCGATGAACGGGTAGATAGAGCGCGTTTTCTTACTTCGATGTCGCTCATTCTGGCCGCGATCATCTCTGCGGTCAGCGCTGCCTTTCCCTATGGCCTAGGGGGCGTTGGGGGAACCAGAGTTGGCATTCCCGGAATGATAAAGTGGGGTATGATAGCAATCACGAACCTTGCTTTCATGTATTTATTGCATTCATCGGGAACATATCTAGTAAACCGCGGTCCTAAATCTATTGAATAAATTGATCCCTCACGCAGTCACCTCCGCCTCGGCCCACAGTTCGCGCATCAGGGAGATGAACTCCGCGCCGCGGGGGCTGCCGATGTAGGCGCGGCCGTGACGGAGCTCCCAGAGGGGGAGGGGGGTGGCGGGTTCCAGCTTGCGCGAGAGCGCGAAGGCGGCGCGGGCCTCGTCCATGCGGCCCAGGCGAGCGCAGCAGATGGCGCGGGACATCTGGGGCGTGGCGTTGTCCGGGGCGAACTCGAGGATGTCGTCGTAGACCGAAAGCGCGGCGTCCCATCGGCCGGCGCGGATATGGGCGATGGCGCGCCAGAGCATCGACATCCAGATCAGCGGATGGCCGGGCGCGATCGTCTCCTCTTTGTCGAAATAGGCGATCGCCTCGTCAGTGCGGTCCAGCCGCGCGCAGGCCGTGCCGCAGGCGAAATAGCCGAACTCGTTGTCGGGATTGAGCTGGATGGCGCGACGCCCCGCCTCCAGCGCCTCGTCCAGGAAGCCGACGCAGTGCAGCGCGCCCGAGGCCGTGGACAGCACGATCGAATTGTCGGGCTCCAGCTCGATGGCCCGCTCGGCCTGCTCGCGGATCCGCTCGGCTTCTTCCGGATTGTCGGGCGAGAGCATGTAGTAGACCAGCCCTTTGGCCTCGGCGACGACGGCGACGGCGAGGCCGTAGTCGGGGGCGATCTCCACCGCCCGCGTCGCCTCCTGCAGCCCAAGCATCAGCGCCTCGGGCGACAGGCGCCGATAGGCGGCGAGGGACCGCATGACGCACTCCCACGCCGTGAGATCGCCCGGCTTCTTCAGGGCCCGCTCGATCTCCGCCCGGTGGAACTGGGCGCGCAGGCGCCCTGCGACTTCCAGCACCAGCTCCTCCTGCAGGGCGGCGAGCTGGGCCAGCGGCCGGTCGAAGCGCTGCGTCCACAGAACGGCGCCGTTGTCCGCCTCGACCAGTTGCGTCGTCACGCGCAGCACGTCGCCGGAGCGTCGGACGTTGCCTTCGAGGACGTAGCGGACGCCCAGGTGCGCCGCCATGCCTTGCAGGTCGACGATACCCCCCGATAGGAACCGCGCGCTCGCCGAGCCCGAGATCACCCGCAGCTCCACCCCGCGCGAGATCGCCTCGATGATGTCCTCGGCCATGCCGAAGGCGAACACCTCGTCTTCCGACAGGCCCGAGCGGTTGGTGAACGGCAGTACGGCCAGCGAAGGCGCGCCGCCGCGGCGCCCTTTTGGCGGCGGACGCTGAACGAGGGCCGCAGGCGCTTCGCGTCCGACCAGGCAGCGGACTTCTTCGAGGAAGGTGAGCCACTCGGGATCGCCCCGCTCTCCACGCCAGTGACAGAGGTCGGCGGTCTGGGTCAGCTCGAACATGATCGGCCGTTCGCACGCCTCGATCATCACCGGCGCCAGCGTGTGGTTGCGGTCGGCCAGGGTCGCCTCGGAGCGCACCCACCGCGAGACCACTGACCTTGGCGACCACAGCACGACCACCGCCTTTGCGGTGCGAAGGGCGGTCTCGGTAACCTCGTCATAGGCCTCGCCCGAGCGCAGGGTGACGTCCCACCAGACGTCGAGACCTTCCGCGGCGAAGGCGTCGGCGAACCGGCGCGCGACCGCCTGGTCCTCTCGGTTGTACGACAGGAAGATGTCGGGCATGGCCGCCTCCCCATGCCGCCATAAGGGTCAGGGCGGGACCGCACAAGGTCGGCCGGGGACTGGGTCGCGCCGGGACCTTGCGCCTGTGCGCCAATCGTGACGCTATCCCCCGCGGGAATGCGACCGGGCGCACGCCGGGCGTCGCGCAGTCGGGGGGACGGATGCCGGGGGGCAAGCAGAAGATCGCGGTGCTTGGCGGCGGCGTGGGGGCGCTGACGGCGGCCTTCTACCTGACCGAGGAACCGGGCTGGGAGGACCGGTACGAGATCACCGTCTATCAGCAGGGCTGGCGCTTGGGCGGCAAGTGCGCCAGCGGCCACGACATGCGTCCCGGCTACGGGCATCGCATCTACGAGCACGGCCTGCACATCTTCGCGGGCTTCTACGACCAGGCCTTCCACATGCTCAATCGGGCCTACGAGGCCCTCGAGCGGCCCGACAACCATCCCAACAAGACCGTGTGGGACGCCTTCACCCCGCAAGACACAATCGCCATCGTCGATCCGGACCAGCCTCTGCCCACGGCGCGACAGTGGCTGCTGGATTTCCCGCCCAATGCGCGGATGCCCGGGACGACCCTCGATACGCCTCCGATGATCGTGATGGTCCAGCGTCTCGTGGCGCTGTTCCTTCACGGCGCGCCGACTCGCACGCGCCCTCCGGTTCCCGCGACCCAGGCTCCGAAGTTCGACGACGGCGGCTTCGCCGGCGTCGTCGACGGCGTGTTCACTAGCCTCGTCGATTTCGTCAAGAAATCCGAGGAGGAGCTGAAGGCTTGTATCGAGGATTTCATCCTCCACGAGATCATCACTCATGTCGAAGCGGAGATGCTGTCCTTCGACAGCTCCAGCCTCGATCCGGAGACGCGGCTCTCGCTCGAGCGGTTCCTGTATTTCGGCTTTCTGACGCAGGCGGTGCTGCACGGCATCGCCAAGGAGAACCTGATCCACAAGGGCTATGACGCCATAGACCGCTACGAGTGGAGCGACTGGCTGTACATGAATGCGGTCGAGGTCGCGAAGACTCAGAGCCCGAAGTGGGGCGATCCGGCGGTGCGCGCCCGCAACCTCATCGACTGGACGCCGATCTCCAGCCTCTACGACTATGTGTTCGGCTACGGCGACGGCGGAAACACGAAAATCCGCAGCTTCGCAGCGGGCACGGCCCTGCGCTCGGGGTTCCTGCTCATCTCCTACAGCGGCCACTTCTTCTGGAAGATGCGCGGCGCGATGGGCGACGTGGTGATCGCGCCCGTCTACCTGGCCCTGAAGAAGCGCGGCGTGAAGTTCGAGTTCTTCGCGCGGATCACGGACCTTAGCATCGATCCGACGACGGACCGCCTCGCCTCGATCGACTACGTGCGCCAGGTCGAGTTGAAGGAACCGGAGAAGGGTTACTATCCCCTGATTGGCGTGCCGATCCCAGGCTGGCCGAAGGATGTCCCGCTGGAGGGCTGGCCGGCCGAACCCCTCTGGGACCAGATCCGCGACGGCGAGCTCCACCGCTCGTCCGGGCGGGACACGGAGGCGGAGCACAACGAGGAACCGGGCGGCGGTGGTCGGGCCTGCCGGCTGGAGGCAGGGGTCGATTTCGACAAGGCCATCATCGGCATCTCTGTCGGCGGCCTGAAGCAGGTCTGCGCCAGCTTCCCGGAGCGCCTGCCGAGGTCGAACTGGGGGCCGATGTTCGACGCCATCACCCTCACGCGCACCTGCGCGATGCAGCTGTGGATGCGGCGGGACATGGACGACCTGGGCGCGGTGTCCGCCGGGCGAACCCTCACCGGCGCGGACCAGCCCTACAGTTCCTGGTCCGACATGTCCCACCTGCTCTCGCGGGAGACCTGGAGCGGGGCGGAAGTCCCGCGATCGATCATCTACTTCTGCGGCCAGATCCAGGGACCGCAGAACGGCCCGCCGGCCAACATCAAGGCCTACGACCTGGCGGTGAGCTGGCTGGAGACGAACTCGGACTTCTACTGGCCGCGGGCGGTGTCGCCGACCAGTCCGTACAACCTCGATCCGGACCTGATCTACGACCCCGATCCCGGCGCGCCCGGCGATGTGCTGACGCGCCAGTATATCCGCGCCAACTGCGCGCCCTCCGACCTCTACGTCCAGTCTCCCAAGGACAGCGTCTACACCCGAATGGACGCCCATCAGTCGGGCCTGGAGAACCTGTTCCTCGCCGGGGACTGGACACGCAACGGCATCAATTCCGGGTGCGCCGAGAGTGCGGCGCGGAGCGGCTACCGCTGCGCCATGGCCGTCCTGGGCAAGCTGCCCGAACTGCCGACCTGAGCGACAGACGTCAGAACGAGGGAGAGGTCGTGAGCGAACTGCCCGCCTACGTACAAGACGGCAACCTTTACGATGGCCTGGGGACGGTCCAGCTGGACGGCGTCACCATGCACAACTTCTGCCTCGCAGCCGACGGAGCGAAGCTGCAGGCGTGGCTCGACAAGACGTTCCTGGCGCCCAAGGGGGTGAAGTACCGGGCCCTGGGAGATCGCGTCTTCCTCGGCATTGCCGAGATCCAGAAGCTCTACCTGCTCGACCAGAATCCGGTCCGAGGCTGGACCAGCGAGATCGACATTACGATTTGGATCCTCGCCCAGCGCGAGGGGGAGGGCGGCCTCGCCCTGCGCTGGATCCCGGCCTACCTCTTCGTCGACAGCGGCCCGGCGCTGTGCACGGGGCGCGAGGTGTGGGGCTTTCCCAAGCAGCTCGGCCGCTTCGACTTCAGTCCCAAGGGGCCGGATCCTGGGGCCGCCCGCACCTTCTCGGCCGACGGCTGGGTCGTCGACGTCTTCGGTCCGGAGAGCCAGGCGCACTGGGCGCCGATGTTCGAGGTGCGGCCCGCGACGCCAGTCCGGCGCGAGGGGCTCCTGGGCAGTCTCGAGGAGCTGGGGCGCAAGGCGGTTGAACGGCTGAGCGGCGATCTTGTCTCCGCAGCCGGACGCATCCAGGCCGCCATCGGGTCGGGGGAGATGACCATGGCCTTCCTCAAGCAGTTCCCCGACTGCGCCAACCCAAATCTCGCCTGCTACCAGGAGGTGGTCGAGGCGACCGCGACGGTGACCGGCCACAGCGCCTCTGGCCTCACCCATGACGCCTACGAGGCGCGCGTGATCTCTTACGACTCGCACCCCTACCTGGACGAACTGGGGATCTCTCCGGACTGGCAGCAGGTCGGCCAGGGCTTCTGGATGCAGTTCGACTTCCGCCAGAACCTGGGGGCGGTGGTCCGTCAGGGAGAAGGCGCGGACCTTCACGCCGGATGAGCCTGGGTCTGGAGGCGGACGGCCGCGAAGCGCCCGCCCCGCCGCGCCTGCGGCTGTCGGTTGGCGTCACCGGCCATCGGCATGGCAACCCGGCCTTCGTCGCCAACCAGGAGGGCATCGAGGCGACCTTGCGCGCGGTGTTCGCAGCGGTCGACAGCGTCCTTGCGACCGCCCCGGCGCTGCTTGGCCCTGGTCCGGCCTCGCCGCCGCGACTCCACTCCCTGCTCGCCGAAGGCGCCGACCAGCTCGCCGCGGCGCTTGCGCTGGAGCGCGGATGGGAGCTCAGCGCGCCCCTCCCGTTCGGCCGACCGCTCAACTGCGCGATCAACGCCCTTCCCCAGTCGCTCGAGGAGGCGCGGTTCCTGCTTACCGGCGAGGGAGAGTGCGGCCGACCGACGATGGCGCGCGCGGCGAGGATCCGCGCGCTCGAGCAGCGCGCGCGCCTCTTCGAATTGGCCGACAAGGACGAGGCGATCAAGCCGCTGTTCCTGGGGAAGATGGGCGGCGATGCGGCCGCCGCGGACGCCTATGCGGCCCAGGCGTCCGAGCGGGTCTCGCTCGCCACCCAGGTGATGATCGAGCACTCGGATCTCGTCGTCGGGATCTGGGACGGGTCCTCATCCGCAGCCGTCGGCGGCACGGGACACACCATCGCCCTGGCGCTGGAGCTGGGCGCGCCGGTGGTGTGGATCGACGCGCGCGATCCGAGCGGCTGGCGCATTCTCACCGCGCCTGAGTCCCTATCGGCGATCATGGCCGGCGCGTGGACCGAGCCCGACGGCGAGGGCGCCCTGACCCGGATCATCGCCGAGGCGCTGCACCCCGTCGCCGGCAAGGCCGCCGATCCGCACGGCCGCGCGGCGAGAGGCCTGCAGGCTCTGCATGGCGAGCGCTGGCGCCCGCGCAGCAGCCGCTTCTGGCACGCCTACCGACGCGTCGAGGCGCTGTTCGGCGCGAAGACCTTCTCCGGGCGGCTGCGCAACCTCACCCAGGTCTATGAGTCCCCGGACGATATCCCCTACGGCAGCGCCGCTCTTCAGGTCGCGGCGATCCAGGCGCTGCCGGGACAGGACGGCGAATTCGCCATGCGCGTGCGCGCAGAGGTGCTGCGGCGCTTCGCATGGGCGGACGGGGTCTCCTCGCGCCTGTCCGACGCCTACCGGGGCGGGATGGTGCTGAGCTTCCTGTTCTCGGCGCTGGCCGTGATCGCTGGCGTCGCCTACCTGCCGTTCGCGTCCCATCGCGAGAAGTGTATCTTCGCCCTCGTGGAATTCGGTCTGCTGGCGACGATTCTAGCGGTCACCTTCGTCGGCCAGAGGCGGCGCTGGCATAGCCGGTGGTTCGAGACCCGGCGCGTGGCTGAATACTTCCGCCACGCGCCGATCCTGCTCCTGCTGGGGGTGGGACGCCCGACCGGCCGCTGGCCCCGGGGGACAGAGACGTCCTGGCCCGAGTGGTATGCTCGTCACGCGCTTCGAGACGTCGGTCTCCCGCGCGTCCGCGCGACTGGCGAGTATCTGCGCGAGGCGCTCGAGGGCCTCCTGCTCGTGCACGTGGTGCAGCAGAG
>JAFANN010000330.1 GCA_019232665.1 Caulobacteraceae bacterium | reverse complement strand
GGAGCGCGGCTACTGCATGATGATCGGGGGGGAAAAGGCGGTCGTCGACCGGCTCGATCCGATCTTCAAGACCCTCGCGCCCGGACCGGGCGACATCCCGCGCACGAAGCGTCCCGCCGGCGCCGACACCCGCGCCGAGAGTGGCTACATCCACGCCGGACCCGTCGGCGCGGGCCACTTCGTGAAGATGGTCCACAACGGGATCGAGTACGGGCTGATGCAGGCTTACGCCGAGGGTTTCGACATCCTCCGGGGCAAGGGCGGCGACGAGCTTGCGGAGTCGGATCGGTTCGACATCAACCTGACCGACGTCGCCGAGGTCTGGCGCCGGGGCAGCGTGATCTCCTCCTGGCTTCTCGACCTGACGGCCCAAGCGCTCGCCAACGATCCGGTGCTGGAGAAGTTCAGCGGCGAGGTCGCCGACAGCGGCGAAGGACGCTGGACGGTTGACGCTGCGGTGGAAGAGGCCGTGCCGGCGCACGTCCTGACTGCCGCTCTCTTCGCACGCTTCCGCTCGCGCGAGGGCAATACCTTCGGCGAGAAGATGCTTTCGGCGATGCGCTTCGGCTTCGGAGGCCACATCGAACAGACGACGAAGGGCTGACCGATGGGCCGTCTCGCGCCCGCGCCGGCCTGCGTCATGGTCATCTTTGGAATCCGCGGCGACCTCGCCAAACGCCTGCTGGCGCCCGCCCTCTACAATCTCTGCTCCGCCGGGCTGCTCGCGGACGGATTCAAGGTGCTGGGCGTCGACCATAACGAAGGCGACGACGTGAGCATCCGAAAAGACCTGGGCGACTTCCTGCGCGAGCAGGCGTCGTCGAAGGGCAGCGAGATGGGAAAGGGCGAGGTCGACGAGCGCTGCTGGTCGTGGCTCGCCGACCGCATCAGCTATCATCAGGCCGAGTTCGAGGACGACGCAGCCTATTCCGCACTCGGCAAGAAGATCGAGGCGGCCGGGACGGAGAACGCGCTCTTCTACCTCGCCACCGCTCCGCGGTTCTTCTCTGTCGTCGCCGAGCGCCTGTGCAAGGCAGGGCTGCTCAAAGAGGACGATGGACGCTTCCGGCGGATGGTGGTCGAAAAGCCGTTCGGCGAGGACCTCGACTCCGCCAAGGAGCTCAACCGCCGCCTGCTCGCCTGCATGGCGGAGACCCAGATCTACCGGATCGACCATTTCCTGGGGAAGGAGACGGTCCGCAACATCATGGTGACGAGGTTCGGCAACGGCGTGTTCGAGCCGCTGTGGAACCGGATGCACATCGACTCGGTGCAGATCACGGCGGCCGAGACGGTCGGGGTCGAGGAGCGCGGCGCCTTCTACGACAAGACCGGCGCCCTGCGGGACATGACCCCCAACCACCTGCTGGCCCTGCTCGCCATGATGGCTATGGAGCCGCCCAACTCGTTCGATCCCGAAGCCGTGCGCGCGGAGAAGGGGCGCGTGCTCGAGGCGATCCGGCGCTACTCGCCGGAAGAGGCGGCGGAAAGATCGGTCCGCGGCCAGTACACGGCGGGCAACGTCCAGGGGAAGGCCGTGGCCGCGTACCGTGACTCGCCGAATGTGGATCCGAAGAGCGACACCGAGACCTTCGTGGCCCTGGAACTCGAGGTCGACAACTGGCGCTGGGCGGGCGTGCCCTTCTACGTGCGCACCGGCAAGTCGATGAGCGCGCGGGACACCGAGATCGCGATCCAGTTCAAGGCCGCGCCCAGGACCCTGTTCCAGGACCTTCCGGAGGGAGCCTCGAAGCCGAACGTCCTGGTCCTGCAGATCCAGCCCGACGAGGGCCTGAGCCTCTGCTTCCACGCCAAGCAGCCGGGGCCGGACGTCGAGCTGCGGGAGGTGGCCATGGCCTTCCGCTACGCCGACGTTTTCCCCTCGAAACCGGCCACGGGGTATGAGACGCTGATCTACGACGTGCTGATCGGAGATCCGACGCTGTTCAACCGCGCGCAGGACGTGGAGAACGGCTGGGCCGTGGTCATGCCCTTCCTCGAAGCGTGGAAGGCCGGCGGAAAGGTTGAGCCCTACGCGGCAGGCGAGGATGGTCCGGCCGGGGCGGAGCGCCTGCTTGACGGCGGCGGCCGCGCCTGGCGCCCCGTCGGCAAATGACGCCAATCAGGCTCCTGGTGAGCGACGTCGACGGTACCCTCGTCACCCCGGACAAGACCCTCACGCCCGCCGCCCTGGAGGCCGGCGAAGCGATCGCCCGTGCGGGCATCCCCTTCTGTCTCGTCTCCAGCCGGCCCGCCCGCGGAATGATGGAGCTCATCCGGGCGCTCGACGTGCGCCAGCCCTGCGCCGCCTTTAATGGCGGCCGCATCTTCGAACGAGGTGGGGAGACCCTGGAGGCTCATTCGTTGCCGAAGGACGCCACGGCCGAAGCTCTCGACCACATCGCCAAGGCCGGCGCGGGCGCGTGGGTCTTCTCCGGCGACGACTGGCTTCTGACCGACCCCGGGGGCGACGAGGTCTGGCGCGAACGCCGTACGGTCGGGTTCGAGCCTGTCCAGGTCGCCGACCTCAAGGCCGCCCGCGGCCCGGTGGGAAAGATCGTCGGCGTTTCCGACGATCCAGCCGTGCTCGACCGTTGCCACGCGAGCGCTGCATCGGCCCTGGCGGGGCGCGCCAGCGTATGCCGCTCGCAGAGCTACTACCTGGATTTTACTCACCCCGCGGCGGACAAAGGATACGCGGTCACGGCTCTGGCGCGCCGACTCGGCGTCCCGCTGGAAGCGACGGCCGTCATCGGCGACATGGACAATGACCTGCCGATGTTCGCGGTCGCCGGCTTCTCCGTCGCCATGGGCCAGGCTTCCGATCAGGTGAAATCCGCGGCGCACGCCGTCACCGCCTCCAACAGCGAGGATGGTTTTGCCCGCGCCATACACGAGTTGATCCTGCCGCGAGCGGTCACGGTCTGATGCCGCCGCCCGTTCTCGTCGTCATGGGCGTCTCGGGGTCGGGCAAGACGACCGTGGCGAAGGAGCTGGCCGAGGCCCTTGGGTGGACGTTCGAGGAGGGCGACGACCTCCACCCGGCCGCGAATGTCGCCAAGATGAGGGCTGGCCATCCGCTCGACGACGAGGACCGCAAGCCGTGGCTCGATGCGATCGGCCGCTGGATCGACGACGAGGCGAAAAAAGGCGCGCCGGCTGTGATCACCTGCTCGGCGCTCAAGCGCGTCTACCGTGACCAGATCCGCGCCGACCGACCCCAGGTGACGTTCGTGTTCCTGGAGGGCTCAAAGTCGCTGATCGCCGACCGGCTGGCCCACCGCCACGGCCACTTCATGCCGCCCTCGCTGCTGGACAGCCAGTTCGAGGCGCTGGAGGAGCCGGAGCCGGACGAGCCCGTGATCACAGTGGATATCGCCAAGAGCCCAGAGGCCCAGGTGGCCGACATCGAACACGCGCTGGGGCGGGGGTGAGTGTGCCTTGGACTGCACTCCCCGCCTAACCCCAATTCCGTCATGGCCGGGCCATGACGAATTTTGGGTGGGATGCGCTGAAGCGACGTCGCTCAAATCCCCGCGTACCAGGCGTAGCCGCGGTCTTCCCAGAAACCGCCTTTCCCACGGCCGAGCTGGTCGAGCCGGTCGACGAGCTGGATCCGCATGACGTACTTGGCCTGCTTGTAGCCGAGCTGGCGTTCCACGCGCAGGCGTAGCGGCGCGCCGTTGGCGACCGGAAGCGGTTTTCCGTTCAACTCGTAGGCGAGGATCGTCTGGGGATGCAGGGCGTCGAAAAAGTCGATGCTCTCGTAATAGAGGCCGCTGGCGTCGCCCGTGTTGGCGAGGTCGTCGGCGCAGCGGAACACCACGTAGCGAGCCTGAGGCAGCGGGGAGACCAGATTGAGGACCCGTGCCAGCTGAACACCGGTCCATTGGCCGACGGCGCTCCAGCCCTCGACGCAGTCGTGCCGCGTGATCTGGGTCCGGGCGGGCATCGCCTTGAGCTGGTCCAGCGACAGCTGCACCGGCCGTCGCACCAGTCCTTCCACCACGAGGCGCCAGTCGGCGAAGTTGTTGGCCATCAACTCCTGGTAGGCGTCGCTATCCGGCATCACGCTGCCGTTGGGCTTGAAGACAGGCGAAATCTGCGTCGCAGAGAACTCCTTCGCCAGGGGCTGCCCGGTGAGGAGGAGGCGCTGGGAGGCCTTTGTCAGGTCCTCCGTCCTGCCGATCGCGTTCTGGAAACGCGGCGCGTGCGAGAGGCGGTCGCAGCCCTCGAGCATCAGGCCGGCCAGGCCGACGGTTCCGGCGCTCATCAGTCGTCGGCGCGAAAGGATGAGGCGGCTCATTGTCCATGCTCCCGGGGCAGGACATAGCGCCCGGTGATCATCGAGCCGACCTCGTTGACGACGCCCGCGAGGAACACCTCCACCACGTGGACGATGACGAACAGGACAATGAGGTTGGCGCAGATGAAGTGGATGGAGCGCGCCGACGCGCGTCCGCCAAGCACCGTCGTCAGCCACGGGGCGAATGCGTCGACGCCCGGGGACATCGCCAGGCCGGTCACGACCATGCCGGGCAGAAGCACGAAGACCACTCCGACATAGGCCAGCTTCTGCAGGATGTTGTAACGCTTCGCCGCCTCTCCGGTCGGATGGCGCAGGCGGATGTGGTCGACAACGCTGGCCAGCAGGCTACGGGGCGACAGCTCCCTTCGCGTCGGCGCGAGGTCACGCCGGAAGTGACCGTTCAGGGCGCCCGCCAGGAGGTAGACCAGGCCGTTGAGGACCAGGATCCAGGCCAGGAAGAAGTGCCAGCGCCGCCCGGTCGCAAGGTCCTGCCAGCTCGGCAGGGTCGCCCACGTCGGAAAGCCCCTGACGAGGGTTTGTCCGCCAGGGCCGGGCGAGACGCCGATGACCCCGTTGGTGTCCAGAACGACACCGCCGATGCGCAGACCCCCGTGCAGGCCCGTGGGCGTCGAGCGGGCGAGCGCCGCCAGCCACGCATGGTCGAAGTTGGCGCCATAGGAGCCCCAGTAGAGCATCGGGTGGGCGTTGAAGATCTGCAGCCCGCTCATCAGCAGCAGGCTGACCACCAGGACGTTGATCCAATGAGTGAGCCTGACCACCCCTGAGTGGCGATGGATCACTTCGCGCGCCCGGGAGGGAGGACGCGGTTTCGTCGCGACGGGGGTCTCTATTGCCTCGGTCGTCACAGCTCTTCCGGCTCCGTCCCTTGTCCGTCTGAAGTCGCGCCGGGTCTGCCATCGACTCGTCATGCGCGTCTCACGAGCGACATCGATCAATTCGAACCCCGTCACACGAAGGTTACGGGGTGCTGGCAGGCTACAGAGAGTATGAAGCTATGGACCCGCTGACGGGGGCGGGTCGGAGGATCGACCCGAGATGATCAGTACGATCTACGTCGAGCCCCTGGCCGATGGATGGGCAGTTCGCCAGGCCGAGGTCGACAACCCGCAGGTCTTCAACAGCGGCGCAAAGGCCGAGGACGCCGCCCTCCGACTCGCACATCGGCTTGCCCGTGCGGGCAAGCCGTCGGAAGTGGTGGTCTATCTGCGCAACGGCGCTCTGGGCGGTCGCTTCGCCTGCCCGGCGATGGAGACGAACGCTTAAGGTCTAAAAGCTCAGGAGAAGCGCGCGCCAAGCTGCGACAGGCCCTGATCGATCAGGGGGTCGTTGGAGGCTCCGGCGATGCGCGCCGCAAGCACCGCTTCGGCGGCCTGGGCGGCCATCTCGGCCGCCGCGGCCTTCACTTCATTTGCGGCCTGCGCTTCGGCCAGGGCGATCTTGCGCTCGGCGAGCACGCCGCGCCGGCGGATGTCCTCTTCCAGGCGTGCCGCGGACTCCTTGCGCAGCCGTTCGGCGTCGGCCTGGGCGGCCGCCATCAGTTCGGCTGCCGCGTGCTCGGTCTCCACGCGCTGGGTCTGGATCTGGGCGAGCAGATCCTGCGCCTCCTGGCGCAGGCGGGCTGCCTCGGCGAGCTGGGCCTTGACCCGGTCGCCCGTGCTGTCGAGCGCCTTGCCCAGCAGGGCCGGCGTCTTGGCCCGCCAGAGGATGGCGATCAGGACCAGGAGCGCGATGAAGGCCCAGAAGTGGGCGTCCTGGGGATTGGTCAGAACCGAAGGCATGATCCGATCCTCCTTTACGCCTGCGCCGCGTCCAGGGCCCGTTCGACCTCGTCCGGCCGGGCCTCGGCGCCGGTGAGCCTGGCGACCATGGCCTGGGCCGCGTCCACGGCGATGCCGCGCACGTGTCCCATCGCCTCGGCGCGGGCTTCGGCGATCCTCGCCTCCGCCGACGAGAGGACCTGGGCGAGGCGGGCTTCCTCCTCGGCCTGACGGGCCGCGGCAAGCGCTTTTGCCTCCGCGGCGGCCTCGGAGGCGACCTTGTGCGCCTTCGCGCGAGCCTGGGCCATCTCGGCCGCGGCGGCGTCCATGTCGGCCTTGGCGGCGTCGCGCAGCCTGCGGGCGTCGCCGATGTCGCCGGCGATCTTGTCCTCCCGGTCGCCGATGGTGTCGGCGATCCTGGGCACGAACACCCGCGCGAACAGGACGTACAGGACCGCAAAGATCACCAGGGCCCAGACAATCTGTCCGGGCCACATGGAGATGTCGAACTGAGGAAGGCCGCCTGCCCCCTCAGCGCCGGGAGCGGCCGCCTGCGCGTGCGCGGGATCGATCATGGGGTGACGAGGGGTCCCTTAGACCTTCACGAAGAGGATGACGAAGCCCATCACGAGCCCGAAGATGCCCATGGACTCGGCGAGCGCCATGCCCAGGAAGAGCCACACGCGCTCGCTGGCGGCGGCGGCGGGGTTGCGCATCGCGGCTTGCAGATAGCCGCCGAACAGGATGCCGAGGCCAGCGCCGGCGCCGATCAGGCCGGTCATCGCCAGGCCAGCGCCGATGTACTTCGCAGCAGTCTGATCCATTTTCCTATGGGTCCTTGTTGAAGGGTCTGAAGGGTTGGGGGCTCAGTGCCCGTGACCGAGGTTGACGACCTCGTTGAGGTAGACGCAGGCGAGCGCCGCGAAGACGAAGGCCTGCAGGAACGCGACGACGAACTCGAGGGTGGTGAGGGCCACGATCATCAAGAACGAGACCGCGGAGCCGGCCAGTCCCAGATGGGCGATGCCTGCGCCTGTAAGGCCGAACACGCCCAGGCCGATGACGAAGCTGGCGAACATGTAGGTCACCACGTGGCCGCCCAGCATGTTGCCGAAGAGACGCATTGCCAGGGTGAGGGGACGAACCAGGAAGGAGATGATCTCGATGGGCATCACGCCCAGCGCCATCGGCAAGGGCATCCCCGAAGGCATGAACAGCTTGAAGAACCCAAGGCCGTTTCGCACGAGGCCGACGATGATCACGATCAGGAAGGTCATCACCGCCAGGGCCGTCGTCACCGCCAGCTGGGAGGTGACGGCGAAGCCGCCTGGGGCCAGTCCCAGGACGTTCAGGGTCGCGATGAACAGGAAAAGGGTGAGGATGAACGGCAGGAACGGCCGGCCGCGGTCGCCGATGATTCCGCCGGTCAACACCCCGTCGACCATGCCGTAGGTCATTTCAGCCAGGGCCTGCATCCGGCCCGGCACGATCTGCCGCTTGGCCGCCACGAAGAAGAACAGCGCGAGAATGCCCGCGGCGATGAGCATGAACAGCACGGAATTGGTGATGGACAGGTCCAACTGGCCGATGACCGGAACCGCGATCGGGTTCACGGGCACGACCTTGTGGATCAGGAACTGCTCCATCGGATCGATAGCGGCCATCGTCTTTAGCTCGGGTTCCCGCGTCCGTTACCGGTCTTCGTCACGTCAGTCTTCGTCGTCCGCCTCAGGCGCCGAAGGCGCCGGAGGATTGCTCTTCTGGGCCCGGTCGCTCATCCGGGTGGCCGTTCGGATCGTCGTGACAAGCGCCAACGTCGTTCCGATCAGCAGGCCGCCCACGATGCCGAAGGGGCTGGTGTGGGCGAAACGATCCAGGAGCCATCCCAGACCGACCCCCCCGAGCACGCCGCCAAGCATCTGGCCGAGCAGGCGATAGCCGTCTGCGGCCTCCATTCCCATCCCTGTCCGCGGCTTGCGACGGTCGGCGTCGAACGCTGCGAGGCGTTCGTCTAGCCGCCCGAGCGGGTCGGGACCAGGGTCGTGAGACTTGGGCATGACGACGAAGGCCTTGCTGACCTTTGGCGTCCCGCCGAGGCCCGGTCAGGTCGG
>JAFANN010000285.1 GCA_019232665.1 Caulobacteraceae bacterium | reverse complement strand
ACGAGGCAGAGGATCGGTCCCTTCAGCGCGCCGGTGCGGGCCTGCACGGCCAGGTACTCGAGGATGCGCTCCTTCACCTTCTCGAGGCCATAGTGGTCCTCGTCGAGGATTCGCTCGGCCTCGGCGATGTCGATGGCCTTGGTCTTGGCCTTACCCCACGGGATCGACAGCAGCCAGTCGAGGTAGTTCCGCACAACCGTCGATTCGGCCGACATCGGGCTCATGTTGCGCAGCTTCTTGAGCTCGCCTTCGGCCTTTGTCCGGGCTTCCTTCGACAGCTTGGTCTTCTTGATGCGCTTTTCGAGCTCGATCAGCTCGTCGCGCGAGTCGTCCTGCTCGCCCAGCTCGCGCTGGATCGCCTTCATCTGCTCGTTCAGGTAGTACTCGCGCTGCGTCTTCTCCATCTGGCGCTTGACGCGGCTGCGGATCTTCTTCTCGACCTGCAGGACGCTGATCTCGCCTTCCATGAGGGCGAAGACCTTCTCCAGGCGCTTGGAGACATTGAAGATCTCCAGCAGCTGCTGCCGGTCGGCGATCTTCACCGCCAGATGGGCGGCGATGGTGTCGGCCAGGCGGCCCGGATCGGTGATCTGCGGGATGGCGGCGAGCGCCTCGGGCGGGATCTTCTTGTTCAGCTTAACGTAGTTGTCGAACTGCTCGATCACCGCGCGGCTCAGCGCCTCGGCCTCGTGAGCCTCGGCGCCCTGGTCTTCGATCGCGGCAATGTCCGCCTCGTAGTAGGTTTCATGGTCCGTGAAGCGCAGCACCGCCGCGCGGGACTTGCCCTCCACCAGCACCTTGACCGTGCCATCGGGCAGCTTGAGCAACTGCAGCACGGACGCCAGGACGCCGACTTCATAGATGTCGCCGGGCGTGGGGTCGTCCTGGTCGCGGTCCTTCTGGGTGACGAGCAGAATCTGCTTGTCGCCCTTCATCACTTCCTCGAGGGCGCGCACGGACTTCTCCCGGCCGACGAAGAGCGGCACCACCATGTGCGGGAAAACGACAATGTCCCGCAGCGGCAGCACAGGTATCGTGTTGATCGATGTCATAGACGGGTACTCCTGCCGGCCGCGGTGTCGCATCCGCGAAGCCAGCATAGATCATGTGTTCGGCGACCTCCCTGCCCGACCGTGCGCCGTGTCGGACCGCCGCCGTGATCAGCCCCCTGACGAGCAGGCGGCCTTTCCTTCGCGAGGCAATGTGGCTTCGCGCCCTGGGAGGTTCAAGCTAACCGACTGGGCAGGGGAAGGTGTCCCTGTGTCGCGGGCGCTTCCTCGTCAATCACTTTCTCCGTCCCCTCCTGAGGAAGGAGAACGCGCAGGAGGCGCAAGGAGCGCCGCGCGCGTCGCCTCGTCGGCGGGATAGAAGCACTCGAGGGTCAGCTCCGAGAGCGTCACCTCGTTTGCAGCGCCGAACACGGTGGTCGTGCCGATGAGATTGAGCGTCCGCCCGTGGGCGTCGCGCATTCGTAGGGGTGTGGCGATCGCATCCGCGGGTGTCGGCGGCGTGCCGCCCCGTCCGGGCAGGGCCGAGAGCTCGGCGTGAAGCTCGAGCAGCGTGGGATCCCCGCTCGCCTCGGCCTGCGCCTTCAGCCGGTGCAGGAGGTGCCGGCGCCACTGGGGGAGGTTCTCGATCCGTCCAGCGAGCCCCTCGGGATGAAGGCTTAGCCGCAAGACATTCACTGGCGGCTCCAGCAGAGACGGCGACGCGCCGGCGATCAGCTGTCCCGCGGCGGCGTTAGCGGCCACCAGGGTCCAGAGGCGGTCGACCGCGATCGCGGGAAACGGCTCGCAGCCGCGCAGCACAGCATCGACCGCCGCCCGCGCCGCCTGCATGTCCGGCGAGTCCAACGGGCGCTCTGGGTGCATCGGCGCGTATCCGCCGGCCAGCAGGAGCCGGTTGCGCTCGCGCAGCGGCATCTCGAGGCCTTCCGCCAGGCGCAGGAGAAGCTCGCGGCTGGCCGAGGAGCGGCCGCTCTCGACGAAACTGAGATGGCGGCTGGAGACCTGCGCCTCGCCCGCGAGGTCGAGCTGGCTGAACCGCCTCCGCCGGCGCCAGTCGCGCAATACCCCGCCCACGCTCGCGTCCAGACTCATGGTCATAAGATCACTCTAGGCAAAGGGCGGCGCGGAACCATTACCTCACAGGTAATCGCCAGACCCGCAGGCCAGCTTCAACCTCCCGCCATCCCCTGACGCGGAGGTTCTGACATGACCTATCTCAAGACGATCGCCGATCCCATGACCATCGCCGAGGAGTACCTGGCGGTGTGGAACGAAGACGACGCCGACCGCCGGCGGCGGATGATCGCCGAGGGATGGTCGACGGAGCCACGCTACGTCGATCCCCTGATGGCGGGGGACGGCCGCGAAGGCGTCGCCAACATGATCGAGGCGCTGCGCGGCCGCTTCCCCGGCCACGGATTCAACTTGAAGGGCTCTGCCGACGGCCACGGGCAGTTCGTCCGATTCTCCTGGACGCTCGGGGATGCCAACGGCGCGCGGGTCGTGGGCGGCATGGACGTCGTTCGTCTGGACGGCGAAGGCCGTATCGCCGAAGTCATCGGCTTCCTCGACGCTTGAGGCGCTGCGCGGACGTCCGACGCGGGGCGTCCGCGCCTATTTCGGCGCAGCCTCGAGCCGGACCACCGCCGCCTGAAGGCATTCGTCGAGGATGCCGTAGTACCGGTTCACGGCGTCAGCCCCGATCAGGAAAGGGTTGGCCGCCCCTGGCGCCGCGGTCTGTAGCGCGTCGAGCCGATCGAGGCCTCCGTCGGCGAACATGTGGGTGTTGAGCAGTCCAACGGCCCCGGCCTCGCGACTGAGACGGCTGAAGCGGCGCACCGACTGATCATAGAGCCTTACGCCGCCATAGCGGTCGGTAGGCTCCAGCCCTGGCGGGAACGCCGTGCTGCCGAGCAGCGACATCACGTAGGTCCGGTCGCCCTGCCGCGCGGGAATGATGGCCGAGACCGTGCCGGGCGTATGGCCCGGCGTGACATAGAACGAGATGGTCGCGTCGCCGAGCGTCAGCTTCTGACCGTCCTCGATCACCAGATCCCGACGCGGTATCGCCCGGCCGTTGATCTCCATCGCCTGGGTCGGCGTGTCCTCGATCATCTTCCAGTCGGCCGCGCTCAAGCCTACCCGCGCACCGTAGGTCTTCTGAAGCCAGGCGGCCCCGCCGAAGTGGTCCCAGTGGCCGTGGGTGACGATCACATACCGGATGTCTGCGGGTTTCAGCCCCAGCTTCACGAGTCCGGGGACCAGGCGGTGTTCGGCCTCCTCGGGGCTGGTCAGGGAGTCGAAGAGGATCAGGCCTTCGCTCGTCCGCAGCACCCACACGCCGACGAACCCATTGCCCACGTAGGCGAGGTTGTCGAACGCCCAGGTCGGCTCCAGCCACAGCTTCGAGCCGATCTGGAGATAGTCCCGCACCACCTGGCCGGAATCTGCCCGGCACAGAAACAGCGGCGTGCGCAGATCCGAGCCGGCGAGCGCCTGGGCCGCGTTCACGTGGGTGGCTATGGCTGCGCCGCCGTCCGAGGCCTGGACAGCCCCCGCGATCGCCAACGCAGCCATCGCCCCAGCCAGCATGGCCATCGATTTTCCCCCTTCTGCTCGGTCGGAGACGGACGCACTTCGGTCGACCTATCCCCTGCCTGCCTCCGTCTCGCCATCCAGAAAGCGATGACGCGCCATCAGTTTTCACCCACGCCAGTGGCGCTTCGGAAGTGAAGATGAACGGCAGATGACTAACCTGCCTCCCCTCCCGTTCATCCAGGCGAGGTCATTCTCCCACACGACCAGATCAGCGGCCGGCGCTGGTGCGAGCGCCCGCTGACCGGGCGGCAGCGGCCCGCCGCCCGGGTGGAGGGGACGCGATGGACGCTCGCGCGCGAGCGTCGCCACAGCGCTGGCTCGCCAAGAAGCGGGGCCCGCGCGAACCCCATCGCGTCCCCCCACTGCTGGCCCTCGCGACGCCGACCGTCCTCGGCTAAGCCCGAACCATGCCGTCGCCTTCCGCACTCGAAGACTTCATCGCCCGCGAGCGCCTTCCCCCCCGGTTCCCGCGCCTCGTCGAGGCGCTTCATGCCCCGCTCTCAGAGGCAGTCATGCGTCGACTCGAAGGCGGGCCACGCCCGCTGGTTCTGGGTCTCTGCGGCCCGCAGGGCTCGGGCAAGTCAACGGCGGCCAAGGTCCTGGAACTGCTCCTGAACGAGGCGGGCGCCCGGTGCGTGGTCCTGGGCCTGGACGATCTCTACCTGGGCCGGCCCGAGCGCGAGCGACTGGCCCGCGCCGTGCACCCGCTGCTCGCCACGCGAGGTCCGCCCGGGACGCACGACGTCGGGCTAGGCGCCCGGCTGATCGCGGATCTGGCCACCGACAAGGCCACTGCCATGCCTCGCTTCGACAAGGGGTCGGACGATCGTCTCGCGGAGGCGGACTGGCCCCTGACGCAGGGGCCTATCGACGTGGTGATCTTCGAGGGCTGGTGCGTCGGCGCCCGTCCTCAGGCCGCGGTCGACCTCCTCCAGCCGGTGAACGCTCTGGAGGCCGAGCGCGACCCGGAGGGTATCTGGCGGCGCTATGTGAACGACGCTCTCGCCGGCCCCTATCAGGCTCTCTTCGGCAGGATCGACTTCCTGGCGATGTTCCGGCCCCCGGCTTTCGAGGTGATCCTGGACTGGAGGATCGAGCAGGAACGCAAGCTGCGCGTGGCCGGAGGCGGGAAGGCGGTGATGTCCGATGACGAGGTGAGGACCTTCATCCGGCACTACGAGCGCCTCGCCCGTTGGCTCGATCGCGAGATGCCGCAACGCGCCGACGTCGTCGTCGAACTGGATGCGGCGCGCAATGTGGTCGCCCTGCACCGCAAGGAACCCGACTGACAACGCGCCTCCGCTCGTTTCGGAACTGGCGCTTCGACGGTCCGTTCAGCTTCCGCAGCGCGGCCCTACCGATCGGAGAGAAGAGGAATGAGCACCACCGCGATCGTGATCGCCGTCGTTGTCGTAGTCGTCCTGCTTATCGCTGCGTTTATCCTATGGCGGCGGGAAAGAACCGGGAAGCTACGCAGCCGTTTCGGGCCTGAATACGCTCGAACGGTCGAAGACGTCGGCAGCCGGAGGAAAGCCGAGGCCGAGTTGCGCGAGCGTCAGGCGCGCGTCGCCGCCTTTTCCCTGCGTGATCTGACGGCTGAGGATCGCACCCGCTTCAGCGACGCCTGGGCGAGGGTCCAGGCCGAGTTCGTCGACGATCCGCCCGCTGCGGTGGTCCACGCCGACGTCCTTCTTGGCGACGTCATGAAGGCCCGCGGCTACCCGGTCGCGGACTTCGAGCAGCGCGCCGCCGACATCAGCGTCGACCATCCGATCGTGGTGGAGAACTACCGCGCCGCCCACGACATCGCGATGCGCCACACGTCCGGTCAGGCGACGACCGAGGACCTACGCCAGGCGATGGTCCACTATCGTCGGCTGTTCGAGGAGCTGACGCATGGAGAGGCGGCCCTCCAGCCCGCGCCGGCGCCGGCCGCGCGTTCCGCTCGCTGAACAAGCTGAACACCGAGCGCCGGCTCCCTCGCCGGCGTGTCTCAGCCACACGGGCCTTCGGGCATAATTGCAAGCGGTCCGGTTGCGGAAAGGTCGTTCGCCGGCGAGGGCGCCGGCGCTCCGGGTAAGTCCTGCAGAGTGACCGGCGCTCCGGGTGCTAGACCGGCCGATCTCCGATGATCGTGACGCGCTCCATCCGGCGCACCGCCGGCCAGTAATCCGAAGCCGCGTAATGCTGGCTCGCGCGATTGTCCCAGAAGGCGATCGAGTTCGCCTCCCAGCGGAACCGGCACTGGTATTCGGGGATCGCGGCCTGGGCGTAGAGGTGCTTGAGCAGGGCGTCCGAGCGTTCCTTCTCCATGCCCTCGATCTGCACGGTGAAGGCGGCATTGACGTAGAGCGCCTTGCGTCCGGTCTCGGGATGGGTGCGGACGACCGGGTGATGCGGCATGCGATAGGCGGTGTCGAAGGCCTCGATCTCGGCCTCGCTCTTGCCCTGGCGGCGCAGACCTCTGCGGAAGTGGGTGAAATCGTGGATGGCTACGGCGCCGTCGATTTCCGCCTTCACCTCGTCCGCCAGGCCCTCGAACGCCGCGTACATGTCGGCGAAGAGCGTATCGCCGCCCACCGGCGGGACCTCGAGGGCCCGCAGGATCGAGCCAAGCGACGGCTCCAGGCGCCAAGTGACGTCGCTGTGCCAGGTGTTCTCCCGGCCGCGGCTCTCGCGGTTGTGGGTGATCGCCAGGACCTCCGGATAGCCCGGCTTCGACGGCGCGAAAGGATGGACTTCCAGCTCGCCGAAGTTGCGGGCGAAGTCGAGGTGCTGCTCGGTGGTGATGTCCTGGTCGCGGAAGAACAGCACCTTCCAGTCCAGCAGAGCCCGCCGCAGCGCCGACTTGTGCGCCGACGAGAGCGGCTGTCTCAGGTCGATCCCGGCGACCTCCGCCCCGATGGTCGGGGTCAAGGGCGCCAGCGTCAGCCCGTCGAGCTCCAACTCCCGCACCAGCTCGGTCATCTCGCCTCCTCCGCGCTCCCGCCCATCGTGACCGTAGGACCTGGGCGCGTGGCGCGCAAACCAGCCAGACCTTGGCGACGTCTGTCAGAGGTAAGCCCACACTCCGATTCCGACCCCCACGATGGTCAGGCCGATCGCCGTGATCCAGGGCCACCTGCGGTGGAGGATGATCGAGAGCGTGGAGATGGCGATCGCCATGTGCAGCAGGGTCGAGCCAAGGGTCAGCTTCGAGTGGCGCCGCTCGTGGAACTCGGCGACTTCGCCGTAGTGATGACGCGCCGCCTCGAAGGCCTTGGCCTGCGCGGCGATCCTCTCCTGGTCGGCCGTGTTCTTGGCGACGACCTTGACGTAGTCGGCGGCCTTGGGACCGCCCCGGTCGACCTCGATGGCGTAGAGGTTCTTCTTGAGGCTCTTGGCCTCGTATTCGTTCCACTGATCGGTAGCCTGGTTCTGCTGCAGCACCGCGTCGTTCTTGGCGACGATGGTCTGGTCGCCCTCGCTCGTCTCCAGGCTCGCGCCGATCGCCGCGACCACCGCCATGACCGCGATGGTCATGGTCACCTGGGAGTTGAAGGCGTCCTTCTTAGCCTCCTCGGCCCGCTCGGCGCTCTCGCGCGCTTCCATCTCCTCCAGCGGCGAATCTGACATGCGGCCTCCCTGCCCTTCGGCCAAGGCCTAGCAGATCACCGCAACGGCGCCGACCGGCTAGCCGTGCGCGCTCTACTTCCCCTTCTTCGCCGCCAGTGCGGCCTGGGCGGCGGCGAGGCGGGCGATGGGGACGCGGTAGGGGGAGCAGGAGACGTAGTCGAGGCCGACGCCCTCGAAGAAGGCGATCGACGCCGGATCGCCGCCGTGCTCGCCGCAGATGCCGAGCTTCACATCCGCCCGGGCGCCGCGGGCCCGCTCGGACCCCATCCGCACCAGGGCGCCGACGCCCTCCACGTCGATCGAGACGAACGGGTCCTTCTCGAAGATCAGCTTGTCGATATAGGCGCCCAGGAAACGCCCGGAGTCGTCGCGGCTGATGCCGAAGGTGGTCTGGGTCAGGTCGTTGGTGCCGAAGGAGAAAAACTCGGCGCTGCGCGCAAGCTCGGCGGCGCAAACGGCCGCCCGCGGCAGTTCGATCATCGCACCCACGCGATAGTCGATCTTGGCCCCCTTCTCCTCCATCACCTGCTTGGCAACCCGATCGGTGAGAGCGCGCAGGAAGTTCATCTCCTCGGCCTTGGCGACGAGGGGATGCATGATCTCCGGACAGGGCGCGGCGCCGCTGGCGGCGGCGACTTCGCAGGCGGCCTCGATGATCGCGCGGACCTGGATCTCGTAGATCTCGGGAAAGGAGACGCCAAGGCGGCAGCCGCGATGGCCAAGCATCGGGTTGGTCTCGCGCAGCTCCGCCGCCCGGCGCAGCAGCTTGTCGGGATCCAGGCCCGTCGCCTTGGCCACCGCCGCCACGTCCTCGTGGGTGTGCGGCAAGAACTCGTGCAGCGGCGGATCGAGCAGACGAAAGGTCACCGGATAGCCGGCCATGATCGTCAGCAGCTCGACGAAGTCGGAGCGCTGCATCGGTAGGATGCGCTCGAGCGCAGCGCGACGGCCACGCTCGTCGTCGGCGAGGATCATCTCGCGCACGGCGGCGATTCGCGCGTCGTCGAAGAACATGTGCTCCGTACGGACGAGGCCGATGCCCTCGGCGCCGAACTGCCGGGCCGTGCGGGCGTCGGTCGGCGTCTCGGCGTTAGCCCGCACGTTCAGCCGGCGAACCTTGTCGGCCCATTCCATCAGGCTGGCGAAATCGCCGGAGAGCTCCGGCTCGACCATGGGGGCAGCGCCGGCGAGGATCTCGCCCTTGGAGCCGTCGATCGTCACGAGATCGCCTGCGCGCCAAGTCCTTCCGCGGGCGCGCATCTCGCCGGCGTCGGCGTCGATGACGAGCTCTCCCGCGCCGGAGACGCAGGGCCGGCCCATGCCACGCGCGACCACCGCCGCATGGCTGGTCATGCCGCCGCGCGCCGTGATGATCCCGCGCGCGGCGTCCATTCCGCGGATGTCCTCAGGGCTCGTCTCTTCGCGGACGAGGATCACCGGGCCCGCGGCGCCATCGCGCTCGGCCGCCTCGGCGCTGAAGACGATCCGCCCGGTGGCGGCGCCGGGCGATGCGGGCAGGCCCACGGCGATCACGTCGCGCGGGGCGTCCGGATCGATCGTCGGGTGCAGGAGCTGGTCGAGCGAAGCGGGATCGACGCGCATCACAGCCTCTTCCGGCGTGACTAAGCCCTCGGCGGCCATCTCCACGGCCACCTTCAGAGCGGCTCGCGCGGTGCGCTTGCCGTTGCGGGTTTGCAGGAGAAAGAGCCGGCCCTTCTCGATGGTGAACTCGATGTCCTGCATGTCGCGATAGTGCCGCTCGAGGCGCATGACGAGCTTGCAGAAGGCTTCGAACACCTCCGGCATGGCCTCTTCCATGGACAGCGCCGTCTCACCCATCTCCTCGCGGGCGATCTTGGTGATCGGCTGGGGCGTGCGGATTCCGGCGACGACGTCCTCACCCTGGGCGTTGATCAGGAACTCGCCATAGAGGCGGTTGTCGCCCGTGGAGGGATTGCGGGTAAAGGCGACGCCCGTGGCGCTGGTCTCACCCATGTTGCCGAACACCATGGACTGCACGTTTACGGCCGTGCCCCAGGCCTCGGGGATGTCGTGCATCCTGCGATAGAAGCGCGCCCGCTCGTTCATCCAGCTTGCGAAGACCGCGCCGATGGCGCCCCAGAGCTGGGCGTTTGGATCCTGCGGGAAATCCGCTCCGGTTTCGCGGCGGACCGCCTGCTTGTAGTCGGCCACCACGTGCGCCCAGTCCTCGGCTGACAAGGCCGTGTCGACGCTGACGTTGAGGGTGTCCTTACGGTCGTCGAGGATCTCCTCGAACATGTGGTGGTCGAGGCCCAGCACCACATTCGAGTACATCTGGATGAAGCGGCGATAGGAATCGAAGGCGAACCGCCGGTCGCCGGCCTGGGCCGCAAGACCTTCGACCGTGACATCGTTCAGGCCGAGGTTGAGGACCGTGTCCATCATTCCCGGCATCGAGGCGCGCGCCCCGGAGCGCACGGAGACCAGCAGCGGGTTCTCAGGATCGCCGAAGCGCCGGTCCGCTAGGGCCTCGACCTTCTTCAGCGCCACCTCGACCTCGCCCTTCAGCTCGGACGGATAGCTCTTTCCCTGCGCGTAGTAGTGGTTGCACGCATCGGTGGTGATGGTGAAGCCAGGCGGGACAGGCAGGCCCAGGCGCGACATCTCCGCCAGGTTGGCCCCCTTGCCGCCCAGCAGATTGCGCATGGCCGCGTCGCCATCCGCTTCGCCGCCGCCGAAACCGTAGACCCATTTCGTCCGCGTCTTCGCGCCGCGATCGACGGTCGTCATGTACCAACTCCTTGTCCCGCGGCGACGCCGCCAGACTCCATCTGCAAAGCTGGGCGAAAAAAAGCCGCCATGGGGCCTGGGTTCCCTACCCTGGCGGAAACGTGTTCGGACGGTCCGCCGGGCTCATCCTGCGACCTTTGAGAAATCGGCGACATGAAGCATGGCGTCGCGGACGCGCGCCAGCAGCCGCAGGCGATTGGCGCGTTCGGCGGGAATCTCCGAATTGACGAGGACCCCATCGAAGAAGGCGTCCACCGCGCCACGCAGTCCCGACATGGCGATCATCGCGGCGGAGAAGTCCTCGGCCGCGAGCGACTCTTCGATGGCCGGGGTGACATCCTCTAGCGCATCATAGAGGGCGGCCTCCTCGGCCGGCTCGGCGACTCGCGAGGGCGCGCCCGATGGCAGTTCACCCTTCTTTGCCTCTGCGGCGAGGATATTGCCGGCCCGGCGGAAGGCGGCCAGCAGGTTCGCTCCGTCCTCGCTGGCGAGGAAGCCGCTGAGCGCCTCGACCCGCGCGACCACACGCACGAGATCGTCGTCGCCGAGGGCGAAGACCGCGTCCACCAGATCGTGACGGCGGCCGGCTTCACGGAGGGCGACCTTGAGGCGCTCGGCGAAGAAGGCGATCAGCCCGTTAGGCTGCAGACCGCAACGACCCGCCAGGTCCTCGACGAGGTCGCCGAGCGAGAAGCGCAGGCCGTTCTCCAGGATGATGCGAATAACGCCGAGGGCGGCGCGGCGCAGGGCGAAGGGATCGCGAGAGCCCGTCGGCGCCTCGCCGATGGAGAAGAACCCGACCAGAGTGTCGAGCTTGTCCGCCAGAGCGACGGCGATGGACACCGGCTCGATCGGAATCGCGTCGCTGGGACCCTGCGGCCGGTAGTGCTCCCGGATGGCCGCGGCCACCTCGGCGGGAAGACCCTCATGCTCGGCGTAGTAGCCCCCCATGATCCCTTGCAGCTCAGGGAATTCGCCGACCATGCCGCTTGCGAGATCGGCCTTGGCGAGGCGCGCCGCCTGCCCGGCGGCGTGGCGGTCGGCGCCCACCAGGGGGGCGATGGCGTGAGCCGCGCCCTCGATCCGATTGACCCTGTCGAGCATCGAGCCCAGGCGCGCATGAAAGGTGACGCCGGCCAGGCGCGGCAGGCGGTCGGCGAGCGGAACCTTCAGGTCCTCCTCCCAGAAGAACCGCGCGTCATTGAGACGGGCCGAAAGCACCCGGGCGTTGCCTGCCGCGATCAGGCGCCCGCCATCCGGCGCCTCGACGTTGGCGATGCAGATGAAATGCGGCGACAGCGGACTGTCGGCCTCGGGTCCTTTGCGCACGGCGAAATAGCGCTGGTGCACGCGCATGGTCGTGCGCACCACTTCCGGCGGAAGGCGCAGGAAGGCCGCATCCATGTCGCCAAGGATTGCGACCGGCCATTCGACCATGCCCCCGACCTCCTCCAGGAGGCCGAAGTCCTCGACCCAATGCAGCCCCGCGGCGGCAGTGACCTTGCGCGCGCCCTCGACGATCCGCCGGCGCCTCTCGTCAGCAGAGAGAACGACACACCGTTCGACCAGGGCTTCGGCGTAGGTGGCGAAGTCGCGCACGCGGACCGGGCCGCGTGCTCCCATGACTCTGTGGCCCTCAGTGAAAAACTCTGCAGAGAGGCCGTCGATCTCAATCGGGACGACCTCGCCATCGAACAGCGCGAGCACGCGCCGAAGGGGCCGCACCCAGCGGAAGGTCCCCGATCCGGTGACCATGGACTTGGGCCACGGGAAGCGCGCAGCGATTCCTTCCGCCAGGTCCTTCAGGATTTCCGATGTCGGCCTTCCGGGGCGGGAGATGACGGCGAAGAGCACGCCGTCGCGCTCCTCAAGTTCATCGCGGCCAAGCCCTGTAGAGCGCAGAAAGCCTTCTATCGCTTGCGTTGGCGCGCCGGCGCGCGGGCCGCGCCGCTCTTCCGTGCGGTCGGCCTGGCGGGCCGGCAATCCCTCGACGACCAGCGTCAGACGACGCGGCCCGGCGAAGGCGCGCACTTCGCTGAAGGTCAGGGATTCCGCAGCCAGCCCTTCACGGGTCAGGCGCTCGAGATCGCGCGCCGCTCCCGTCTGCATGCGTGCGGGAATCTCCTCCGACAGGAATTCGAGCAGGAACTCGCTCATCGGAAGACGTCCGCGACCCGTTCCGGAAACCTCAAGCCCCGCCCTCCTCGAGGGCCAGCCAGGCCTCGGCGCAGCGGCGGCAGAGCTCGCGGATGCGGCCGATGTAGCTCGCCCGCTCGGCCACCGCGATCGAGCCGCGCGCGTCGAGCAGGTTGAAGAGGTGCGAGGCCTTCAGCACGTGATCGTAGGCCGGCAGGACCAGCGGCTGGCCCTGGCGGCCGCGCGCCGCCAGCAGGGCCGGCACCGCGGCCTCCATATCGGCGAACTGCCGCTGCAGCATCGAGACGTCCGCCGTCTCTTGCTCGAAGGCGGAGAACTCCCGCTCGTTCTCCAGGAAGACATCGCCATAGGTCATGAAATCCGGGCCCTGCGGATCGTTGAAGGCGAGGTCGAAGACGTTGTCGACGCCCTGGACATAAAGCGCCAGCCGCTCGAGACCGTAGGTCAGCTCGCCGGACACCGGCTTCACGTCCAGTCCGCCGACCTGCTGGAAATAGGTGTACTGGCTGATCTCCATCCCGTCGCACCACACCTCCCAACCCAGGCCCCAGGCGCCGACCGTGGGGTTCTCCCAGTCGTCTTCGACGAAGCGGATGTCGTGCATCGACGGATCGATCCCCACAGCCTCCAGCGAGCCCAAGTAGAGCTCCTGCATGTCGGGAGGATTGGGCTTCAGGATCACCTGGTACTGGTGGAACTGGCGCAGCCGGTTGGGATTCTCGCCGTAGCGGCCATCCGAAGGCCGGCGCGAGGTCTGCACATAGGCGCAGCGCCAGGGCTTGGGCCCGAGCGCGCGCAGAACGGTCGCCGGGTGGAGCGTTCCCGCGCCAACCTCCACATCATACGGCTGGAGGATCACGCAGCCGCGCGCGCTCCAATAGGCGTGCAGTTCCAGGATGAGGTCCTGGAACGAAAGGGGTCGGGAAGCGGGCATCGGCGTGAGGGCTCGAAGGGAATGGGTCCGGTTCGCCGGCGGGGGGTGGTTAACCCCCCTGCACCCATCCCATCAAGCCCCGCAGTCGTCAGTGCGGAAGCGTGACGTCGCTGGGGATCATCACCTTGTCGACCGGATAGATCCAGCCGTTGGTCGCCTGCACGCCGTCCTGGAGGATGTGGGCGCTGTCCACCATCGGCGTCGGGCCGAAGCCGTCGACCTGCAGAGGCTGGCCCTCGACCGAAGTCACCGGGCCCTTCGCGCCCTTCACCTTCGACTGGTCAAGGTCGAGGTGGACCAGGTGATAGGTCAGGATCTTCTGCAGGGTGGGAAGGTTGGCGGGCTTCATCAACGCGTCCGCCGCGCCGGGCGGTAGGGCCGCGAAGGCCTCGTCCGTGGGAGCAAACAGCGTGAGCTGAGGCGTCGCGGCCAGGATCTGCGAGAGGTTCACCGCATCGAGAGCCTTCACCAGCACGCTGAAGTGGGGGTTCCCCTTCAGAGTGGCCATCATGTCGCCGGCCGCCGTGAGGTTGGGCGACGGCAGAGCCGGACCTGCGGCCGCTGCAGGCGCCGCCGGAGCGGCGGCGGCAGGCGGCGCGGGCTGCGCAGGCGGCGTCTGGGCGCGGGCGGCCAGCGGCGCGAGCAGCGATAGGGCCGCGCCGGCGGCGACCAGAGGACGTGTCAGCAAGGTTTGGGCTCCGTCATAAAAAGGGGGCGGCCGCTAGGGGCCGCCCACGGTAAGGCTAAAAGCAGAGGCTTCGGCCACGCGTCAATTGCCCGCGGGCTTCGTATGCTTGCCGGTCATCGACATCGGGCCGCCGTACCTGGCCCGGTTTGCCGGCGTGTCGGGGACCGGTCCATTGGTCACCACGGCGTTGTCGCCGCTCGCGAGGGCCTGCACCTGAGACGGAGGCGCCTCGCCCGGTGACACGACCTGGGCGCTGGTGTTCGCGCCCGAAGCCGTGGCGGAGGGTGCCGTCGCATCAGGCGGCGGCGGGGGAGCGTTCATGTCCTGGGTAGGCGCCGAAGGCTCGCTTTGCGGCGGCGCGCCCATGGGGGACGGTTGGTCGGGTGTCGCCTGCGTCGGCGGAGCCTGCTGCGCCGCGGCTGCGGAGGCCGCCGCGACACTGAGCGCGCCGGCGGCGAGCATCATTCGGAAACGGGTCATCTTCTTTTTTCTCCTCCAACCCCCGGTGTCTGTCCGGTGGAGCACGCGCGGAGTTACGCGCGAGCGGGACGCGGGTTTCTATCGGTCACGGCTTCGTGATCAACGCCTTGTTAACGCCCCCGGTATGGCGCCGCTTCGCCCGATTTTTGGGCGCCATGCGGCAAAGGCGCCGGTTTGGTTGGCGCCGAGCGATCCATCGCCACCGCCTGGGCATGGGCCAATCCTGCACGGCCCGCGCCGGGGTACAGCACCGGCTGACTCGAGTGCAGGGGCGGACCGGATGAAACTGATCATGGCGATCGTGAAGCCCTTCAAGCTGGAGGACGTCCGCGAAGCGCTGCTGGCGGCCGGGATCGAAGGCCTCACCGTCACGGAAGTGCAGGGCTATGGCCGCCAGAAGGGACAGACGGAGATCTACCGGGGCGCCGAGTACCAGGTGAACTTCACCCCCAAGGTGAAGGTCGAAGCGGTTGTCGACGATGGCCAGGTGGAGGCCGCGGTCGACGCGATCCGCACGGCGGCGACGACGGGGCGCATCGGCGATGGAAAGATCTTCGTGCTCGACGTGGAAAGCGCGGTGCGCATCCGAACCGGCGAGACGGGCCTGGCGGCGCTCTAGGACGCGGCGCGGCGAACAACTAACAAAGGAAGAGACGATGGTGCGTTTTGGGGGATGGCGGACGGCTGCGTTCGCCTTGGGCGTCACGGCGGCGTCCGCGGGCGCGGCCTGGGCGCAGGCGACGACTCCGGCCGCTGCAGCACCGATCGCCTCGACCGCCACCGCCTTCGTCCTCAACAGCGGCGATACCGCCTGGATGCTGGCCTCGACGGGCCTGGTCCTGATGATGACGATCCCCGGCCTCGCTCTCTTCTATGGCGGCATGGTGCGTAAGAAGAACGTGATCGCAACGGTCGCGCAGTCGTTCGCCATGACCTGCGTGGTCACCCTCGTCTGGTTCATCGTCAGCTATTCGATCGCCTTCTCCACCAACGCCGATCCGGAGCAGAACAAATGGTGGGGCGGTCTAACCAACCTGATGCTGCGGCACGTCGGCATGGACAAGGCCTACACGATCGCCGGGACCGCTTATGGCATTCCCGAATATGTCTACATGATGTTCCAGATGACGTTTGCGATCATCACCCCGGCGTTGATCTGCGGGGCCTTCGCGGAGCGGTTCAAGTTCTCGGCGTTACTGCTCTTCACGGTTCTCTGGGCGATCTTCGTCTACGCGCCGATCGCCCACTGGGTCTGGGGCGGCGGGTTCCTTGGCGCCATGGGCGTGATGGACTTTGCCGGCGGGACCGTCGTCCACATCAACGCCGGCGTCGCCGGTCTCGTCTGCGCCCTCGTGCTAGGCCCGCGGAAGGGCCTGGGGTCCATCTCGATGGCGCCGAACAACCTCGTCTACACGATGATCGGCGCGAGCCTGCTGTGGGTGGGCTGGTTTGGGTTCAACGCCGGCTCGGCCGTCGCCGCCAACTCTCTCGCCGGCATCGCCATGGCGAACACCCAGATCGCCACCGCCGCGGCGGCGATGGCCTGGATGGTCGTGGAGTGGATCCACCGCCGCAAGCCGACAATGCTGGGCCTCGCCTCGGGGGCGGTCGCCGGACTCGTCGCCGTCACGCCGGCGTCGGGATGGGTCGAGCCCACCGGAGCGCTCTGGATCGGCCTCGTGGCAGGTTCGATCTGCTATTGCAGCGCCGTCTTCCTCAAGAACGCCCTCAAGTACGACGACAGCCTGGATGCGTTCGGCGTCCACGGGGTGGGCGGTTTCATCGGAGCCATGCTCACCGGTGTCTTCGCCAGCGCCGCCGTGCAGAAGTTGCCTGAAGGGCATGGCGTGCTGACCCAGTTCTACGGCTGTGTTGGCACCATCGTCTGGACCGCCGCCCTCACGTTCATCATCCTGATGATCTGCAAGTACACGACCGGCCTGCGCGTGTCGGAAGACGGCGAGCGCGAAGGTCTCGACATCGTCCTCCACGGCGAGACCATCCACGACTGAGGTTGGCGGGCCGCCGCATCAGCGGCGGCTCCCCGCTTCAGCGGCCCCCGATCACGCAGGCGCGAACCCACCAGTGGGGGTGCTCCGCCTGTAGCCGCTCGGCAAGGGCGTACGCGCCGGCATCATCGGCGCAGAGGGCGAAACAAGTGGCTCCCGATCCCGACATCCGCGCCAGCAGGGGCTCGGGATGGGCGTTGAGGATCTCGAGGCACTCGCCGATCTCGGGCGCCAGCGCCACCGCGGGGGTCTCAAGGTCGTTACGGCACGCGGCGAGGAAGACAGCGACCTGGGCGGGCGTCTCGAGCGCCTCTGGCCAGCGGGGCGCGTTCGCTCCCTCCGGCGCAACGGCGAGGTCGTAGGCCCGGTACACGGGCCCCGTCGGGGACGCCACGCCGGGGTTGGCCAGGACCGCCGGCAGCGAGGGAAATGAAGGCGCGGGCGCGAGAACGTCGCCACGCCCAGTCCCGACCACCGGCGCGGCGTCGAGGCAGGCGGGACCATCGGCGCCCAGAAATCCGGCGATCTCCCTCAGGCCTGCATCGTCGATCGCCAGGTCCAGGGCGTCGCGGATCAGCCGCAACGCCGCCGCCGCGTCGCTCGACCCGCCGCCCAGTCCCGCCGCGATCGGCAAGGCCTTGTCGAGGACGAGACCGAAATCCACCCGGCGCCCGGCTCTTTCGAGCAACGCGTCCCTGGCCCGCAGGACGAGGTTGTTCCCCTCCCCGGCAAGCCCCGCGGCGAAGGCGCCTTCGACTGAGAGACCCTCCCCGTCTGGGACGAGACGCACGTTGTCTCCGACGTCGGCGAAGGCCATCAGGCTGCAGACGGGGTGATAGCCGTCCGCCGCCGGCGCGCCGACGTGCAGGAACAGGTTCACCTTCGCAGGCGCGAAACGCTGCACGGGCGATCGATCAGGGCTTGGGGAATTCGTCGGCGACCTGGGACGGCGCGGGGCCACCGTCGAGGCCGGACTTCAGCTTGCCCTCAACCTCGGCCCTCAGCTTCGCAGGCGGATCGAGGGTCAGAACGCGCTCCCACTGGAAGTGGGCCTCGAGCTTGCGGCCCACGCGCCAGTAGGCGTCGCCGAGGTGGTTGTTCACGTCGGGATCGCCGGGCTCCAGCGCAACCGCGGCCTCCAGCTTCTCCACCGCCTTGCGATAGTCGCCGAGGCGGTAATACCCCCAGCCGAGACTGTCGATCATCGCCCCCGACTGGGGATCCAGATCGACGGCCTTCTGGACCATCGCGAGCGCCTGCGTGAGCTTCTCGCCCCGGTCGATCCAGGAATAGCCGAGGAAGTTGAGCAGCTCGGGATCGTCCGGCCGCATGAGCAGGGCGCGCTGAAGGTCGCGCTCGGCGTCCGACCAGCGGCCGCTCTCCTCATAATCGACGGCGCGCATGTAGAGCAGCTTCCAGTCCGGATGCTCTCCCTGGGCGGCGATCAACGGGTCGAGGATGTGAGCGGATTCGTCGTACTTCTCGTCGGCCCGCAGCAGGTCGGCGAGATTGATGGACGCATCGCTGTCCTTTGGCGCGGCGGCGACCGTCGCCCGGGCGATGGCAAGAGCCTGATCCTTGTCGCCGCCGTTCTGATGGCTCCACGCCAGCTTCATCCGCGCGGTGACGTACTGCGGCGACGAGGGCTTGGGCGCCTCGTAGGCGGCGCGGGCGCCGGGGATATCGCCAGTGCTGGCGAGGGCGTCGCCAACCATGAGCCAGGCTTCGTCCCGCGTCGGGTCGAGGCGCAGGGCCAGCCGCAGATAGGCGAGCGAGGCCTCGTCGTCCTTGCGCATGAGAAAGACGCTGGCGGGCGCCATGAGAGCCTCCGCGGCGGACCGCTTCAGCGGAGGCAGCTGCGGCGGCGGCTTGCCGGCCGCCAGACGAGCGCGCGCCTCGGCCAGCCCCGAGTCGTCCTTCGATTTCGCCAGGGCGTCGTCATAGATCGCCATCGCCTGGTGCGAATGACCGCGGCGCTCAAGCATCTGGCCAAGGCGAAGACTGGCGAGGCCGCCCGGGTCTCCCTTCCCGATAAGCGCGCGATAGGCGGTCTCCGCCTCGTCGTAGCGATGCGCCCGCTCGAAGAGCTCCCCCTGATCGAGACGGCCGAAGAACTCGGCGATCGGCTCGTTGTTGATCACCGGCTGGGCGATCGAGAGCTCGACGTCGCCGGCCTGGGCCGCCGCGAACGGGTGGAGGAGCGAAGCGGCGATCGCCGTCGGCTGGCCTGCCTCAGCGGCCTTCAGCTCCGCCTCGGCTAGCTTGCCATTGCCCTCGGCCATGTCTTCGACGCCCCGGACGAGCGCGCCGAGCTCGACGAGCTGATGGGAGTCGTCGGGCGGCTGGGGCGCCAGGATCGCAGCGTGCTGGATGTCGCCGGCGAGCAGCGCGAAAGTGAAAGCCTGCCCTTTCAGGAAATGATCGTCGCTGGCGTCCCGGGCGTCGGCGGCGCGCGAGAACAGCCCCTCGGCGGCTGAGCTGTCGCCATTGTCCGCCGCCGCCTCTCCCGCCAGGAACAGCCCGTAAGCGCTGCCCGGACCCGTCTCTGCGGTGTCCACAGTGGCCTTCGGCGGGGAGCCG
>JAFANN010000171.1 GCA_019232665.1 Caulobacteraceae bacterium | reverse complement strand
TGGAATGGCGCGGCCGACACCTTGAAGGCGAGGCCGCAGATCACGAACACCAGCCCAAACAGAGCTCCCACGCCGGCTCCGTGGCTCATCGCCACGGCGATGGCGTCGAAGCGCGTCGAGCCGGCAAAGCCATAAACTAGCGACGCTCCGTAGAGCAGGATGCCCGAAGAAAGCGCCCCCAGGACGAAGTACTTCAGGCCGGCCTCCGAGGATTTGGCGTCCCCACGCTCGAACGCGGCGAGGACATAGAGCGCCAGGTTCTGTAGCTCGAGGGACACGTAGAGCGAGATCAGATCCCCCGCCGAGACCATCATGCCCATGCCGAGAGCGGCGATGACCACCAGGATCGGGTACTCGAAGCGGCGCTGGCCGCGGCGGCCGAACCAGCCCTCCCCGAGCGGGATGGCGGCGGCGCTGGCGAGATAGATCACCACCTTGGAGAACACCGCGCCCTGATCCAGGATGAGGCCGCCGCCGAACGCGCGGCCCATCGGCGCCACCACCGCGACGACCGCGGCCGCGCACAGCGACGCGACGGAGGCGAAGGTGAAGGCCGCATTGGCCTTGCCCTGGAAAGCGCCCCAGACGAGCAGGATCAGGGTCGCGCCGACGAGCACCAGCTCGGGAGAGGCGACGGCGGCGGTCTGCATCGGCGTCATGGCTTGGGTATCAGCGTCCCGTCGCGGCGTGGAAGACGTCGACCATCTGGGTGGTCGCCGCATCGGTTATTGAGAGAACCAGGCGCGGCTGGAAGCCGAGCGCCAGAGTGGCGATGATCAGAGGCAGGAAGATGATCGACTCGCGCCCCACCAGGTCTCCGATCGAGGCCAGCGAGGGATTGGTGAGTTGCCCGAAGATGATGCGGCGGTACAGCGTCAGGGCGTAGACGGCGGACAGGATCACGCCGCTGACCGCTATGATCGCTGTCCAGGTGGACACGCTATAGGCGCCCGTCAGGGTGAGGATTTCGCCGATGAAACCGCTCGTGCCTGGCAGTCCGACATTGCCCATGGTGAAGAGCATGAAGACCGCGGCGTAGACCGGCATCCTCGTCACCAGCCCGCCGTAAAAAGAGATCTCGCGAGTGTGCATGCGGTCATAGACGACGCCGACGCAGAGGAAGAGCGCCCCGGAGATCACACCGTGGCTGACCATCTGGAAGATGGCGCCCTGCTCGCCCTGCAGACTGCCCGAGAAGATGCCCATCGTGACGAAGCCCATGTGCGCCACCGACGAGTAGGCGATGAGCTTCTTCATGTCGTCCTGACGGAACGCCACCAGTGAGGTGTAGACGATGGCGACGACAGAGAGGGCAAAAATCAGGGGCGTGAACTGTACGCTCGCGGCCGGGAACATCGGCACCGAGAAGCGCATGAAGCCGTAGCCGCCCATCTTCAGCAGGATGCCGGCCAGGATGACGGAACCGGCGGTGGGGGCCTCGACGTGGGCGTCCGGAAGCCAGGTGTGCACCGGCCACATCGGCATCTTCACCGCGAAGGAGGCGAAGAAGGCGAGCCAGAACCAGGTCTGGTAAGCGGGCGAGAAGTGGTAGCGCATCAGCTCGGGGATCGAGGAGGTGTGCGCGATGGAGATCATCGCCAGGATCGCCGCCAGCATCAGCACCGACCCTAGCAAGGTGTAGAGGAAGAACTTGAAGGCCGCGTAGACGCGGTTCTGGCCGCCCCAGATGCCGATGATCAGGAACATCGGGATCAGTTGGCCTTCGAAGAACAGATAGAAGACGATGATGTCGAGGGCGCAGAAGACGCCGATGATCAGGGCCTCGAGGACCAGGAAGGCGATCATGTACTCGACCACCCGGTCCTTGATCGATCGCCAGCTGGCGCCGATGCACAGCGGGAACAGGAAGGCCGTCAAGGGGACGAACAACACCGAGATGCCGTCAACGCCCATCCGATAGCGCAGGCCGTTGAACCAGGTGATGTCCTCCAGCATCTGGAAGCCAGGCCGGTGGCGATCGAAGTTGGCGACGACTGCGATCGACAGGACGAAGGTCGCCAGGGTGGTGACGAGGGCGATCCAACGCGCGGCCGAAGCCGTGCGCTCGTCGTTGGCCGGCGCCAGACCGCGGACCAGGAGGATCCCGGCGACGCCCAGGAGGGGGAGGAAGGTGGTGAGGGAGAGGATGCCGCTCATCGTGCGAAGGCCCACAGGGCGTAGGAGAGGAGCCCGGCGACGCCGAGCAGCATGACGAATGCGTAGTGGTAGACGTAGCCTGTCTGCAGCCGCGCGGTCGCCTTGCCGATGGCGTAGCTGGCGGCGGAAACGCCGTCAGGGCCCAGGCCATCGATCAGGCGCTTGTCGCCGCCTTTCCAGAGCAAGTCGCCGAGCCACTTCGCGCTGTTGACGAAGACGATCTGGTAGAGCTCGTCGAAGTACCATTTGTTGTACAGGAACGACCAGACGAGGCCCTTCCGCGCCGCGATGCGCGCGCCGATGCCTTCGTGCAGGATGTAGTAGTACCAGGCGGCGACGAAACCGATCGCGGTCACCAGCAGCGGCGCCCAAGTCACCCAGGCTGGCATGTGCTCGATCTGGTCGAGCAGACGTCCACTGGTGATCGTCGAGAGCGCGCCCCTCCAGAAGTCCTCACGGCCGGCGCCGATGAAGCCGCGGTCGAAGAGGCCGCCGGCGAACGCCGCGCCAACCGCGAGCAGCAGGATCGGGACGAGCATCGACCAGGGTTCCTCGTGGGGCTCATGGTCGCCATGCCCGTGCGCGTTGTCGGCCTCCGCCAGCGGCTCGGCGTGGGTTTCGTGTTGCGCGCTGTGCGTGGCGTGATCGTCATGCGTCGGCTGACCCCATTTGGCGTGGCCGTGGAAAGTCATGAAGATAAGGCGCCAGGAGTAGAAGGAGGTCAGGCCGGCGGCGATCACCCCGACGATGAAGGCGAAGACGCCGACGCCATCGCCGTCACGCCCGGCCCAGAAGGCCGAATTGATCAGGGCGTCCTTCGAATAGAAGCCGGCGAAGCCGATATCGATGCCGGGAATGCCCACGCCGGTGATGGCCAGGGTCCCGACCAGCATCACCGCATAGGTGATGGGGATCTTGTTCCACAGGGCGCCCATCTTCCGCATGTCCTGCTCGTGGTGCATCGCCCCGATGACCGCGCCGGCGCCCAGGAACAGCAGCGCCTTGAAAAAGGCGTGTGTGAAGAGGTGGAACATGGCCGCCGGGTAGGCTCCCACGCCCGCGGCGAAGAACATGTAGCCGAGCTGCGAACAGGTCGAATAGGCGACGACGCGCTTGATGTCGTTCTGCGCCAGGCCGACCGTCGCCGCGAAGAGGCAGGTGACCGCCCCGACCACCGTCACCACATCCTTCGCGACGGGGGCGTGCTCGAACATCGGCGAGAGCAGGCAGACCATGTAGACGCCCGCGGTCACCATGGTCGCGGCATGGATGAGGGCGGAAACGGGGGTCGGGCCCTCCATGGCGTCGGGCAGCCAGGTGTGGAGGAAGAACTGGGCGCTCTTGCCCATCGCGCCGATGAACAGGAGGACGCAGGCCAGATCCATGAGCCGGCAGTCCCAGCTGCCGAAACGCCAGACGTGGTCCGCGATCGCGGGGACCTGGGGGAAGATCTCGGCGAGGCGGATGGTGCCGAACGCCCAGAAGGTGGTCACGATGCCCAGAATGAAGCCGGCGTCGCCCACGCGGTTGACCACGAAGGCCTTGATCGCCGCGGCGTTGGCGGTAGGCCGGTCGTACCAGAAGCCGATCAGCAGGTAGCTGGCCAGGCCCACCCCTTCCCAGCCGAAGAACAGCTGCATGAGGTCGGAGGCCGTCACCAGCGCCAGCATGGCGAAGGTGAACAGCGACAGATAGGCGAAGAACCGCGGCTTGGACGGATCCTCGCGCATGTAGCCCCAGCTGTAGACGTGCACGAGGGCGCTGACCGTTGTCACCACGACGAGCATCACGGCGGACAGGGAGTCGATGCGGATCGACCAGGTCGACTGGAATCGGCCCACGTCGATGAACGGCGCGAGCTGGACGGTGAAGCTGGGCCAGGCGCCCGACACGACGTTGAAAAAGGTCAGCCACCCCAGGACACCGGCGAAGATCAGCAAGCCGGTGGTGACGGCCTGCGAGGCGGTGTCGCCGATCCGCCGGCCGAACAGGCCCGCTATGATCGCGCCCAGGATCGGGGCGAAGACCAGCAGCGTGACGATAAGTTGCGGACTCACGCGCAGGTCTCCGGAAGGTCGAGCATGCTCCTCATCCCTTCATCACCGAGACGTTGTCCACGGCGATGTCGCCGCGGCCGCGGAAGAAGGTGACCAGGATCGCAAGGCCCACCGCCGCTTCGGCTGCGGCCACGGTGAGGACGAACAGGGCGTAGATCTGTCCCACCACGTCGTGGAGGAAGACCGAGAAGGCGACCAGGTTGATGTTCACCGCCAGCAGGATCAGCTCGATCGACATCAGGATGACGATCACGTTCTTGCGGTTCACGAAGATGCCGAGGACCCCGATGGTGAACAGGACCGCCGCCACGGCCAGGTAGTGCGTCAGGCCGATGGTCATGCCTCGATCCCCTCGCCGGATTTGATGGTGACGATGCGCATGCCGGCCGCCGGCGTGCGGGCGGTCTGGTCGGCGATGTTCTGCCGCCGCACGTTGGTCTTGTGCTTGAGGGTCAGCACGATGGCGCCAATCATCGCGACCAGCAGCACCATGCCCGCCGCCTGGAAGAAGTAGAGGTAGTCCGTATAGAGGACCCGCCCGATCGCCTCGGCGTTGGAGAAGGGCCCGACGTGGGTCAGCGGCCCGGTGGAGGATTTCGCCGCGCCGGAGCCGGCCACGCTCATCGCCACCAGGATCATCTCGCCGGTGAGGATCGCGGCGACCACGATCCCCAGCGGAAGATATTTGGCGAACCCCTGCCGCAGCTCGGCGAAGTCGACGTCGAGCATCATCACCACGAACAGGAACAGCACCGCGACCGCCCCGACGTAGACAACGACCAGGATCATGGCGAGGAACTCGGCGCCCAGCAGCACGAAGAGGCCGGCGGACGAGAAGAACGCGGTGATCAGGAAGAGCACCGAGTGCACCGGATTGCGGGCGAAGATGACCGCCAGACCGGCCAACAGGGTGACCGCGGCAAGCACATAGAAGGCGTAGGCCTGCAGGACCATCGGCGACCTTGGCGACTTTCGTGTTTCTCTGCGGCGCGGCCGGCGGGAGCCAAATCCACTCGGGAAAGGCGGTCCGCCGGAGGCGCGGGGTTCTTAACGGTAGGGGGCGTCCAGTTCCAGGTTCTTTGCGATCTCGCGCTCCCAGCGGTCGCCGTTCGCGAGAAGGCGTTCCTTGTCGTAGTAGAGCTCTTCCCGCGTCTCCACAGAGAACTCGAGGTTCGGCCCTTCCACAATGGCGTCCACCGGGCAGGCCTCCTGGCACAGGCCGCAGTAGATGCACTTGACCATGTCGATGTCGTAGCGGGTCGTGCGGCGCGAGCCATCCTCGCGCGGCTCGGCCTCGATGTAGATCGCCTGGGCCGGACACACCGCCTCGCACAGCTTGCAGGCGATGCAGCGCTCCTCGCCGCTGGGATAGCGGCGCAGGGCGTGCTCGCCGCGGAAGCGGGGCGACTGCGGGTTGCGCTCGTTGGGATAGAGCACCGTCGCCTTCGGACGGATCATGTATTTGATGGAGAGGCCGAAGGCGCCCATGATGTCCATCAGGGCCGCGCCGCGCAGGGCCTGTCCAATTCGCTGGAACATCCGCTTACCTCCTGGCCCCGACGCAATCGTAACTGGACAGCTCCTGGTCGTCGTAACCGGGCCGGAGTTGCAGCTGTCCCCCGCGGTCCTGACAGTCCTTCGACGCCCTGGCCAGGGCGTCATAGCTCGCCGCCCCCTGCCCCACCCCGGTGCAGCCAGCAAGAACGGCCGCCGCGACGGCGGGAAGCGTGATCGAGATCGCGGTCTGGGGGCTCATACGGCCGATCCGAACACGCGCCAGGCGCCGATCAGGGCGACGGCGACGAGCGAGGTGGGCAGGAACACCTTCCAGCCCAAGCGCATGAGCTGGTCGTAGCGGTAGCGGGGCACGACCGCCTTCACCACCGCGAACAGGAAGAAGAAGAAGATGATCTTCAGGAAGAACCACATGAAGCCAAAGAAGCTCGCCGCGGTCGGATTCCAGTGGGCCGTGAATGGCGTCGGGAACGGCGCCTGCCAGCCGCCAAAGAACAGCGTGGTGATCAGGGCGCACATCAGCACGATGTTCGCGTACTCGCCGATCATGAACAGCAGGTACGGCGTCGACGAATATTCGACCTGGTAACCGGCGACGAGCTCAGACTCGGCCTCGGGCAGGTCGAACGGCGGCCTGTTCGTCTCCGCCAGCGAGGAGACGAAGAAGATCACCGACATCGGGATCATCACCAGCGCCGCGGGCAGGTCCTTGAGGCCCCCGCCGCCCAGGACGTTCCAGTTCCAGAAGCCGCCGGCCTGCCGCTCGACGATGGTGACGAGGTTCAGCGACCCCGCCAGGAGGATCACGGTGACGATCACGAAGCCGATCGAGACCTCGTAGCTCACCATCTGCGCGGCCGAGCGCAGGCTGCCGAGGAAGGGATACTTCGAGTTGGACGCCCAGCCGCCCATGATCACGCCATAGACGCCCAGGGAGGAGATCGCGAAGAGGTAGAGGACCCCGACATTGATGTTCGACACCACCCATCCTGGCGCCAGCGGCATCACGGCCCAGGCCCCGAAGGCCAGGGTGAACATGATCAGAGGCGCGAGGAGGAAGACTGTCTTGTCCGCCCCTGCTGGGATGACGATTTCCTTGAGCACGAATTTCAGGAAATCGGCAAAGGACTGCAGCAAGCCGAACGGACCCACCACGTTGGGCCCCTTGCGCATCTGCACGCCCGCCCAGATCTTGCGGTCGGCGAGGAGGAGGAAGGCGAGCGAAAGCAGGATCCAGATGAGCACGGCCAGGATCTGGCCGACCGTGAGCAACAGCCATCCGCCAGGGGTGGACCAGAACATTCGAGCCGGCTCCCCTATTCGGCGGCGATCTTGAGGCCGGCGGCCAGGGCCGCGCATTCGGCCATGATCACGCTCGCCCGGCAGATCGGATTGGTGAGGTGGTAGGCCCGGACCGGGCTCTGGAAGTCGGCGTCGCGAATCTGGCCGGCCTCGCCCAGGCCCGACAGGTCGAGCGGCGCGGGCGTCGATCCGGGCGCATAGTCGATCCGGCCGAAGGTCGGATGGTCGGCGAACAGCTTCTCACGCAGCTGATCGAGGGTGTCGTACGGCAGGGGCGCGCCGAGCCTGGCCGACAGGGCGCGCAGGATCGCCCAGTCCTCCCTCGCCTCGCCCTTTGGGAACACTGCCCTTTCGCCGCGCTGCACGCGGCCCTCGGTGTTCACGTAGAGTCCCGCCTTCTCAGTGTAGGCGGCGCCCGGCAGGATGACGTCGGCGCGGTGCGCACCCTTGTCGCCGTGGGTGCCGATGTAGACGACGAAGGCGTCGCTCTTGCCGAGATCCATCTCGTCGACACCCATCAGGAAGAGGACGTCGACGGCGCCCGGCGCCACCATCTGCTTAGCGGTAAGGCCGCCCGCGCGCGGGACGAAGCCGAGGTCGAGCCCCCCGACTCGGGAGGCGGCCGTGTGCAGGACGTTCCAGCCGTTCCATCCGTCGCGCACGACATTCAGCGTTCCGGCCGCCTGGGCGATCGTCGCCAGCACTGCGGCGCCGTCGTCGCGACCCAGGGCGCCGGCCCCGACGATGATCGCGGGCCGCTGCGCCGCCTTGAACGCCTTGACGAAGTCATGGTCGCTCTTGGCCAGGCCAGCGAGGGCCTCGGCCCCCGCGCCAAGGTGATCGTAGTCGTAGGTGAGGTCAGCGGGCTGGCCAATCAGGCCAAAGCGCGTGCGTCCCGACAGCCACATCTTGCGCAGCCGTGCATTGAGGACGGCCGCCTCCATCCGGGGGTTGGCGCCGACGAACAACACTGCGTCGGCGTGCTCGATCCCCTCGAGGGTCGAATTGAAGAGCCAGCTCTCGCGCGAACCGGCGCCCAGCGGCGAGCCGTCTGTGCGGCAGTCGATTGAAGCCGCGCCCAGACCGGCGAACAGGTCGAGCGCCGCCTTCATCGACTCGGCGTCCTGCAGCTCGCCCGCGATCACGCCCAGGCGCTGGGGCTTGGCCGCCCGAATGCGTTCCGCGACGGCGCCGAGGGCCTCGCTCCAGGTGGCGGGGCGCAGCTTGCCGTTCTGGCGGATCATCGGCCGGTCGAGACGCTGTCGGCCGAGGCCGTCGCAGGCGTAGCGGGTCTTGTCGCTGATCCACTCTTCGTTGACCGCGTCGTTCGTGCGCGGGAGCACCCGCAGGACCGCCGAGCCGCGCGCATCCACCCGGATCGCGCTGCCAAGCGCATCCATCACGTCGATGCTGGGCGTCTTGGTCAGCTCCCAGGGGCGGGCGTTGAAGGCGTAGGGCTTGGACGTCAGGGCGCCGACTGGGCACAGGTCGATGACGTTTGCCGACAGTTCGCTGGCGACCGCGCGGTCGAGATAGGTGGTGATCTCCACGTCCTCGCCGCGCGAGATCATGCCGATATCCGGGACCCCGGCGACCTCGGTGATAAAGCGCACGCAGCGGGTGCACTGGATGCACCGCGTCATCACCGTCTTGATGAGCGGGCCCATGTACTTCTCTTCGACGGCCCGCTTGTTCTCCGCATAGCGGGTGGCGTCGCGGCCGTAGCCCATCGACTGGTCCTGCAGGTCGCACTCGCCGCCCTGGTCGCAGATCGGGCAGTCCAGCGGGTGGTTGATGAGCAGGAACTCCATCACCCCCTCGCGCGCCTTCTTCACCATGGCGGAGTTGGTGATGATCTCCTGGCCGTCGGCGGCCGGGAGGGCGCAGGAGGCCTGGGGCTTGGGAGGCCCGGGCTTCACCTCCACCAGGCACATGCGGCAGTTGCCGGCGATCGAGAGGCGCTCGTGGTAGCAGAAGCGCGGGATCTCCTCCCCCGCCAACTCGGCGACCTGGAGAACGGTCATGCCGTTCTCGAACTCGATCTCGACTCCGTTGACCTTAGCCTTGGGCATGATCTCAGACCGTCTCTTCCGCACGCTTCAGGGGAAGGGCGATGCGATCGGCGCGCCGCAGCGGCTGCAGCGCGGGACATTCGGGTTGGGCGGCCATGGCGGGGCGGCGATAGACCCTTCACCCCGGCCCTTCAAGAGTGGGGGGCGTCGAAGACGGCCCAGTTCGGCTCATGGGCGCGACTAAGCGCCTACACATTGTGGATGATCGCGTCGTACCCTCGTCGTGCTCGCCGGGAAACGCCTCAAGGCCTCAGGCGGTCGAATCGGGCGGCGGAGGAGCTCGCCTCCGCAGTTGGGACAGACCCCGCTGAAGCGCTCGCGCGAGCAGTCTTCGCAAAAGGTGCATTCGAAGGAGCAGATCATCGCGATCGCTTCGGGGGCCAGATCGCGATCGCAGCACTCGCAGTTTGGCCGCAGCTCGAGCATTGTGTCGTCCCGTCCAATTTGTCGCCTCGCGTTGACCCGCGGGGCCCGCCCTCATAGGTAGCCGCCGCCGCGTCCTCGCCAAAGAGACTCCTGCACATGCCAAACGACCTCCCCGCCGGCGCCACCGGCGTCCTCGTGCTCGCCGACGGGACGGTTTTCGTCGGCGTCGGCGTGGGGGCCGTGGGAGAGACGGTGGGCGAGGTCTGCTTCAACACCGCCATGACCGGCTACCAGGAGATCCTGACCGATCCCTCCTACATGGCGCAGATCGTCACCTTCACTTTCCCGCACGTGGGCAATGTCGGGACCAATGTGGAGGACCTCGAACAGGTCGCCGGGACGGCGGAGACTTCCGCGCGCGGCGCCATCTTCCGCGACATCCCGACGGCGCCGGCGAACTGGCGGGCTGACGCGGACCTGCCAACGTGGCTCGAGCGGCGGGGCGTCATCGGCCTGGCCGGCATCGACACCCGCGCCCTCACCCGCCGTATTCGCGAGCACGGCATGCCCCACGGCGTCATTGCCCACGATCCGCATGGCCGCTTCGACATCGACGCCCTTGTCGCGAAGGCGAAGGCGTGGCCGGGCCTGGAGAACGAGGACCTCGCCACCCCCGCCTCCACCCTGCAGAGCTTCGAATGGCGCGAGGGCGTCTGGTCGTGGCCGGAAGGCTACGCAGGCGCCGAGGACGGCGACGTCGAGGCCGTGGTCGTCGACTATGGTGTCAAGCGCAACATCCTGCGCGCCCTGGCCAGCGCGGGCGTCAAGGTGACGGTCGTTCCAGCCCACACCCCGGCGGCGGAGATCCTCGCGCGCAGGCCCGACGGCGTGGTGCTGGCCAATGGCCCCGGCGATCCTGCGGCGACCGCCCAATGGGCCGCGCCGGAGATCCGCGCCCTGATCGACAGCGGCACGCCCCTCTTCGGCGTCTGCCTCGGCCACCAGCTCCTCGCCCTATCGGTGGGCGGCCAGACGCGCAAGATGGAGCAGGGCCACCACGGGGCGAACCATCCGGTGAAGGACCTCGACACCGGCAAGGTCGAGATCGTCTCGATGAACCACGGCTTCACCGTCAGCCGCGAGGACCTGCCCGACACCCTCGAGGAGACCCACGTTTCCCTCTTCGACGGCACCAATGCCGGCCTGCGCCTGAAGGGCCGCCCGGTCTTCTCCGTCCAGCACCACCCCGAAGCCTCCCCCGGCCCCACCGACTCCCTGGGCGTCTTCCGCCGCTTCGCCGACGTGATGCGCAACGCGAAGAAGGGGCGGGGTTAGCGACGGCGCTGTCCCTCCCCTTCCGGCTACAGCCTTCGCAAATCTCGACCGGACTCGTGCTGGCCGGCGCCGTCTTAACCACGGAGGCACGGAGCACACGGAGGAGCACGGAGGGGGGTCTTCCCGCGAGTCTCGCGCGGCTGAGAGGCTCTTTCAACGCGAAGCGCCAAGAGGCGCCGGATAAATCGTCAGAGGCGCGTCTCGCCGAAGGTCAGCATGATTGCGCCTTCGGCGCGTTTCAGCTGCGCTGTCTGCATCGCCGCAAACAGGCCTGGAAGCTGCGCCGCGCCGAAGGCGCAATAAATTGCTTAC
>JAFANN010000055.1 GCA_019232665.1 Caulobacteraceae bacterium | reverse complement strand
CTCCGCCACCCGCGACACGCCTTCTCCGCCCGAGAACCCGATGAGCGCCGACCGGGTGCGATGGGAGCACATCCAGAGGGTCTACGAACTTTGCGGCCACAACGTTTCGGAGACCGCACGCCGTCTGGCGATGCACCGGCGCACCCTGCAGCGGATCCTGGTCAAGCGCGCGCCGCGATAGCCGTGACATGAACTCGGGGGGCCGCGTGAGCCAGATCGAGGTCCCCACACGCGAGGTCGCGCCAGCGCATCGTTTCGACGAGGCCCGGCTGGAAGCGTACCTGCGCCCCCGGATCGAGGACTTTGGCCGGGATTTTTCCGTGCGCCAGTTCCAGGGCGGCGCCTCGACTCCGACCTTCCTGCTGACGACCGAGGGTCCCGGCGGTCCGCGCCGCTACGTCCTGCGCAAGAAGCCCCCGGGGGCCCTGCTGGCCAGCGCCCACCAGGTCGAGCGCGAATACCGCGTCATGGCGGCGCTGGCGCAGACGGACGTCCCCGTCCCCACCATGCGGCTGCTGTGCGAGGACCCGGAGGTCATCGGCACGCCATTCTACGTCATGGACTTCCTGCCGGGCCGGATCTTCCGCGACGCCGCCCTGCCAGGACTTGCGCCGTCGGAGCGGGCGGCGATCTATGACGAGCTCAACGCGACGCTCGCCAAGCTTCACGCCATCGACTTCCGCGCGGTGGGACTGGAGGATTTCGGTCGCGCCGGCGGCTACTTCGATCGGCAGATCGCCCGCTGGATCCGCCAGTATCGTGGGGCCCAGACGGAAGAGATCCCGGCCATGGAGCGGCTGATCGAGGTCCTGCCCGGCCGCGTTCCCGCCGACGACTCAGTCTCCATCGCCCACGGCGACTACCGGCTGGAGAACGTGATGTTCGATCCGGTCGAGCCGCGCCTGATCGCCGTGCTCGACTGGGAGCTCTGCACCATCGGCCATCCCCTGGCCGACCTCGGCTACAACGCCTTCCTCTGGCGTTCCGAGGGGGCGTCCTGGGGCACGCTGAAGGGTGTGGACTTCCAGACCAGCGGCATCCCGACGGAGCGTGAGTATGTCGAGGCCTATCTGCGCCGCACCGGCCGAGGCGAGATCGAGGACTGGCCGTTCTACGTCGCCTTCTCGGTGTTCCGCCTCGCCTCCATCTCCCAGGGCGTCTACCGGCGCACGCTCGATGGCGTGGTGGCCAGCGACCGGGAGGCGGTGAACGGAACCGGCGCCCTGGCCGAGACCTCCCTGGCCATCCTGGAAGGGCGCGCCTGACCCGACGACAGGGTTGCGCCCCCGCGGCATTGCCCTTCAATCGCTCTACCCGCCGCCAAAGCGGGGGATAAAAAGGGAGAGCGTGCGATGAGCGAGACCGTGCTCTGGGAGGTCGAGGCGGGCGTCGCGACGATCACCCTCAACCGGCCCGAGCGCCGCAACGCCCTCAACTTCGAAGCCTATGACGCTCTCGAGCGCGCCCTCCGCCGGGCGGTCACGGACGACGACGTCCGCTGCGTGATCGTCACCGGAGCCGATCCGGCCTTCTGCTCGGGCGACGACGTGCGCGAGATCATGGCCGCTCCCCGTCCGGCCGCCGAGCGGCCCGCCTCGCCCGTCGTTCGCCATCGGCCGACCCCCGCCGCCATGGCGGCGCTTGAGTGCGACAAGCCGATGATCGCCGCGGTCAACGGGCCGGCCATGGGCTGGGGCATGGAGCTGGCTCTCTATGCGGACATCCGCATCGCCTCCGAGCGGGCGAGCTTCGCCGAACTCTTCATCAAGCGCGGCCTCGTCTGTGACGTGGGCGGCTTCTATCGACTGCCCCAGATCGTCGGACCTGCGAAGGCGGCCGAACTGCTGTTCACCGGCGATCCGATCGACGCGGCTGAGGCGGCGCGCATCGGCCTGGTGCGAGAGGTAGCTCCCCACGGAGAGCTCCTGGCCCGCGCCCGCGAGCTGGCGGGTCGCATCGCCGTCAATCCGCCGCTCGCCCTTCGGTACATGAAGGAGGGTCTGCGGCGAGGGACGTACGGCGATCCGCGCGAGCTCGGTGGGTGGGCGATCGAGACCATCCGACGCCTCATGCAGACCGAGGATCACAAGGAAGGCGTCGCCAGTTTCCTCGAAAAACGAGCGCCAGTCTTCCACGGCAGGTAGCTGTACCGGAACGGGCGCGTCTGCCGCCGCGTTGACGGGGGACACCCTCACCGGAGCTCCGCCCGTGCCAGACCAGGAAGCGCGCGCGCAGCGCGCGAAACTGCTCGACGGTCAGATCGCCCTCGTCACCGGCGCCAACTCGGGGATCGGCGAGGCTGTCGCCCAGGGCCTCGGCGCCGCCGGCGCCCGCGTCGCCGTCAACTATGTCGTCGGGGACGAGGCGGCGCAGAAGGTCGTCCAGGCGATCCGCGATGGCGGGTCCGAGGCGGAGGCCTTCAAGGCCGACGTCGCCGACGAGGCCCAGGTCCAGGCGATGTTCAAGGCCGTCGTCGAGCGGTTCGGTACGCTCGACATCCTGGTCGCCAACGCCGGGCTCCAACGGGACTCCGCCTTCCTCCAGATGACCCTGCAACAATGGCAGACGGTGATGAGCGTGAACCTCACGGGCCAGTTTCTGTGCGCGCGGGAGGCGGTGCGCGAGTTCGTGCGTCGGGGTCCGCGGGACGTCTCCAAGGCGCTGGGCAAGATCATCCAAATGAGCAGCGTGCACCAGGAGATCCCCTGGGGCGGCCACGCCAACTACGCCGCGTCCAAGGGCGGGATTAAGCTCTTGATGGAGAGCCTGGCCCAGGAGCTGGCGCCGCGGAAGATCCGGGTGAACGCCATCGCGCCAGGCGCCATTCGCACGCCGATCAACACGGACGCCTGGAGCACGCCCGAGGCGTACAAGGCGCTAATGACGCTCGTGCCCTACGGCCGCATCGGAGAACCAGAGGACATCGCGCAAGCGGCCGTCTGGCTGGCCTCCGACCTCTCCGACTACGTCGTTGGGGCGACCCTGTTCGTGGACGGAGGCATGACCCTTTTCCCGGGCTTCGCCACCGGCGGGTGAGGCGGCCGGAACGCCCGCAAATCTCGCCGGCAAACCGTATTTCCGCCCCTCTTTGAGCCGAAAACAGTCTCTGGTTGGCTCCGTGGTCGCACAACTGAGCCGGCGAGCACGCCGGCGCTCCCAGGCCGCTCGGCGGACTTCTTCAGGCGAGGCGGTGACCTCGTGAAGAACAGCCCCTCGACCTGGAAGCCCCACGGGCGCAAGAGTGACTGGAACCCCTCCGGGAAAGGCGTGGCATGAACCGCCTGCACGAATCCATAGTCGACGATCAATTCGGACCGCGCGCCTTCGCATATGTGACGAGCGCGGTTCACAGCTCGGGAGCGGACCTCGACGCCATCGAGGCCCTGGCCCACGAGGCGCGTCCGCCGTGCGCCCTGGACCTCGGCTCGGGCGGCGGACACGTGGCCTATCGCCTGGCTCCTCACGCTCTGCGCGTTGTCGCCGCGGATATTTCCGCGCGAATGCTGGCGGCGGTCGCCGACACCGCCAGCGGCAGAGGGCTGACGAATATCGAGACCCGCGTGGCGGCGGCCGAGCGCCTGCCCTTCCCGGACGACGCCTTCGACCTGCTAGCCTCGCGGTTCTCCGCCCATCACTGGGGCAACCTCCACGCCGGCCTCGCCGAGGCCCGCCGCGTGCTACGGCATGGGGCGCCCGCCGTATTCGTCGATATCGTCTCCCCGGGCTCGCCAGCCCTCGACACCCACCTGCAGGCGGTCGAGATTTTGAGGGACACCTCCCACGTGCGCGACTACGCCCTGGCGGAGTGGATCTCTGCCCTCGAGCGGGCGAACTTCAGCCTCAGGCGCGTGACCACCTGGCGCGTCGCGATCGACTTCGCGAGCTGGATCGAGCGGATGGCGACGCCCGGGCCCGCGGTCGCGGCGATCCTGGGCCTGCAGGCCGCCGCCTGCGAGGCCACGCGCTGCCACTTCGCCATCCTGCCCGACGGGTCATTCGAGCTCGACGCGGCGATGATCGAGGCGGTGTGATCCAGAACGGCCGCGGATTCTGTTGACAGCCACCGCGTCGCAGGCCGCTCCTTCGATCTCATAAAGAGCGGAGGAAGCGATGGAATTCCAGGACGAACGGACCGAGCACGGCGTCACGCGTCGGTCCTTCGAGATCGCCGTGTCCGGGGAGACTGTTCCGGCGGTGATCTGGGCGCCTGAAGGCGCCAACGGGCCAAGACCCCTGGTGCTGATGGGTCATGGCGGCTCGCAGCACAAGAAGACGCCGACTCTCTCGGCCCGGGCGCGCGCCTACGCCCGCCATCTCGGTTACGCCACCCTCGCCATCGATGCGCCCGGGCACGGCGACCGCATTTCGCGCGAGCAGGCGGAGGCCCTCGCGCAAGACGTCGGCGCGCGCGTCCGCGGCGAGGTCGCAGCCGGCTGGACGCCTGAGCGGCTGCGCCAGATGGCGGAGCGCACGCGCAAGGCCGTGCCCGAGTGGAAGGCGGCCCTGGACGCGGCGCAGGACTTCGACTTCGTCGGCGCGAATGGGCCGGTCGGATACTGGGGCGTCTCGATGGGGACGGCCATCGGCGTGCCGTTCGTCGCCGACGAGCCCCGCATAACCGCCGCCGTGTTCGGCCTTGCGGGTCTTCGGCCTGACGCGACGGAGATGGCCGCCGCGGCCAGGAAGATCTCGATCCCCGTGGAATTCGTCTTCCAGTGGGACGACGCGGTCGCCCCTCGCGCGCACGGGATCGCCCTCTTCGACGCCTTCGCCTCGAAAGAGAAGACGATGCACGTCAATCCGGGCGGCCACATGGAGATCCCCCAGTTCGAAGGCGAGGCCTGGGAGCGCTTCTTCCTCCGCCATCTTGGTCCCGTGGACGCGGCCGCACGGTCGCCGCAGCTCCAGACCGTCTGAAGTCCGACCCGCGGCGCGCCTTGTCGCGGGCCGCCGGACGTGGTGGGCTCGGAACCAACAAGATCGGAGGAGACGCGGCGATGGCGGAGGACTTCCGCGCACGCGCGAAGCTGTGGCCGAAGGGTCGGCTGTTCGAGGACTTCCAGGTCGGCGAGGTGCGCGTCCACCATTGGGGCCGGACGATCTGCGAGTCCGACACCCTGCTCTTCACCACCCTGACCTTGAGCTACAATCCGCTCTATTCGAACCGCGCCTTCGCCAAGATCCACGGCCATCCCGACATCGTCGTGAACCCCCTGTTGGTGTTCAACACGGTCCTTGGCCTGTCGGTGGAGGACAACAGCGAAATCGGCGGTCCCTTCGTCGGCGTGGGCGCCCTCACCTACCGCCAGCCGGTTTATCCCGGCGACACTCTCACCGCCCGCTCCACGACCGTCGCCGTGCGGCGGTCTGCCAGCAATCCGGCCAACGGGATCGTCACCTGGCTCACCGAGGGGTTCAACCAGAGGGACGAGCGGGTGATCGACTTCGAGCGCTCCAACCTCGTCCGCCTGCGCCATCCCGATCGGGCGGAGGCGGCGGCGTGAAGGTCTCCGAACTCACCGGCAGGAATAACTACTTCGAGGACTTCAAGGTCGGCGAGGTGATCCGCCACGCTCGCGGCAAGACGGTCGAGGGCCTGGAGAACGTCCTGATCACCAATCTGGTGATGAACACCGCCCAGGCGCACTTCAACGATGACGCGATGAAGTCGAGCCCGTTCAAGGGCCGGCTGTCCTATGGCGGGGTGAACTTCTCACTCTGCATGGGCCTGGCGATGCAGGATACCGGCGAGAACGCCCTGGCCGAGCTGGGGATGGACAACATCCGCCTCACCCATCCGGTGGTCCACGGCGACACCCTCTACGCCTATTCCGAGGTGCTCTTGGTCGAGGACGCCGACCGCGAGGACGCCGGCGTCGTCACCTTCCGCCACTACGGGGTGAACCAGGACGACAAGCTCGTCTTCCAGGGAGATCGCCGGATGCTGATCAAGCGGCGCAGCCACTGGGGCGACCGGTGAGCGGGCCGCTGGCGGGGGTGCGGATCCTCGACTTCACCCAGGCGCTGGCCGGGCCTTTCTGCACGCAGAACCTCGCCGACCTCGGGGCCGAGGTGGTGAAGGTGGAGGGGTTGGCGGGCGGCGACCTTTCGCGCAACTCGGGACCGTTCCACGAGGCAGACCCGGAGCGGCGCTATTCCGGCTATTTCCAATCGATCAACCGCGGCAAGAAGAGCCTCGCCGTCGACCTCAAAACGCCCGAGGGCGTGGAGATCGTCAGGCGTCTGATCACTGACTTCGACGTCGTCGTCGAGAATTTCCGCGTCGGGGTGATGGATCGCCTAGGCATTTCCTACGAGAGCCTCGCCGCGCTAAATCCCAGGCTGGTCTACGCCGCGATCCGCGGCTTTGGCGATCCGCGCACCGGCGAGAGCCCCTATGTCGACTGGCCCGCCTTCGACGTGGTTGCCCAGGCCATGGGCGGGATGATGGGCATCACCGGCCCGCTCGGCGGGCCGCCGACCAAGGTCGGACCGGGTGTCGGCGACACCGTGCCGGCTCTCTATGCGGCGCTGGGGATCGTCAGCGCCGTCCTGCATGCGCGCGAAACGGGCGAAGGCCAGTTCCTCGATGTCGCCATGACTGACGCGGTCCTGGGCGTCTGCGAGCGCATCGTCCACCAGTATTCCTTCGGCCACGACGTCCCGGGGCCCGAGGGGAACCACCACCCCTTCTTGCTCCCCTTCGGGATCTATCCGGCTGCGGATGGCTTCGTTGCGATCGCGTGCCCGGGCGATCCCTTCTTCCGGTCCCTCTGCAAGGCGCTGGGCGCCGAGGATCTCCTGGCGGAGGAGGCTTTCGCCACACCGCGGGTGCGCCAGGCGAACCGCGTGCGCGTGATCGAGCGGCTCTCGGCGCTGACCTCCCGCCTGACCAAGGCGGAGTTGCAGGAGCGCCTCGGCGGCCTCGTCCCGTTCGGCCCTGTGCTGACGATCGCCGAGATCGCCCACGACCCGCACTTCGCCGCTCGCGACATGCTTGCTCAAATCGACTGCCCCGGTTTTCCCGAGCCGATGCGGATCGCCGGCCAGCCGATCAAGTTCGCCAGGACGCCGTCGGGTGTCCGAGGCCGCGGGCCCGACCTGGGCGAGCACACCGCCGCCGTTCTGCGCGCTCACGGTGCGAGCGAG
>JAFANN010000369.1 GCA_019232665.1 Caulobacteraceae bacterium | reverse complement strand
TTGCAGACAACGCGCGACCGCGATGTGTTCGCCATCGGCGATTGCGCGGCCTGCCCGATGCCGGGGACGGACGCCTTCGTTCCTCCGCGCGCCCAGGCGGCCCACCAGGAGGCCTCGCACATGGTCGGCCAGATCCGGCGGCGTCTCAGCCACCAGCCGTTGGCGCCCTACCGCTACCACGACTTCGGATCGCTGGTGTCCCTGGGCCAGCACAGCACGGTCGGGAACCTGATGGGGTTCATTTCCGGCAAAGGGCTGTTTATCGAAGGCGCCTTCGCGGGCCTGGTCTACCGCTCTCTCTACGCCATGCATGAGGCCGCCCTACACGGTGGAAGCGCCGTCGCCTGGCGCACGATGGTCAACATGCTCGGCCGTGGACCAGCGCCGGCGGTGAAGCTGCACTGACGGCTCGGCCCTTCAGCTTCAGTTCAGCTTCGGTCCTGTAAGCCGGACTCCGTCGCTCCGCGTCCCGCCTTCGTGGAGTGAACTCACGGTAAAGGCGGGCGTTTAGACCCTTCGAAGGACGTGATCGCTTTGGACGGGCAGCGCTGACCCTTCCGCCGAAGTCGATTGGAGATCCTATTATGAATAAATTATTTGCCGGGGCGGTTGCAGCGGCGACCTTGATCGGAACAGCCGCCGCTACCCCCGCTTCAGCTCAGATTTATTTTGGCGTGCAAGTCCCAGGACCACCCGCGGTCTATGAGCCGGCGCAGTACTTCTGGGGCGGATGGAACTACTGCTGGTATGATTTTGGTTGGCATGGCCCTGGTTTCTACTGGTGCGGCTACGCTTGGCGCGGCGGCTACGGTTGGGGCGGACCCTACGGCTGGCACGGCTGGTGGGGCCCCCATGGGCGCGGCTGGCATGGCGGCGGCTACGGCTATCGTGGCGCTTATGGCGGTGGTTATCGCGGCGGTTACGGCGGCGGCGGTTATCGCGGTGGCGGCTACGGTGGCGGTGGGCACGGCGGCGGTTACGCTGGCGGCTACCGTGGCGGTGGCGGACATGGCGGCGGCGGTCACGGCGGCGGTGGGCGCGGCGGTGGCGGCCACGGTGGGGGCGGACACGGCGGTCATGGCCACTGATGGGCGGATCCGCGTTGAATGACCGGTACGGGGCGGCCAACGCAGCCGCCTCTCAGATTCAACTGCAGGAGGTCCGATGAGCCTGGGTTACCACCCCGACGGCGCTTACCGGCGCTATGGGACTGTCTCGATCTGTCTGCACTGGATCATAGCGGCGCTCATCGTCGTCCAGCTCTGCCTGGGCTGGTACATGAACGAGGTCCTTAAGGATCACTCCCCGGCCAAGCCGCAGGTTCTGTGGTTCCACGTGTCTGTCGGCATTACGATTCTCCTGCTCACGCTGTTGAGGATCGGAGTGCGGATAACCCATCCGGCGCCGCCGCTGCCGGCAAGCATGCCGACATGGGAACGCGCCTTTGCGCGTGGGACCCACGTGCTCTTCTACATGCTGCTGCTGGGCCTGCCGGTGACCGGCTGGGCGCTGGTCTCGATGCGGAAGGGGCCCATCCAATGGTGGGGAATTCCGTGGCCCAAGCTTCCGGGGATGACGGGGCTGTCGCACGCCACGCGTCACGCTCTCAGTCACGCCCACGTTTACGTCATGATCTGGATCCTGCTCGTTACGCTGTTCCTGCACGTCGCCGGCGCCCTCTGGAATCAGTTTAGCGCCACGCCGGTGCTCTGGCGTATGGGCGTGACCCGCCGAGCCGGCTCGATCGGGGCCTGATCCGCGAGGGGCCGCGCCGCCTTGCCTGATGTTCCTGTTTCGTTCACCATGCGGAGATGATCACTCCGGCGGCCGACGATCCTCCTGCAGGTTGGATCGTGTGCGAAGGGCTGCTGCAGCCTGATCCCACCGTCGCCGGCTATCGCGCGCGTCTCCAGGCGGTGCGCGGAACATGTGGCCAGCGGGACTGTCGCCGGCGATGCGAGGTGGACCTCGACCGCCTCGTCGCCCGGGGCCTGGGCGCCTTGCCAGTCTCCGCCGTGCAGAGGCTGCTCAAGTGCAACAATCTCGCCGGCTGCGGCCTCGAATTCCCCGAGGACCGTCGCTGCGGTCTTCCGCTGCGGGCCCTGTTCGGGCGTTCGCACGTGCGGATTCGCGTGAAGTGCGCCGGATGCGGCTTCTTCCGCGCGGCGACTCCCGAGGCGCTGTGGCGAAGGGTGGCTGCGGGCGAAGCCTCGGACGAGGGCCTCCTCGTCTCGGACGTGCCCGGCAGGATCAAGGGCCCGTGCCGCCAGTGCGGCAAGAAGGTCTGGCGGGTCGATATCCTATGGCCGGAGCGGGCCCGTCGGGCCGCATCGCCCTGACGGATCGGTCAGAAGGTCCAGCTCTCCGGCGTCGGATAGGGCTCCGAGCGCATCAGGCGCGAGAGCCCCAGCGCGCAGCGGACGATGTACCAGACGATCACGGCCGGCACGAGGACGAAGCCGATCAGCACCACGCACAGGACGCAGGCCGCGGCCATGTACAGGAGGCCGATCCAGAAGGTGCGGATCAGGAAGGTGAAGTGGCTCTTCAGCCAGTCTGGCGCGGTGTCACGGCTGACGTACGCCATCACCAGGCCCACCACGTGCGTCACCGGCACGACGAAGGGAACGAGCATCAGGATGTAGACGATCAGCGCGACCTGGCGCTCGTCCGCCATCGGTGCGGCGGGCGGCGGAGCGGTCGGCGGCAGGGAGGTCTCGGACATCCTCCAGTTCCCCATTCAGCCTGGACCTTTGGTCCGTTTACGTAGGTTAAGCCCCTGGTATCGGAAGCCAAGTGAGGAATCCGTAAGGCGTCAGGAGCGCTCGGCGACGACCTCGGCTCCGGCGCCTTCGGCGGCAGGCGACAAGGCGAGCGGCTTTTCAACGCGCACCCTCGCGCGCGTGACCCCCGTCTCGCTCAGACAGGCGCGGGCGAGGCGCCAGGCGAAGGTCTCCACCAGCAGCACATGCCCGTCGTCGGCGACCGCCCGCGCGTGCGCGACGACTTTCTCATAGTCGACCGTCTGATGGATTGAGCGCCATGGCTCTCCGGCGAGATCCAGCTCGACGTCGACGATGAGAGTCTGGCGACGGCCCTGCTCGTGGGCGTGCAGCCCGATCTCGGCTTCGACGCGCAGGGCGCGTACGAACACGCGGGTCTGAATACGCGTCATCGGTTCAGGGCTCGATCACGTCCGGCGTCCGCCAGCCCAGGTGCTGGCCGGCATCGACGGCGATCATCTGGCCGGTGACCGCGCGCGCGTCGATCAGGTAGCGAAGGGCGAGCTGGATCTGATCCACGCCGACGGGCTGCCCCAACAGGGAGCCGGCAGCCTCGGCCGCGAAGCTCTCTTCCGTCTGATGAATCGAGCGCAAGGTCGGCCCTGGTCCGATCGCGTTCACCCGCACCCGCGGCGCGAAGGCCTGGGCCATCATCCGCGTCGCCGCCCAGAGCGCCGACTTGGCCACTGTGTAGCTGAAGAAGCGGGGGTCCAGGCGAAGCACCTTCTGGTCGATCACATTCACCACCAGTCCCTCGTCTTCCGGTCCAAGGCGGGCGACGAACGCCTGGCTCAAGAGCAGGGGCGCGCGGAGGTTCACCGAGATCGACCCTTCGAGGCCCGCCGGCGTAAGCGTGCCGGCCTCATCGTGCTCGAACAACGAGGCGCTGTTCACCAGCAGCCGCAGGGGCTCGGGAGCTGCAGCGACAAGGGCGTGGCAGGTGGCCGGATCGGAAAGGTCGCCGCCGGCCGCCCGCGCCACGCGCCCCAGCCGCCCAACCTCGCTCGCCGTCTCCTCCGCCTCAGCGGCCTCGCGAGCGTGGACGACCACGTCATAGCCAGCCTCCGCGGCGGCGAGTGCGAGGGCGCGACCCAGGCGCTGCCTCGCGCCCGTCACCAGCGCCCAGCCGCGCGGGCTCACGGCGGCGTCAGTCGACGCGACCGAACTCCAGCTTGTTCAGGACCGCAAATCCAATGACGAAAATGACGATCACGATGATGGCGTCCATGTCCGGCGTCTCTCCCTGCGGAGGCCGGGCTTTACCGGTGGGTTTCATCCGCGGCAAGGGCGGCCCCCTTCCCGCCCTTAACGCCGTTCACTAAGATGGTTCCTGCTAATTCCGGCCGCCGCGGCGCCGACCCCAGGGAGAGACCTCACGATGCGCGATAGCATGAAGTTCTACATCGACGGCCAGTGGGTCGACCCTGTCACGCCCAAGTCGATGGACGTGATCAATCCGGCCACGGAAGAGGTGTGCGGCCACATCTCCGCCGGCTCCGCCGCCGACGTCGACAAGGCCGTCGCCGCAGCGAAGAAAGCCTTTGAGACCTTCTCCCAGACGAGCCGTGAGGACCGCATCGACCTGCTCGAGCGCATCCAGGCCGAATACCAGAAGCGCTTCGGCGACATCGCCCAGGCGATCACCGACGAAATGGGCGCCCCGGCCAGCCTCGCCCAGCGGGCTCAGGCCCCGATCGGCATCGCGCACATCGCCACCGGCATCGCGGTGCTGAAGGCCTTCAAGTTCGAGGAAGACCGCGGAGCGACCCGCCTCGTGCGCGAGCCGATCGGCGTCTGTGGGATGATCACGCCCTGGAACTGGCCGATCAACCAGATCGCCTGCAAGGTCGTGCCCGCCCTCGCCACCGGTTGCACCATGGTGCTCAAGCCGTCCGAGGAATCGCCTTTCTCGGCCTACATCTGGGCCGAGATCATGCACGCGGCGGGCGTCCCGGCCGGCGTGTTCAACCTGGTCAACGGCACAGGCCTGGAAGTGGGCGCGGCCATCGCCAGCCATCCCGACATCGACATGGTCTCCTTCACCGGCTCGACCCGCGCGGGCGTCGAGGTGGCCAAGGCCGCCGCGCCGACCGTCAAGCGCGTGGCGCAGGAGCTGGGCGGCAAGAGCCCGAACATCATCCTCGAGGACGCCGACATGAAGAGCGCCGTCGGCGGCGGCGTGAAGCACGTGATGCAGAACTCCGGCCAGTCCTGCAATGCGCCCACCCGCATGCTCGTCCCGTCGAAGAAGATGGACGAGGTCATCGTCATCGCCAAGGAAGCGGCCGAGTCCACCACGGTCGGCGACCCGAACGGCAACGCCCAGATGGGTCCGGTGGTCAACAAGACCCAGTGGGAAAAGATCCAGCGCCTGATCAAGGCGGGGATCGACGAAGGGGCGACCCTCGTCACCGGCGGAACCGGCCGTCCGGAAGGCCTGGACAAGGGCTACTACGTGAAGCCCACCGTCTTCGCCAACGTGAAGAACGACATGACCATCGCCAAGGAAGAGATCTTCGGACCGGTGATCTCGATCCTCGGCTATGACAGCGTCGATCAGGCGGTGAAGATCGGCAACGACACCGAGTATGGCCTGGCCGCCTATGTCTCCGGCACGGACATGAACAAGGTTCGCGAGGTGGCCTCCAAGCTGCGCGCGGGCCAGGTGTCGCTCAACGGCGGCGGCGGAGACATGACCGCCCCCTTCGGCGGCTACAAGATGAGCGGCAACGGGCGCGAGTGGGGCGACTTCGGCTTCCACGAGTACCTCGAAGTCAAGGCCATCCTCGGCTACACGCCCAAGCAGGCCGCCGAGTAGCGACGCAGACGATCCCTCCCCTTCATGGGGAGGGTGGCTCGCCGCAGGCGAGACGGGTGGGGAAGCGTGGGGAAACGCCGGGCGCTGGGGTCTTTCCCCAGGGCTCCCCACCCGTCTTCGCGCTTCGCTCGAAGACACCCTGCCCAGAAGGGGAGGGATCGTCAGGCCGCCTCGGCCGCCAACCGATCCACAAGCGCCGGGGCTTCGCGCGGGAAGCGAAGGCGATGAAGCCGGATCGGCTTGTCTTGCAGGCGCTCGAAGAGGGCGGCGAAATTCTTGCGACGCTCGTCGAAGGTGTCCCACGCCCAACGGATCGGGTGCTCGCGGTCGATCCAGCGGCTGAACTGTTCGCGGTTGCCCGTGCCGGGCCACAGCTCCTTGCCCGAGGCGGCGCGCATGAAGGATCGCGTGATCACACGCTTCATGATCACGGGGCGGCTGTAGTCGAGCCAGATCAGGTCTGTCGCCCGCGGCAGGATCAGCGGCCACGCGAAGCGGCTGTAGTTGCCGTCCGTCACCCACCGATCGGGTTCGACGGCCGCGGCGATCGCATCGCGGAACGCGTCCGGATCATGGGTGACCAGGTCGCGCCAGTCGGCCTGCCAGTTGAGGGCGTCGAGTTCGATCACAGGCGCGCCTAGCGCTTCACCCAGGCTACGGGCCAGGGTGGATTTGCCGGAACCCGACGAACCGATGATCGCCACCCGCATCGGAGGCCCTCCCATACGGATTCGTAGGCGCCCGCGGCGCTGGCGTCCATGGACCCTTAACCGGCCCGCGGCTAAACCTCGCCCATGGCCATTGGCGTGTTCGATTCCGGCGTGGGCGGTCTGACCGTGCATCACGCGCTGGTCCGCCGGCTGCCGTCGGCGGACTTCGTCTATCTCGCCGATCAGGCCATGACCCCGTACGGAGGGCGCTCCGGCGAGGAGATCGTCGATCTCACGCGGGTAGGGTGCGAGCGGTTGTTCGGCGCCGGTTGCAATCTGGTGATCCTGGCCTGCAACACCGCAGCCGCCGTCGCGCTTCGGCGACTGCAGCAGACCTGGCTTCCCGACTATCGCCGCGAGATCGGCCGCCCGGTGAACGTACTTGGCCTGATCGTCCCCACCATCGAGGCCGCCACGGGTGTGCCCTGGGAGCAGGAGACCGAACGGCGAGGGGAGAAGGTCGAGAAGCTGGACGTCCTCGGCATCTTCTGCACGCCGGCCACGGCGAAGAGCCGGGTCTACGAGATCGAGATCGACAAGCGCGCCCAGGACGTCGCCGTGTTCTGCGAGCCCTGCCCCGACCTCGCGCGCGAAATCGAGACGGGGGCGGACGAGGCCCGGCTGGCGGCCAACGTCGCCGAACACGTGGCCGAGCTTTCACGCCGCGTCGGACGACCGCCGGACCGCGCGATCCTCGGCTGCACACACTACGAGATCACCGCCGACATCTTCCGCGCCGCCCTGCCGCCGGGCACGCCGCTGATCCACCAGCCGGGCGCGACGGCCGAGGCGGTGGAGCGCTATCTCGCCCGCCATCCGGAGTACGATCCGGGCTCCGCCGCCTCGCGCCGCTTCCTGACCACCGGCCGGCCGGGAAAGCAGAACGGGTTGGTCGAGCGGTTCTGGGGCGAACCGTTGATGTTCGAGGGCGCCTGAGGGGAATGTCAATCGTCACTTGAGTTCGAATAGACAACGTCTATTTGAACGGCGATGCTTCCGACCCTCCGACAGCTTCAGTATCTCAGCCTGCTGGCCAAGCACGGCTCGTTCAGTCGGGCGGCGGAGGCGGCGCACGTCACCCAACCGACGTTGTCGGCCGGGGTTCAGGAGCTCGAGCGGATCCTCGGAGCGCCAATGGTCGACCGAAACCGGTCCGGGGTCATCCTTACCGCCGCCGGCGCGGAGGCCGTGGCGCGGGCGCGGGTGATCCTCACCCAGGCGGAGGATCTCGTTCAGGCCTGTCAGGGCGCCGCCCAGCCCCTCGAGGGACGGCTGCGGATGGGCGTGATCCCGACGGTTGCGCCCTTCCTGCTGCCCAGCGCCCTGCCGACGCTCAAGAGCCGATTCCCGCGATTGCGCCTCTTCCTGCGCGAGGACCTCACCCACAAGCTGATCGCCGACCTCAAGGCGGGCAGTCTCGACGCAACGCTGATCGCCCTGCCCTACGACACAGCGGGCCTCGACTACGCCCACGTCTGCGATGACGAGCTGCTGGCGGCGCTGCCCCCGAGTGATCCGCTTGCCGACGCGGCCTCGATTCCGGCCGATCGGCTCGACCGCGACGACCTGATCCTCCTGGAGGGCGGTCACTGCCTGCGCGATCACGCCCTTTCGGCCTGCGGACTCGATCGCCCGAAATCCGCGCCTGACGAGGGCTTCGCCGCTACCTCCCTGGCCACCCTGGTCCAGATGGTGGGCTCGGGTCTGGGCGTTTCGCTGCTCCCCGCGATGGCGGTGGACGCCGGCCTCGCGGCCACGGCCCAGGTCGCGGTCCGTCCTCTCGAACTTGGCCTGGCCCACCGTGAAATCGTGGTGGCGTGGCGCGCCGGCTCCACCCGCGGGGAAGAGGGCCG
>JAFANN010000175.1 GCA_019232665.1 Caulobacteraceae bacterium | reverse complement strand
GGCGTTTCTGCGGGTAGCGCTCCAGCGGCCGTTCGCCGTTGCCGAACGGCAGGGTGACGGTCTCGGTGGCAGCCGCCGGTCCGGCAAGGCCCAGAGCGGCCGCCCCCTGCAGGATAAGTCGACGCGTCGCGCTCACTTGGGGAGCCTCTTCGATCAGGAGGGGACTATTACATGCCGTCAGTCCACCACATAGGCTTACCGCAACGGTTCGTTCGCCTGACGCCAGGGATCGTACTGATACGCTCGCGCGGCAGAGGGGGCTAAGCTGGCGCCCTTACAGCACGTCCCGTTCAGGCGGCATCGCCTGAACGAGATCAGCGTGCTGTAGATTCAATACGTTGAGCGCGTTCTCATTTGCAAAACCGGTCCCCACTTTTGCGGAACGCGCTCTAGCGAGGTCTCCCATGCCGCTGCACCAGGCCGACCGCTCCGCCGGACCCTTCGACGATGTCTATGCGCTCGGCACATCCGACCGGCGTCTGTCGAAATATCGCATTCCGGACGATTCCGCCGATCCTTCGTCGGTCTACAACCTGATCCGCGACGAGCTGCTGCTGGACGGAAACTCCCGCCAGAATCTGGCGACCTTCTGCACCACCTGGGCCGAGCCGCAGGTGCGCGAACTGCTCGACGAAGCGTTCGACAAGAACATCATCGACAAGGACGAGTACCCGCAAAGCGCCGAGATCGAGAACCGGTGCGTCCATATGATCGCCGACCTGTGGCATGCCCCACGGTCCTGGACGACCGTGGGATGCTCGACCACGGGATCCAGTGAAGCGGCGATGCTGGGCGGCCTCGCCCTGAAGTGGCGGTGGCGCAAGGCGCGGCAGGCTCAAGGCTTGGCCGCTGACCGCCCCAACCTGGTCTGCGGGCCGGTGCAGGTGTGCTGGGAGAAGTTCGCCAGGTACTTCGACGTCGAACTTCGTCAGGTCCCGCTCGACGGCGACGCCACGGAGATGCGGCCGCAAGACCTGAAGCGCTTCTGCGATGAGAACACGATCGGAGTGGTGGCCACGCTGGGGGTCACCTTCACCGGCGCTTACGAACCCGTCGCGGCGCTGGCTGCGGCGCTGGACCAGATCCAGCGCGATACCGGTTTCGACATCCCGATCCATGTGGACGGGGCCAGCGGAGGCTTCGTGGCGCCCTTCATCCAGCCGGAACTGGAGTGGGACTTCAGGATCGATCGGGTGAAGTCGATCAACGCCTCCGGTCACAAGTTCGGCCTGGCGCCGCTCGGCGTCGGCTGGATTGTCTGGCGCTCGCGTGAAGACCTGCCGGAGGAGCTGGTCTTCAGTGTCGACTATCTCGGCGGAAACATGCCGACGTTCGCCTTGAACTTCAGCCGGCCGGGCGGCGAGATCATCGCGCAATATTATAATTTCCTGCGGCTTGGACGCCGGGGGTACGAGCGAATCCATCAGTCCTGCGTCGACACCGCCCGCTGGCTTGCCGCAGAGCTGGCCAAGCTGGGGCCGCTGGAAATCCTCTACGACGGGAACGGCGGACTGCCGTGCGTGTGCTACCGGCTGACCGAAGGCGTCGAGCACGGCTTCACCCTGTACGATCTCTCCGATCGGGTCAGAATCCGGGGTTGGCAGATCGCGTCATACCCTCTGCCTCCGAACCGTCACGACACTGTCGTGCAACGGATTCTGGTGCGCCACGGCGTCAGCCGGGACCTCGCGGCCCTGTTGCTAGAGGAGATCAAGCGAGCGCTGGACCATCTGCGCGACAATCCCGTCCCGCGGTCGACGTCAGGTCCCAGCTTCAGCCACAACTGAGAGCGCCCGCCCGATCTCAAGCGCCAAGGAGGGCGCCCACGGAGCCGACCAAGCCGCCCAGTTCCGGATGGGTGTCCGTGGAAGCCTGGGCGTGACGCTGCAGAAGGGGCATGACGTGAGGGAGGAGCGCCTGCACTTCCTGTGGCGACACACCCATCTTCGCGGCCATCGCGTCCGCCATCCCTTCGGCGCCGCCGCCCTGCTGAGCGTGTTCCAGGAGCCCCTTGAGGATCGAACGCGCCTTGTCCGGCTCGACGCCGGCTTTCTGCGCGGCCGGTTGCAGAGCTCCGCTCGACTCGATCTCGGAGACGATTCCGCCGATGTCCATGACGCGTTCCTATGGCCCCCTGGCCACGAACGCATCAGCCGCGCGAGCGGTCCCGAAGGGCCGCAGCGCAAGCCGCAGGCGTATTTTTGCGGCGAAGATCGACTTGAGCGGCTGAGGGGGTGTGAGCTCCTCAGCGGCCTTCGAAGCCTGGAATTACGGCGCAGCCTTCAGGGTCAGCGCGCCGATGCCGGCGGCCACGTTCAGGCCGGTGGCGCCTTCGATGCTGACCGGCTGCAGTGAGATGGTCTTGTTCGAACCGCCCACCAGGACGTTGGCGCCCACGCCGACGCCCACGGAGGCGCCCGCGGTTGCTCCGCCATAGCTGCCGGCCAGGGCGCCCTTACCGACGTCGCTGGTCGGCGCAAAGACACCCCAGATCAGCACGCCGGAGTGATAGTAGCCGATGTCGACGCCGAACTTCTGGATCGTGCCGGTGTAACGCTCGGCCTTCTCGCCGTTGGTGTAGGTGCAGTTGATCGCGCGAGACGAGCCGAAGACGAAGCCCCACCCGCTCGACACGTTGCAGGAAAGGGTTCCAACCGCGACGCCATTCGCGGCGGCGGCTGATCCTGCGAATCCGAACCCGGCCAGCAGGGCGGCGCCCAGGGCGATCGCGCCAGCCCTGACGCCCGCAGACTTGCTCTTTTCCACGACAATTCCCCTCAAAAGAGACGATGGTCCCAAGACGGACAATGGAGTGCGATTGGCTTAAGTGGCGCTTTGATGCGCGTCAAGAAGTCGCGCGACGCGTTGTCGTATCAACCGAGATCGACCGGCGTCGGGAGCTCCGACAGCTCACTGTAAAAATTTGGTCAGCGTCAAGTCGTCGCTACTCGATGGCGCGGACTTTCCGTGTCGGGTTTCCGACATCGCCCCGTTTCGGCCTGTGTCAAAAAATGAGCCGCCGCTCGCCTGATCGGCTGGCTGGGCCAGGTCCCGTGGCGATTCAACTGTTGGGCGAGCGGCCGCCAGCGAGCGGTTCAGAAATGGCGCGCCGGACTTGGGGAGTTGAGCCCGCAAATGCCGATGATCGAGGCGTCTTTTCAGCCAGGTGCGGACGCATGGCCGCACGGCTCGCGGCGCCCGCGGACCCGACCGTGAGCGGTCAGGATATCGGACAGGCCCCATCCGATCGCCGCGAAGAAAACGCCGCCCCGCGCGCATCGTCGGTCCTGGCGGCTCTCCCGGACGGTGTGATCGTCACCGACAAGACGGGGGTCGTGCGGATTGCCAACGCAGCAGCGGGAGCCCTCATGCAGTGCGATCCGGCGAGCGCGGTGGGCCAACCCGTGAGCGCTGTGCTCGCAGTCGAGTCGTTCGAGGGCCGGCCGATCGAGTGGGAGGCTTTTTTGCTCGAGCGCGCCCTCAGCGGCGAGCAGGCGGAGATTCCGCACGGCGTCCTTGCCGGGCATGATGGCGGACGCATTCCGGTCCGGATCACAGCGGCGCCCGTGGCCGGCGAGCCCTACGGTTCAGGCGGCGCTGTTATCGTGATCCGCCGTGACGGCGTCGGGACCCTGCGAGAGGCGACCGAAGCCCTGAGCCAGGCGCAGAAGATGGAGGCGATCGGCCTCCTGACCGGCGGCGTCGCCCACGACTTCAACAACCTTCTCACGATCATCCGCTCAGGCGTCGATCTCCTGCAGCGCGACGGCCTGACCGAAAGCCAGCGGGCCCGCTATGTGAGCGCGATCGGCGAGGCGGCCGATCGCGGCGCAGCCCTGACCGGGCAGCTCCTCGCATTCGCCCGGCGCCAGCCGGTGCAATCTGGCTCCTTCGATGCTTGCGCCGTCCTTCAGCGTCTCTCGCACATCCTGCGGGCCGTGGCCGGGCCCGGAGTGCGCATTGCGCTGGAGACCGAACGGACGCCGTGCTGGATCGCCGCCTCGGTCAGCGCCTTCGAGATCGCGATCATCAACCTGGCCGTGAATGCCCGCGACGCCATAGAGGGTGAGGGCGATATCCGCATCTCTTTGCGACCCGTCGACCAGGCGGACGGTCTCGACGGCGCAAGGGAGCCGGGGTCCTTCATCGCCGTCACAGTGGCGGACAGCGGCATTGGCATCTCGGCGGATGCACTGGAGCGGATCTTCGAACCCTTCTACACGACAAAACCCGTCGGCCGCGGAACCGGTCTTGGCCTCAGCCAGGTGCACGCCTTCGCCCGGCAATCTGGCGGCGCAGTCCGCGTCGAGAGCCACCC
>JAFANN010000144.1 GCA_019232665.1 Caulobacteraceae bacterium | reverse complement strand
GTCCGACGGGTCAGATGGGGCAGGGACCGCGACGGCCGGCGAGGCCGACCCGGCCTGATCGGTTCCTCCCTGATCGCCCGCGGAAAGGGCGCTGCTGTCGCCTGCCGAAGTGTCTAACGCGCTCGCGACGATCTGGGCATGAGCGGTCCCGCCGGTCATCAGGAGCGCCGCGCCGGCGATCCCCATCCACGCCGACTTGCCGATAGCCTTCCGCACCTTGATCATGCCCCCTCCGCCAAGACGATCGTCGCCTTCGTTATGCGGTCTTGGTGCATAACGAATCGTTGCCGCAATTCCAAGGACGCGCGCCATGTCGGACACAGCACCCGCGCTCAGTCTGCGCTTTGGAGGAGCAAGGGCCGGAGAGGATCGCCTGCGCCTGCTCGAGGCCATCGATCGGCTGGGCTCGATCACCGCGGCCGGCCAGGCGGTGGGACTGAGCTATCGCGCGGCCTGGGACGCCGTTCAGGCGTTGAACAACCTGTTTCCCAAGCCTCTCGTGGTGGCCCGTGTCGGCGGGAGAACCGGGGGGGCGGCGGAACTGACGGCGGAAGGCGCGGCCGCTTTGAAGACGCTGCGCCATGTCCAGGCCGAGCTCGCCTTGACCCTTGAACGCCTAGAGCGAAGTCTGGGGGAGGAGGCTGGGAGCGTCCTGGTCGATCCATGGAGACTGGTCATGAGAACCAGCGCGCGCAACGCCCTACGCGGAGTCGTCACGGACGTGACGCACGGCGCGGTCGACACCGAGGTCACGCTGAAGATCCACGACAATGTGTCGATCGTCGCCATCATCAGCAAACGGAGCGCCGCGGACCTCGGCCTCGCTCCTGGCGTGGGCGCCATCGCCCTGATCAAGGCCAGCTTCGTCATCCTCGCCGAAGGCGACGGGCCCTACCGCACCTCGGCCCGCAACGCCCTTCCAGGTACGGTGATCGCCATGGAAGAGGGCGCCGTGAACAGCGAGGTGACGCTCGAGCTCGCCGACGGGAAGACGCTGACCGCGATCGTCACCCGCCGCAGCGCCGAGTCACTCGCCTTCAAAGTCGGCGACCGCGCCACCGCCCTCATCAAGGCGCCGCACGTCATTCTCGCTGTAGAGTAGCGCCTCGCCAGCCTCGCAAAGGGTTGGCGTGGCGAAAGACAAGACCGGCGGCCAGATGAAAGAGTTTTCATTGGCTTTGCAGGCTGGCCCGGGTTGAAGAGGCGGCGGCCGCGACGGGTGCGGCGGGTCCGCGCGAAAGCGGCAAGCCCAAGGCAGACAACCGCAGATGCTCGCCCTCGTCCGGATCGCCCTGGCGCGACCCCTGACGTTCATCGTCATGGCCGTGCTGATCGCCCTGATCGGCCCGCTCGCGGCGCTGCGCACGCCGGTCGACATCCTGCCCGACATCAACATCCCGGTGATCGTGGTCGTCTGGCAATACCAGGGGCTGCCTGCGCCGGACATGGCGGGGCGGGTCATCTACTACTTCGAACGGACGATGACCGGGACGGTCAACAACATCGAGCACATCGAGAGCAACTCGGTGACCGGTGTTGGCGTCGTCAAGGTCTATTTCCAGCCGGGGACCGACATCCGGACGGCGACGGCCCAGGTGACCTCGATTTCGCAGACGGTACTCAAACAGATGCCTCCGGGCATCACCCCGCCGGAGATCTTGAACTACAGCGCCTCGACTGTTCCGATCTTGCAGCTCGCCTTCTCCAGCCCCTCGCTTGGCGAGCAGAAGATCTACGACACGGCGCAGAACTTCATCCGGCCGGCGCTGGCTACCGTGAACGGCGCGGCGACGCCCTCGCCTTACGGCGGCAAGATCCGCCAGATCCAGATCGACCTCAATCCGCAGGCTTTGCAGTCGAAGGGTCTCTCCGCCCAGGACGTCGAGACGGCGATCGCGAACCAGAACCTGATCATCCCGGCCGGGACGGCCAAGATCGGGCAGTTCGAGTACGACGTCGAGCTGAACGACAGTCCCGAAGCCTTCCAGGAGCTCAACAACCTGCCGATCAAGACGGTGAACGGCGCCACCGTCTATGTCCGGGACGTCGCCTTCGTGCGCGACGGCTCGCCGCCGCAGACCAACGTCGTGCGGGTCAACGGCAGCCGCTCGGTCCTGATGACCATCCTAAAGAGTGGTTCGGTCTCGACGCTGAACATCGTCCAGGGCGTGAAGGACGTCCTGCCGCGGCTCGAACAGACCCTGCCACCGTCGTTCAAGATCCTTCCGCTTGGAGACCAGTCGATCTTCGTGAAGGCCGCGGTGTCGGGGGTCATCCGCGAAGGCGTGATCGCCGCCGCTCTGACCAGCCTGATGATCCTGCTGTTCCTCGGCTCATGGCGGTCGTCCCTGATCATCACCGTCTCGATCCCGCTCGCGATCCTGATCTCGGTCACCGCCCTTTCGGCGCTCGGTCAGACCCTAAACGTGATGACCCTGGGCGGTCTGGCTCTGGCCGTCGGCATCCTCGTCGACGACGCCACGGTGACGATCGAAAACATCAACTTCCACCTCGAGCAGGGAAAGCCGATCCGCGACGCGATCATGGACGGCGCGCACCAGATCGTGACTCCCGCCTTCGTCAGCCTGCTGTGCATCTGCATCGTCTTCGTGCCGATGTTCTTCCTGCCGGGCGTATCCGGGTTCCTGTTCGTCCCTCTCGCAGAGGCGGTCGTCTTCGCGATGATCGGCTCGTTCATCCTCTCCCGCACGCTCGTGCCAACCCTCGCCGGCTACCTGCTGCGCGGGCATCATGGCGCGCACGAGCGGGAAACCCTGGAGGAGCACGACGCCACGGCTGGCCGGCCGCGCACGCGCAATCCCTTCGCCCTGTTCCAGCACGGCTTCGAGCGACGCTTCGAGTGGGTCCGCCTGCGCTATCGCGGTCTGCTGGCCATGGCCCTGGAAAACCGGAAGGTCTTCCTGATCGGCTTCATCGCCCTGGTAGTGGCGTCCTTCGGACTGGTTCCTTTCCTGGGCGAAAATTTCTTCCCCAGCGTCGACGCCGGACAGATGGTGATCCACGTGCGCGTCCCTACCGGCACGCGCATCGAGGAGACGGCGGCCAAGTTCGATGACATCGAGCAGGTGATCCGCAACACCATTCCCCCTGACCAGACCGGCGACATCGTCGACAACATCGGCCTGCCGTTCAGCGGCCTGAACCTCGCCTTCCAGAACACCGGCACGATCGGTCCGCAGGACGGCGACATCTACGTCACCCTCAAGGAGCACCACGCCCCGACGGCTCAGTACGTCAAGGAACTGCGGCAGGCGTTGCCGCGCCGCTTCCCGGGGACGACCTTCGCCTTCCTCCCGGCCGACATCATCAGCCAGATCTTGAACTTCGGCGCGCCGGCCCCGATCGACGTGCAGATCACCGGACCCAACGGTGAGGCCAACGAGGCCTACATCCGGATGGTCCGGGAGCGTATGGCGCACGTCGCCGGGATCGCAGACGTGCGCCTGCAGCAGGCGACCAACTATCCCGAGCTCAAGGTGGACGTGGACCGCACGCTCGCGGACCGCCTGGACATCACCGAAAAGGACGTGACCGACAGCCTCTCCACCAGCCTGGCCGGCAGCGGCCAGACGGCGCCAGCCTACTGGCTCAATCCGCGCAACGGCGTCTCCTATCCGATCGTCGCGCAGGAGCCCCAGTACCGCGTCGACACGCTCAACGACCTGGACGATGTCCCGGTCACCTCGGGACGCGGTCCCAGCCAGATCCTGGGCGCCCTGGCCGATGTCCACCGCTCCCAGACCGCCGCGGTGATCACGCACTACGCCATCGCGCCAGCCTACGACATCTTCGCCACGACCCAGGGACGAGATCTGGGCGGGGTGGCCACGGACATCCAGAAGATCCTCAAAGACACCCGAAGTCAGGTCCCCAAAGGGGCCGTCGTGACGCTACGCGGCCAGGTCCAGACGATGAACACCGCGTTCTCGGGCCTGATCTTCGGTCTGCTCGGCGCGATCGTCCTCGTCTACCTGATCATTGTCGTGAACTTCCAAAGCTGGCTCGACCCGTTCGTGATCATCACCGCCCTGCCGGCCGCCTTGGCGGGGATCGTCTGGATACTGTTCGCAACCGGCACGCCTCTGTCGGTGCCCGCTCTGATCGGCGCGATCATGTGCATGGGGGTGGCGACGGCCAACTCCATCCTCGTGGTCAGCTTCTGCCGCGAGCAGCTGGAGATCACCGGAGACGCCGTCCAGGCGGCGCTCGCGTCCGGCTTCACCCGCTTTCGGCCGGTGCTGATGACGGCGCTGGCGATGATCATCGGCATGTCGCCCATGGCCCTGGCCCTGGGCGAGGGCGGCGAGCAGAATGCGCCCCTTGGCCGCGCTGTGATCGGCGGTCTGCTCTTCGCCACCGTGGCCACGCTGATGTTCGTCCCGGTCGTGTTCAGCGTCGTTCATGGCGCCCCTAGCCGGGCCGAGGCCGAGCGGCCGATCCCTCCCGAGGAACCTGCCTATGCCCACTGACGACGCGTCCCACCCGCGCCCGAGGGTGGCGCCGGACGCGCCGCGCCCGAGCCGGCGCGCCCTCAAGATCGCGGGCCTGATCGCCGTCGGCCTGGCCGTGGTCATCGTGATCCTCGGGGTCGCCGGACGGGCGAGCCAGAGCGGGCAGATAAAGAGCTGGACGACCGCCCAGGCGATCCCGGTGGTCAGCGTCGTGACCCCGACAGGTGGGGCCGCCGACCGGGTGCTCGTGTTTCCCGGCACAATTCAGGCTTATTACAGCGCCTCGATCTTCGCGCGCGTGCCTGGGTATCTGCACGCCTGGTACACGGACATCGGCGCGCACGTGAAGGCGGGCCAACTGCTGGCCACGATCGACACGCCGGAGCTGGATGCAGAGCTCATCCAGGCCAAGGCGAACCTCGCCACGGCGGTCGCCAACCGCAACCTCGCCGAGATCACCGCCCGCCGCTGGGCGGGGCTGTTGAAAGAGGATGCGGTCTCGCGCCAGGAGGCCGACGAGAAGACCGGCGCATTCGAGGCGACCACCGCCCAGGTCAACGCCGCCAAGGCGAATGTCGACCGCCTGCAGGCGATGAAGGCGTTTGCGCGCATCGTCGCGCCCTTCAACGGCATCGTCACGGCTCGCCGCACCGACGTCGGCGCCCTCATCAACGCAGGCGCGGGCGCGACGACGGCGACCGAGCTCTTCGACGTGGCCCAGGTCCAGCCGCTGAGGCTGTACGTGAACGTGCCGCAGGCGGACTCCGCCGGGATCCGTCCCGGGATCTCCGCCAGCCTGACGGTCCCGGAATATCCGGGCCAGGTGTTTCCGGCAAAGCTCGCGACCACGTCCGAGGCGGTCAGCGCGAGCTCCGGCACGGTGCTCGTCGAGCTCCTGGTGGACAATTCCCAGGGTCTCTTGAAAGTCGGCGACTACGCCCAGGTGAAGTTCATCGTGCCGCCGAGGCCGGACATCCAGCAGGGCGCGGTCCTGCAGGTCCCCTCGAGCGCCCTGCTGTTCCGCAAGACCGGAACCCAGCTGGCGCTGCTGGGGCCTGGCGAGCGGGTGCGGGTGGTGCGCGTCACCGTCGGGCGCGACCTCGGCCAGACGATCGAGATCACCTCGGGTCTGCAGGCGAACGACCGCGTGATCGACAACCCGCCGGACTCCATCGCCGACGGGGAGCTCGTCCGCATCGGCGGGACGGCCCCGGCCAGGAAGGCTACGGGCGCCAATGCGGAGGGCTGATCGTCGGCGCCTGCGCGGCCTTGCGCTGGCGCCGGGCGCCGCGGCCGTTCTCCTGGCGGGCTGCAACCTCGCGCCGCACTACACGCCGCCCCAGCTCACTGCGCCGCCCGCGCCGGTCTACAAGCAGTCAGGCCCATGGGCGCCGGCAGTCCCCGCCGACGGGGCGGCGCGCGGCGACTGGTGGACCGCGTTCGACGACCCGACGCTGAACACCCTCGAGCAGGAGGTGGCGACCGCCAACCCGACCCTGGCCGCGGCCGCGGCCGCTTACGACCAGTCGCGCGCCTACGCCCGCGAGGCCGTGGCCGGGCTGTTTCCGAGCGTCGGCGTCGGCGGCGGACCCGCCTACAACCGGCAGTCGAACGACAGGCCTCTGCGAAGCGCCCATCAGCCGAACGAGTATCCTGCCGACACACTCGGCGCGACAGTCGGCTACGAGTTCGATTTCTGGGGACGCATTCGCAACCTCGTTGCCGAGGGGCGCGCCGAAGCCCAGGCGAGTGCGGCGGACCTGGCGACGGCCAAGCTCAGCCTGCAGGCGCAACTTGCCGACGACTACATCGCGTTGCGGGGCCTGGACGCGCAGGCCGCCCTGCTCACGGACACGGTCTCCGCTTACCAGAAGGCGCTCGATCTCACCGAGGCGCGCCACCGCGGCGGCGTCGCCTCGGGCCTCGACGTGTCGCGGGCCACCACCCAGCTGGCTTCGGCAAAGACCCAGGTCTCGGACCTGGCGGCCTCTCGGGCCCTGTATGAGAACGCCATCGCCAGTCTGGTCGGTCAGGCCGCGCCGGGGTTCCATCTCGCCGCGTCCAACGCGCCGCGGATCATCCCATCGGTCCCGACCGGGCTGCCCTCATCCCTCGTCGAGCGGAGGCCCGACGTGGCCGCCGCCGAGCGGCGCGCGTTCGCCGCCAACCGCGATATCGGCGTTTCGCGCGCGGCCTTCTTTCCGCAGATCACCCTGGACGCCGCGGGCGGTTTCCAGAGCACCGGCATCCCCGGCCTGCTGACCTTGCCCAACACCTATTGGACGATCGGCCCGTCGCTGGCCCTGACGCTCTTCGAGGGCGGTCGCCGGCACGCGGCGCTGGCGGCGTCGAAGGCGGCCTTCGTCCAGGCGAGCGCCTCCTACCGCGCCACTGTCCTCACGGCCTTCGAGCAGGTGCAGGACGGGATCTCCCAAGCTGCCGATTTCGCCGTCGAGGCGAAGGACGCCGCCGACGCGGTGACCGCCAGCCAGGCGACGACGCGCATTTCGCTGATCCGCTATCGCCAGGGCGCCACGAACTATCTGGACGTCGTGACCGCCCAAGCGGCCGAGCTACAAGCGGAACAGCAGGCGATCACCCTGCAGACCCGACGACAGGCCAACGCAGTGCAATTGGTGAGGGCTCTGGGGGGCGGCTGGACGACCGCGGACCTCCCCACGCCACACCAGGCCAGTCAACTGGCCCGCGTCGGCGCCGGCGGGAATTGAGGGGACATGGACGAGGAACTCGAGAAACGGCTTGCCAGTGTCGTGGACCGTCTGCAGCGCTCGCCTCGCGGAGCCGAGACGGAGCTCGACCGAAACCGCCGACGAGCCCGCGAGCGACTCCTGTCCGAGCTTCCGCGCCTGGAAGCGCGCCTTCTCGATGTGCTGGCGGAGCTCAACGACGCGCTCGCGCTGGCGAACATGGCCTTGCGGCTGACCAAGGCGAGCCACACGCCGGTCGCCGAAGCCGTCTATACGGTCGGCTTGAGCGGCGTGCGCGAGCCCGAGCCCGTCCTTGTGCTGATCGTTGAGGGGCTGGGTCGCGTGCGCGCAATGCTCGAACGCGACCACCATCGCTCGCTCGTCGAGACCATCGACATCTTCGACCTCGACAAAAACCAGCTCTCCAGCCTCGCCCTCACCCTGCTGGAAGCCCACGCCTCAGCTTAGGGTGGCGGCCAGGCGCGGCAGAGCAGGCGCACGACCGCGCCGGGGTGGGCGTCGACGAATGTGAGCTCGAACCCGTGCAGGTCGGCCACGGCGGCCACCAGGCTGAGGCCCAGGCCATAGCCGTTCACGCCCGCCTGGGTGGCGCTCCGATAGAAGCGCTTGGTGACGAACGCGCGCTCGGCTTCGGCTATGCCCGGGCCATTGTCGGCGACCTCGATCAGAGGGCCTTCGCGCGTGGTGTGGGCGCGAAGCCTCACCCGTCCCCCCGCCGGCGTGAACTTCAGGGCGTTGTCCACCAGGTTGCAGAGCGCCTCGAACAGCAGTTCTCCATCCGCCTCGATCTCGAGGCCCGGCTCGCCCTCGAGCTTCAGGACGATCCCACGCTCCGCGGCCAGCGGCTCGAAGAGTTCGCCCACCTGCTCGACCAGACTGGAAAGAGAGACCCGCCCGAGCCCGATCCTGCGCCCCCGCGCTTCAAGGGCCGCGATGCGCAGCAGAGCGTTGAAGCGGCCAAGCACGGAATCGGCTTCGGCCACGCAGTTGGCCAGAAGCTCGCGGCGCGGATCCTCGGGAGCAAACCCCTGGGCGGCGTGGTCGAGGCGCGCGCGCAGCCGGGTCAGCGGGGAGCGCAGTTCGTGCGCCACGCCCTCGCCGACCGTGCGCGCCTGCAGCATCAGCCGCTCGGCCTCGTCCATCATGTGGTTGGCGATGCCCGCGAGGGCGTCGATCTCGTCCTGGGCCCGGCTCACCGGCAGGCGCAGGGTGAAGTCGCCGCCGCCGATCGCCTCGCTGGCGAGCTGCATCGCCTGGATGCGGCGCAAAGGCTGCAGGCTGAGCGCAACGCCCATCCCCACGCCGAGGACCACGAGCACAGCTCCGCTGCCGATCAGGGCGGTGAGAACGATATGGCGCAGCGCCACCAGCTGCCTCGCATCGCGGGCCACGATCAGGATCTCGCCCCACGGGGCGCGCTCCGCCAACGCCTGCGAGGGGGGCTCCGGACCGACCGCCGGTACATACCTCACGCGCCCGTCAAGAGGGATCTGGTCGGGGCCCAGGGGACTGTCGCCCGCGATGCGTTGGCCCATCGCCGAATACAGGGCGAAGCGCATGAGGGGTTCGCGAGCCGATTCACTCTCCAGCCGACGCAGGACAGCCGCCGGACCTGCGCGCTCGAGCATCCGCATCTCCTCGCGCAGGGCGTTCTCGGATCGGCGGGTGAGGGAATCGGCGACCGCGGTGTAGACCACGCCCAAAAGGACGATGATGCCGACGAGGTAGATCGAGCCATAGAGGGCGGAGAGGCGGAAGGTCGTCGTCCGCCAGAGACTGCTCCTCAGCACGACAGACGATATCCCGCGCCGCGCTCGGTATGCAGGATGGGCGGCAGGCCAGGCGCGTCCAGCTTCTGGCGCAGTCCCCGGATGTGCACGTCGATGAGGTTGGTGCCTGGATCGAAGCCGTAGCCCCAGACGGTCTGGAAGATCATCGTGCGCGTCAGGACCTGCTCGGGATTGCGCAGGAAGAACTCCAGCAGCTTGCTCTCCTTGGGGAACAGCCGGATATCGCGGCCGGCGCGACGCGCCATGTGGGAGACAAGGTCCAGCTCGAGATCCTTGTAGCGAAGCACGAGGCGCCCGGTGTCCGCCTGCCGCCGCCGGATCATGACCTCGACCCGGGCGACCATCTCTTCGAGGGCGAAGGGCTTGGTGAGGTAGTCGTCGCCCCCGGCCCGCAGCCCTCGCACCTTCTCGTCGACGTCGTTCAGTGCGCTGATGACCAGCACCGGGGTCGCGACGCCGCGCGATTTCAGGGTCTCGGCGACCGCCAGACCGTCCATGTCCGGAAGCATCCGGTCGAGGGTGATGGCGTCGAACGTCCCAGTGAGGGCCCGCTGCAGCCCGCGTTGTCCGGTGGAAGCGTGCTCGGGCTCCAGGCCGCGCTGGCCCAGTTCGCGCGCGATCTCCGCCGCTGTGGCCTCGTCGTCCTCGATGATCAGCACTCTGGCCATGCGCCCTCGGGTGGGCGCCGCCGCGGATCGCCCTCGATCAACCTGAGGACGTAGCACGAAACCCCCGGACGCCGTGAGGCGCCCGGGGGTTGGCGCCGACGCGGCCAGGGCTGCGGGGGCCACGCCGGAGCGCCGCGGACGGGCGCACAACCCCCATCGCGCCCGAACCACGCGGCCACTCTCGAACTCCGCCGTCAGGGCGCCGTCAGACCAACGTCAATGCGGCGTCAAATCGCCTCCGAGGGATGCGGGATCGGATGCGACATTTCTTCGCCAAGGTCCGCACCTAGAGCACGACCCGTTCAGCCGGAATCGCCTGAGCGGGATCAACGTGCTCTAGCTTCGAGAGCTTGAGCGCGTCCTCATCGCAAAACCAGTTCCCACTTTTGCGGAACCAGCGAATGCCCTCACACACTGTCCTGCGCCGTCTCGCGGAGCCCGAATGAGAACCGCAAAGAGCCCCATCCCGGCCCTCGTCGCGACCGCTTCGCTTCTCGGAGCCTTGCCTGCTCTTGCGCAGACTGCGCCCGACCCGGTGTCCGCGGACCCGCCGAAATGGGCGCAGGCGTCCAGCGACCTTGCTCCGGATCCGGACGTCCGCTTCGGCGTCCTGCCAAACGGCATGCGCTACGCGATCATGCGCAACGCGACGCCGGCCGGAGCCACGGCCATCCGGCTTCGGATCGGGTCGGGCTCGCTCGAGGAAAGCAACGACGAGCAGGGCCTCGCCCACGTGCTCGAGCACATGGCCTTCAGGGGTTCGAAGAACGTGCCGCCGGGCGAGATGGTCAAGATCCTGCAGCGGGAGGGTCTTGCCTTCGGACCCGACACCAACGCCCAGACCGAATGGACCCAGACGGTCTACCAGCTCGACATCCCCCGCACCGACCAGAAGACATTGAATACGGGTCTCATGCTGATGCGTGAGACGGCGGGGAACCTACTCATCGAGCCCGACAAGCTGGCGACCGAGCGGGGCGTCGTCCTCTCCGAGGAGCGCCTGCGCGACACGCCCAACTACCGGGCGGAAAAGGCCCAGCTCAAACTCTTCCTCGACGGGCAACTCGCAGCGGATCGCTTCCCGATCGGCCAGGTGGACGTGGTCAAGAACGCCTCGGCCACCCTGATCCGCAAGTTCTATGAGCAGAACTACCGGCCGGAGCGGGCGACGCTCATCGTCGTGGGTGATTTCGATCCGGCCGCGATCGAAACCAAGGTCAAGGAGCTCTTCTCGGACTGGCGCCCGGTCGGGCCGCCGACGCCAGCACCGGATCTCGGCGTCGTCGCCAAGCGGGGTCTGACTGTTCGCGAGGTGCAGGTGCCCGGCGCCTCGACCCAGGCCATCGTGGCCTGGGTGCGGCCCTACGACGACTCTCCCGACACCGAGACGAAGGAGATCCGCGAGACGATTGAAAATCTCGGACTGGCGGTTCTCAACAACCGGCTGAACCGCCTCTCGCAAAGCCCCAATCCTCCCTTTCTCAGCGCCGGCGCTTCGTTCGAGAACCTGTTCGATTCGGCGAAGATCGCCGTTGTCGAGGCCAGTTCGCCGCCCGGCGGTTGGAAGACTTCCCTGTCCGCGATCGACCGCGAGGTGCGCGAGCTCGTCGCCTACGGGGTCGAACCGGGCGAGCTGCAGCGCGTGATCGAGGAGTACAGGGCGACCCTGCGCAACGCCGTCGCCGGCGCGGACACGCGGCCGACCCCGGCCCTGGCCGACGAACTCGTGCGCACCGTCGACGAGAACGAGGTGTTCACGCCGCCGTCCGAGGACCTGAGGGTTTTCGAGGACGCGGTGAAGGGCCTGACCCCGGAGAAGGTCGATGCGGCGATCCGTGGCGTCTTCGCCGGCTCCGGCCCGTTGGTCGAACTCGCCGATCCGCAGCCGGTGGCGGGCGGTGAGGCCTCCGTCAGCCAGGTGTTCAAGCTGGCGCAGGAGGCGCCGCTCGCGCCGGCGGCGAAGCAGGCCCAGGTGACCTGGCCCTATACCGACTTCGGCAAGGCCGGGACGGTGACGGCGCGGCGCGAGCTCGCCGATCTCGGCGTGACCGAGCTCACCTTCGCCAACGGCGTCAGGCTGACCGTCAAGCCGACGCAGCTCCGCAAGGATCAGGTCCTCATCTCGGTGAGCGTTGGCGCCGGTCGGCTCGAGCTGCCGAAGAACCGAACCGACAACGAGTGGGCTGCGGGGGCCTTCCTGCCGGGAGGCCTCGGCAAGCTGACCGCCGACGACGCGTCGCGGGCCCTGGCGGGAAAGGTCCTGAGCGCCAACTTCGAGCTCACCGACGACGCCTTCCGGTTCAATGGCGCCACGCGGCCCGAGGACCTGACGACCCAGATGCAGTTCCTGACGGCCTACGTCGCCGATCCGGGCTTCCGCCCTGAGGCCTTCGAGCGCCTGCGGACGAGCTATCTTGACCAGCTGCCGCAAATCGAGGCCACGCCGAACGGCGTCTTCTACCGCGACTCCGGCGCCCTGCTTCGCAGTGGCGACCCGCGATTCGCCTTCCCCACTCGCGAGCAGCTCCTGGCGGCAAAGCCCGACGCCCTGCGCCAGCTCCTGCAGGAGCCCCTGGCCCACGGCCGCATTGAGGTGACCATGGTCGGCGACGTGACCGTCGACAAGGCGATCGCGGCCACCGCGGCGACGTTCGGGGCCCTCTCGCCGCGACCCGTCGAGCCCAAGGTCCAGAAGGGAGACCTCGATGTGCGGTTCCCCGCGCCCACCGGCGCTCCATTGATGCGGTTCGACACCGGTCGGCCGGATCAGGCAGTCGGCGTCCTCGCCTGGCCGGAGACCGGCTTCTTCGAGGACATGAAGGCCTCGCGCGCCGCGATCATCGCCGGCGAGGTGCTCGGAAACCGGCTCCTGGACAAGATCCGCATCGCCGAGGGGATGACCTACAGCCCCGAGACGAACGTCGATCTGTCAGAGACCTTCCCGAACTATGGCTTCGCTCTCAACCTCGTGGAGATGCCGCCGGCGAACCTCCCCGGCTTCTTCGAGGCGACCAAGGAGATCGCTGCCGACATCGCCGCCCACGGGGTGACCGAGGACGAGCTCGTCAGGGCCCGGAACCCAAGGATAGCCGGCATCCGCCGCTCACAGCTCTCCAACGAGTACTGGCTGATCAGCCTCGCCAACGCCCAGGCCGATCCGAGGCGTCTCGACCTGATCCGCTCCACCTTCCCCGACTACGAGTCGCTCACCACCGCCGACGTTCAGGCTGCGGCCAAGCGCTGGTTCCGGCCCGACAAGGCCTGGGAGTTCGTCGTGGAGGCGAAGAAGCCGGAGTCGACCGCAAGCGCGGTGACGGCCAAGTAACTCCGGGTTCGTTCTGCCGCCGTTCCGGTTGTCTCGCCGCCGCCCCAGCCTCACCGGGCGTTGGCGCCTTTCTGGAAGTACTTGAAGAAGTCGCTGCTGGGCGAGAGCACCATCGTCGTATCGGTGTCGGACAACGCGCCGTCATAGGCCTGCATCGACCGATAGAAGGCGGCGAACTTTGGGTCCTTGCCGAAGCTGGCGGCGAAGAGCTTGGCGCTCTGGGCGTCGCCCTGCCCGCGTGTGGCGTAGGCTTGAGCGGTGGCGTCCGCCAGGGTGACGGTGACGTCCTTGTCCGCCTCGGCGACGATCTCCCGGCGGTTCTGCTCGCCCACTGCGCGGATCTGCGCCGCCTGCTGCTCGAGGTTCGACTTCATCCGCTGGTAGACCGCCTGCTGGTTCGCGGCGGGCAGGTCCGCGCGCTTGATGCGGACATCGATCACGTCGATGCCGTAGTGGGACCGCGCCGCGCGCGCCTTCACATAGGCGAGGGTCTGGGCCATCAGCGCGTCACGCCGTCCGCTGATGATGTCCGACGCCGTCGTCGAGCCGAGGACCTGACGCAGGGACGAGTTGATCAGCGGCTCGATCAGCCCTGCGGCGTTCGTCTCGCCGCGCAAGGTGCGGTAGAACTCCAGCGGATTGGAGATCCGGTAGCGGACGAAGGCGTCCACCACGAGCCGCTGCTGGTCACGCGAGATGACCTCTTCGCGCCGCGCGTCGATCGCCTGGTTGCGCTTGTCGAGCAGGACAACGGATTCGACGAACGGGGCCTTGAACTTCAGGCCCGGATTGTAGTGGCCCGGTTCGTTGTAGACCCGGACCGGCTCGCCGAGATTCACGACGATCGCCTGCTGGGTCTGCGAGACGATGAAGCCGGTGTTGGCCATGACGATCAGCACCAGCAGGATGGCCCCGCCCCAGATGAGGAACCGCCGGTTCATTGCGGCGCCCCCGGGCTCTGGCCGCCCTGACCCTGGACAGCGCCCTGGTCCTGACCCTGGGGCGGCGCCGTCTGCTGTTCGGCCGAGGCTTCCGGCGGCGGCGCCGGGGGAGAGGACGAGCGGAACAGGTCCGGCGGCAGGATGATCGGCGCATTGACCGACTTCGAATCCACGATGACCTTCTTCGAGTGGGTCAGGATCCGCTGCATCGTCTCGATGTAGATCCGCTCCCGCGTCATTTCCGGCGAGCGACGGTACTGGGCGTAGAGCTGGTCGAACCGCGCCGCCTGTCCTTGCGCTTCCTTGGTCACCTGCTCGCGGTAGCCTTCGGCGGCCTGGATGATCTTGGCGGCGTCGCCCTTGGCTTCGTTGACGACACGGTTACGGTACTTGTTCGCATCGTTGATGTACGACTGGGCGTCCTGACCCGCTCGGGCGATGTCCTGGTAGGCCGGAACGACCTCGGGCGGGGGATTGGCGTTCTGGATCTGCACCGCGTCGATCGTCACCCCCGACTGGTAGCGGTCGAGGATCCGCTGCATCAGGTCCAGGGTCTCGTTCTGCACGGTGTCGCGCCCGCTGGTGATGATGTCGGTCAGCTTGTTGCGTCCGACCACCTCGCGCATCGCGCTCTCGGCGACTGACTTCACCGCGGCATCCGGATCGCGGATGTCGAACAGATACTTGGCCGCATCCGAGACGTGCCATTGGACTGTGAAGGAAAGGTCCACGATGTTCTCGTCGCCGGTGAGCATCAGGCTTTCGTCGGGCTCCTGCGCGCCCTGCGAGCCGCCGATCACAGTCTTGTTCTGGTTCGTCACCGAGACGAGTTGGGCGGCCTCGATCGGCGTGGGCAGGTGGAAGTGCAGGCCGGGCTCGACGGAGCGGGAATAGACGCCAAAGCGCGTGATCACGCCTTCCTCGTTCGGCTGGACGACGAAGACGCCGGTCAGCAGCCAGCCGAGAGCGACCAGGGCGACGATCGCCCAGATGGCGGGGGCGCGTATCCCCCGCCCGTCCGGGCCCCGAAGAAGCCGATTGGCCTCGTTGCGCAGGCGGTTCAGCAGTTCATTGAAATCAGGCCCGCGCGGAGGCGGCCCTTGCCGGCGGGGCGGCGGCTCGCGCCGCGGTCCGGGTTCGGTCTTGCGGCGTGGCTCGTCGCCCGGCGGAGGTGCGCCCCACGGTCCGGGATTGGCGTTGTCGTTCCAGGGCATGACGAGCGAGAGACGCTTTCTCCCGAATGGGCCCGCGCGAGTGGCGGAGCGGCTGCGCGGAGGTTGTAAAGCGGCTCCTTCGGCCGGATATGAGACGGTCCGCGCCGCAAAGCAACTTAAGAAGCGATGAGCCCCGATACGCACGACATCCGACAGGCCGCGCTGCGGACGCTCGATTCGATTCCCGACCCCAAGAGCGGCCAGGGTCTTTCAGCCGCCGGCCTGGTGAAGGGTCTTTCGGTCGAGGATGGCCGCGTGGGATTCGTCCTCGAGGTCGCCGCGGCGGACGCCGCCGCCTACGCGCCGGTGAGGGACGCCGCGGAACGGGCCTTGCTGGACGTTCCTGGCGTGACGCGCGCCCAGGTGGTCCTGACCGCCCCGGCGCCTACGGTCGTGCAGCGGCGGTCCGCGCAAGTGTCCTCCGATCCGCGCGCAGATCCCGCAGCCATGCCGCCGGCGGAGCACCTGCCAGGGGTGGCGCGGGTGATCGCCGTGGCGAGCGGCAAGGGCGGTGTCGGCAAGTCCACCGTTGCGGTGAACCTCGCCTGCGCTTTCGCGCGTCTGGGCCTTCGCACAGGTCTCCTCGACGCCGACATCTACGGACCCTCCGCGCCACGCATGACCGGCGCGTCTCAGAAACCAGCCTTTATCGATGGCAAGCTCGAGCCCATCGTCGTCTGGGGTCTGGTGGTGATGTCCATCGGCTTCCTGGTCGACGAGCGCCAGGCGATGATCTGGCGGGGCCCGATGGCCTCGTCCGCGCTGCGGCAGATGATCGGCGACGTCCGCTGGGACGCGCGCGGACCGCTGGACGTCCTGGTGGTCGACCTGCCGCCCGGAACTGGCGATGTCCACCTGACACTGGTTCAGAAGTTGAGCGTCGACGGCGCAATCATCGTCTCGACGCCCTCGGAGGTCGCGCTCGTCGACGCCCGGCGGGCGGTGACCATGTTCGGCAAGATCAATCCGCCGGTGCCGATCCTGGGCGTGATCGAGAACATGGCCTACTTCCCCGATCCGGCCACCGGCGCCCGCCTGCCGATCTTCGGCCACGGCGGCGCACGCACGGAGGCGGAGAGACTGGCCGTGCCGTTCCTCGGCGAGATCCCGATCGACATCGCCCTGCGCGCTGGAACCGACGAAGGCAGGCCACTCGTAGCCAGCGAACCCGAAAGCGCAGTTTCGCAGGTGTTCCTGGAAATCGGACGGCGCTTAGGTTTTCCAGCTGGGTCTTAGGATTTTAACCACGAACCTCACGAACCACACAAACACCCAACGAATTCGAAGAATCGCAGGCTGATCTCTATCGCGCCGAAGGCGCATTAAAGCTTTCTCGTTCGTGTGGTTGGTGAGGTTCGTGGTTCACTCAGAGTCTGCCGCTCAGCACATCCTTGAGGTTTCTGGACGCTCCGTTGAGCTGCGGCTCACGCCCCTTGGGTGGCGCCGACGAGAGACTCTTCGGCGGCGGCGAGGGAGAGGTTCGCGTCGCGGGCGTCGAGGGCTTCGCGGATCGCGTCGTGGCGCTTGGCGTCAAGCTTGTAGCCGAAGAACAGGGCGCCGCCGAAGAAGACCAGGATGATCGGGGCGAAGAGGTAGCACATTTCCAGGCCGAATATGGCGTGCGGCGTGTTCACCGCCCCTTCCTTGCCGTTGTAGCCGACCGCCTTGAGGATCGGGAACACGATGACCACGGTGATCACCGTGCCAATCTTCGTCGTCGTGGTCACCAATGAGAAGAAGAGGCTCGTGAGGTCGACGCCCTTCTCGAGCCGCACCTCGTCGACGACGTCGGCCACCATCGCACGGACGAGAAGCAAAAACGCGCTGGCGCAGAAGCCGACGGCGAACATGCCGATCGCGGTCGGGATAATCTGGACCAGGGTGTGGCCAGGCCACACCCTAGGCAGCGCCATCAGCGTCGTCTGGCAGATCGCATAGCAGACGCAGGCGATCTGCAAGGTCCGGTGTTTGCCAAATCGGCGGGCGATACGCCCCCACGTGGGTGCGCCCGCCAATCCCGCGCCGATATAGAAGATCAGCAGGATGCTGACCTCGGCGGTCGAGAACCCCTTCGCGTCGTGGAAGAAGTAGACATAAAGGGGCGCTGTCGTGCCCGGGCCGAGGGTCAGCGTCAGATCGGCCAGGACCAGGCGGAAGAGCGAAGGATTGGCGAGGGCGGCTGCAAAGTCCTTAGGGCCAAAGCGCGCCCGAACGGGTCGGGCCGTTATGTGCTCGGGCGTGAAGCAGGCGCAGGCCAGCGCTGCGATGGGGATGGCGATCACAATGATCGCGCAGATGGTGGGCATGCTTGCCGCCTTGCCCAGCACCACCTTGCCATGGGTCAGGATCGGCAGAAGCAGAAGGCCCGTCGAACCGATGACGGCGAGGCCCTGAGTGACCCCGTACACCCGAGAGCGCTCGTCGTAGCTGGTCGCCAGGACAGCCGACCACGCGGCCACGGTGAGGGTGAGCATCGAGACGCCGACGTAAGCCACGAGCATCCAGGTGATGAGATAGGCCGTGCTGGCTGAGCCGTCCGGGATCAGCAGCTTCCAGGTTCCGACCATCGCAATGGGCGCGCCCAGCAACAGCCAGGGTCGATATCGGCCGATCGGGGTCTTGGTCCGGTCCATCAACATCCCGATGAGAGGATCGAACCACATGTCGACGAAGCGGACCGTGGCGATCGCCCCGGCGACGGCCAGGAATCCTGCGCCCAGTCCGACGTAGAAGCGTGGGAGGTAGACGCCGAACACGACGACCATCGCAGCGAGCGGCAGCCCCGGCAGGGCGAAGGCGAAGAGCGTTGGCAGCGGCGTGATGGCGCGCGGCGGCGCAGCCGTGTTGGCCAGGGTCACAAGCGTCTCCTCGGTATTCTCTTTATTTTCCGGCGAACGATCACTGGTTCGCCGCCAGGGTCAATCAAATGTCCGATCCCCCTGCCGCGCAAGCGGAATTCAAGCGGGATCGGGCATGCGCGCCGGGACCGACTGCTCGCCGTCGAGGGTTTCGAGGATGGACGCTTCGGGCTTCTGCGCGTCTAGGATCGCCAACTGCGTCCGGATCTCGGCATGGCGCTTCGAGTCGAGCCGATAGCCGATGTAGCAGGCGCCGCCGAGCATCACGAACACGATCGGCCCGATGATGTAGACCATCTCCATGCCGAAGATGGCCGCCGGCGTGTTCACGGCCCCTTCCTTGGCGTTGTACCCGATCCAGCCAAGAGCCGTGTAGGAGAAGCCGATGCTGAGCGCCCCGGCGACCTTCTGGGTGGTGGTGATCATCGCATAGAGGAGGGCGACACGGGACTTGCCCTTCTCCAGGCGAACAGCGTCGCCGACGTCGGCGACCATCGCTCTGTCCAACAGAGGGAAGCTCGAGGCCGCAAAGCCGAGCAGGAACATCAGCACCGCCGCGATGGGGAAATTTCCCTTGGGTGCGAACGAAAGCACGACCAGGCCTATCGAATAGGTCATGGCGGCGATCATCAAGGTCCGGTGCTTGCCGAGCCGCGTGGCGACCCAGCTGAGGGTCGGGGCGCCGACGACGCCGGCGACGACGTAGATCAGCAGCTGGATGCTTGCGTTCTTGATCGTGAAGCCGCGCGCGTCGTGGAAGTAGAACAGGTAGAGCGCCGCCATCCAACCGGGGCCCAGAGCCAGGCAGAAGTCGGCGATGATGATCCGCAGCATGTCCGGCCGCAGGATCATCTCGAGGTAGTCGCGAAGGCTGTGCTTCTCGCTGGTGCGGTCGGCGACGACGCGCTCTGGGGTGAGCAGGATGGCGAGGCCGACGCCAACGGGGATGGCGATGAGCACCAGCCAGCCCATGGCCCCGACGTCGTTGGCGCCGCTCGCGCCGCTTTTCTGGGCCATCACGATTGGCAGGATCAGAGAGCAGCAGGCGCCCAGTATGCTCACGAATTGGATCGCGCCGAAGACCCTGGAGCGCTCATGGTACTTGCCGGCGATCACCGACGCCCAAGAGGCGTGGGCCAGGGTGATCAGCGAGGTGCCGATGTAATAGACGAGCAGCCAGACGAGCAGATAGAGCGAGCTCACCCCGCCCGGCGGGTCGAAGAGCATGTAGACGCCGACCCCGAGGACGGGCACGCCGATCGCCAGCCAGAGCCGGTACCGCCCGAACCTGGTGCGCGTGCGGTCCATCGCCACGCCGATGAACGGATCGAGGATCGTGTCGCCCAGGCGGATAGCTGAGAAGACCGCTCCCACTGCTGCCAGGCCGAGGCCGAAGTGGCCCGCATAGAAGCGTGGGAGGTAGACGCCCAACGCGATGGCGAGCGCCCCCACGCAGAAGCCAGGCGTGGCGAATCCCAGGAGCCGCGGCGTCGACAGCCGGAAGTCGGTTTCTGTTTGGGTCACGCTCACTGGCCCTGGATCCTCGCCTGTTTTCTGAATTGTCTGCGGGCGCTTCGTTCGCGCCTCTTCACGTCAAAAAGAGCCCGGCCCCTCGCGCGAAGCAAGGGGCCTTCGGTCGCGGCCTCAGACTGCGGCCATCTTCCTGAAGAACTTCTGGGTCTGTTCGCCGCCGGCGACATAGGCCTTCTGGCCTTCCTCGTCGGCGATCTTCGCCCAGTGGTCCCGCACACCTTCCACCGAGAGCTCCGCGCCCTTCAGGAAGACGCCCTCGGTCTCGACGATGCGGGCCATGGCGAAGGCGCCTGCGCCCGCTGTCAGGATCGCCCCGGTCGGCGCTTCCTCCGAGCAGAGGAAGACGACGCCGGGCGTGACGGCCTCCGGCGCCAGCCGCGCCACCATATCCGGCGGCATCAGATTTTCTGTCATCCGCGTGCCGGCCACCGGAGCGATGGCGTTGACGTGGATGTTGTTCTTCTGGCCTTCGAGCTTGAGGGTGTTCATGAAGCCGATGATGCCCAGCTTGGCGGCGCCGTAGTTGGTCTGGCCGAAGTTGCCGTAGAGCCCGGACGAGGACGTCGTCACGACGATGCGGCCGTAGTTCTGCGCCTTCATGATCTCCCAGACCGCCTTGGCCGGCTTGACCGTGCCCATCAAGTGGACGTCCAGGACGAACTCGAAGTCGCTCATTTCCATCTTCGAGAAGGACTTGTCCCGAAGCACGCCGGCGTTGGCGATCAGGATGTCGACTCGGCCCCACCGGTCCATCGCGTCGGCGACCATGCGCGCCACGCCCGCGTCGTCGGTGACCGAAGAGCCGTTGGCGAGGGCCTCGCCGCCCGCCGCCTCGATCTCGGCGACGACCTTCTTTGCGGCCTCGGACGATCCGCCGGAGCCGTCCATGGCGCCTCCCAGATCGTTGACCACGACCTTGGCTCCGCGGCGGGCGAGCTCCAGCGCGTGCTGGCGGCCAAGTCCTCCGCCGGCGCCCGTCACGATGGCGACCTTCCCGTCAAAGCGGATATCGGACATTCGGCTCTCCTCATCTTGCCGTCAAAGGCGAGGCGGCTATGGAGGTCGGGCGAAGGGCTCGTCAAGCGGCGGGTTCGCCGCTCGGCGGAAGGCGCAATCGTCGCAGTCTCGTTTCAGCCTGACCATCGCTTCGCCACCAACGGTTCATAGGCGGTTCACACGCACCAGGATAAGCGACGCTGGAGGGCTCGCTCGTCTTGTTCGCGATCATCCGTCATTCGCGGACTTGCCAGTCGGTGGAGAGCTGCATTCCTACATTCGAGACTGGTTCTTCCCGGGCGTCGGCCAATCGGCCGCGCGTCCTGGTCGTCGAGGACGAGGGCCTGATCGCCATCTCGATCGAGGACGCCCTGATCGAGGCCGGCTTCGATGTCTGCGCCATCACCGCGACCGAGGTGGGGGCCATTGAGGCCGGCGTCTCGACCCGGCCGGAGTTCGCCGTCGTCGACGTCAAGCTCGCGCCTGGTGACGGACGAAAGGTGGCGCAGGTGCTGTCGACGGACTGCGGCGTCATCGTCGTCATGGCGAGCTCGGAGAACCCGGCCACCCTGCATGGTCTCGGCGCCTGGCTGGCGGTCACCAAGCCGTTCGACCCTCGGGCGATTCCCGTGGCGCTGCTGATGGCGCAGGCGCGGGCGCGGGGCGAGGAAGCCGACCCTATGCCGCCCCAAGTCAGCCCGCTACGGCCCGTTTCGGTCGGCTGAGAGCAGCCGAACTTCGTTCAGCCGTCATTCAGCGCGTGGACGCGAACCTCGCTCCGCGTCCAAGCCGACGCGCTTACGAGGAAGTCCATGTCGAAAGTGATGACCGGTCTGCTGCTGCTCGGGCTCTCTGGGGTGCTCGGCGCCTGCGAAACCGTCGGCCCGCCCCCGCCTCCGCCGCCCGGCTATCACGTACGTTGGTGCCTCGCGCACCACCCCTACTACGACCCCCGGACCAACCTCTTTCCGGATAGATCGGGCGCCTTGCACCCGTGCCGGAGCTATCCGCCCTGACCGACGTGGCGGCCTTCTCGACCGGGTCCGAAGTCCGGTCCTGATACCGTCACGCTGTAGACCTCGTCTGACATCATCCGCCTGATCTCTTCGGCGCTCGAGACGCCCCAGGGGCCGACGCGCAAGCCGAGCTCGCGCGCCTCGGCCAGCCTTTCGGGCGTTACATCGGAGATGTGCGGCGACCATTCGACCCCGCCATGGGCCTTCAGGGCGGCGAGATCGGAATCGCCGAACCGGCGCGGATCGCACCCGTCAGTCCATGGCGAGTCCCCATTGGGCAGGCGACGAACCGAGTCCGCCATCGCCGCCGGAATGGTGAGGTGGGCGGTGGCTATCCCGGGGCAGAGCGCCCGCGCCAAGCGAAGCACCTGCCAATCGAAGGCGATGATCTTGCTGCGGTCCGTCCATCCCGCCGCCTCCAGGTCGCGCAGGGTGGCGCGGGTGATCGCCTCCGCGTCGGGCGACGCCTCGGGATCCTGCGGATCGGTCTTGATCTCCACATAGATCCAGCGGCGCGGCTCACCCGCGGCCCGCAGCAGATCGAGGATCTGTGGCAGGATGGGGATGCGGACGCCCTCCATCGCCGTCCGTGACGGGTATCGCTCCGCATAGGACGACCCCGGTCTGAGCGATCCCACGTCGTAACGGCGCAACTCCTCGAGCGTCATCGTCTTGATGGCGGGGCCGCGTTTGTCGAGCCACTCGCCGTCCAGCCGCGTGGCGTGGCGGCTCAGCCAGTAGTCGTGATGCGCCACGACGTGGCCATCCCCCGTCAGCTGAACATCGATCTCGATGCCGTCGACGTCGGTTCCCAGGCAGGCTGCGGCGCCTTCCAGCGTATTGGCCGGCCACACCCCATAGCCCGTGGCCCCAGCAACAATCAGCGTCATGGTCCCTCCTGGGGTTTCACCTTGCACCGAGTTCGAGACACTCGTGCGAAGCTGGCGGTGAATCCAAAACTCACCCGTCATCCCGCACGCAGCGAAACGCAGCGGAGCGGAGCTGCGGGACTCAGGTGACTGGGATGGGCGCCTAGGTTCGCAAATCGCAGCGCCTCGCCCAGTCCCCTGGATCCCGGGTCCTCGCTGCGCTCCGCTTCGCTACGGCCCGGGATGACGGCAAAAAGGGGGCATTCACGCCGCCGAGCGCGCAGCCTTCGCTATCCCAAGAAGGGGTTCGAACAGGTGTCGGGCCAGGTGGCGCACGACATCGACGGCAACGCCGTCGCCGAGGAGGTGGTAGGCCTCGGTGGCGCCTCTGGGCAGGCGATAGTCGTCAGGCAGGCCCATCAGGCGCGCCGCTTCGCGCGGGGAGAGAAGGCGCGAGCGAACGTTCCCTCCTTCCACCACGAGGATCTGTTGCCGGCTCGAGCCGCCAGCCGGAGTGCGCAGGCATCCCGACACCTCGTCGAACCGCACCTCGGCCCGCTGGACCTTTCGCCCCTCCGCGTCCCGCCGGGTGCGGCGGTAGACGGCTCCGACGCGGCGCTCCCCTGCCGCCGTCGCGTCTTCGACCCTCCTGCGATGCAGAGGCGACATCAACGAGAGCAGGCGTTCGGTCTGGGCCGGCGTGTGCCATGACCCTTTCGAGGGGTCGTCTTCGATGAGGTCTGCGAAGGCGCTGTTGCGACGCGCCGGCGGCGGCGGCGCCCACCAGGTCAGCTGCTCGGCGATGTCCGCGGGCAGGGTCTCGACCGCCCTGCGCAGGGTCGCAGGATGGAACGGCTCGACCGGCGCCCGGGCGGTGAGGCCGGCGGGGATCGCGATGTCGTCGGCGACGCCCACCAGGAAGAGCCGGGGGCGGGACTGGGGGACGAACAGCGCCGCATCGATGACCAGGGCGCCGCACTTGTAACCGAGGTCGAGGAAGGCCTCGCAGATGGCGCGAAAGTCGCGTCCTCCATGGGAGGTGAGGGCGCCGCAGACGTTCTCGAGGGCGATGATCCGCGGCCCGCGCCCCTCGGCCGCCAGGCGCTGCATCAACCTCCAGAAGGAAAAGAACGTCCCTGACCGTTCTCCGCGCAGCCCCGCTTGTGCTCCGGCGAGCGAGAGATCTTGGCAGGGGAACGACGCCCAGGCCAGATCGGCGCGGCCGGGCAGCTCCTCGGGCGATACGGTCGCGACGTCCCCTGCCTTCAGCCCAGCGGCGCCCCAGTTGAGCGAGTAGACCGCCGCCTTCCTCTCATCGAAGTCGTTGGCGAACCGGCAGGTCCAGGCCGGCCCGAGTCCCGCGCGCGCCATGCCGCCGCCGGCGAAGAATTCGTAGAATTCAGGCACGGGAAGCCGACGAATCGCTCATGGCGCCAGCTTGGCGCTGGAGCGCGTTCCGCAAAAGTGGGAACTGGTTTTGCGATGAGAACGCGCTCAAGCTCTTGAATCTAGAGGACGTTGATCCCGTTCAGGCGATTCCGCCTGAACGGGACGTGCTCTGGGCGTCCGTCCCGTCGAGGCTCGACGATTCAGGCCGCAGCTTCGGCGATTTCCGCTTTTACCACCGCCTCGATGCTCGGATTGGCCTCGCCGTCGCGCGTGTCCGCCAGTCCCTTGGGGATCAGCAGCAGCACCGGCAGGATCAGGGCGTAGACCGCGGCTATGGCGATGACGCAGTAGACGAAGCCGAACCGCGGGCTCGAACTGTAGATCGCCGAGCCGAGCAGGTCGCCGGAGCGGTAGGAGAGGTAGAACATCCCGTCCGCCAACATCATCAGCGCGCCCTGAAGGCCTGGCGGGCAAGCGCGCATGGCGAGATCCAGGTAGGCCGGGTAGGCGATGCCTCCCATCATGCCGATCGGAACGGCGAGCCACAGCGCCTGCGCCGGGGTCTGGATGAAGGCGAGCGGGATCATCTGGGGGATGGTCAGGATCGTGCCCCAGAACAGCAGCTTCTTGAGCGGCACGCGCTTGCAGAGCCATCCGTAGAGGAAGAACATCGGGATGAAGGCGGCCGCGAAGATTGCCTGGAACTCGCCGTAGACGGCGTCGGAGGCGTGCAGCTTGTTGGTCAGATAGTACTGCAGGGGTGTGTTCGATCCCGGCGAGAACTGGAACAAGAACAGCGCCAGCACCGCGGGATAGACGGCCCTGTGTTTGACCAGGCGCTTGATGTCTCCGATCAGGTCGGCGCCCTTGGCCTCGGGCCGGTCGTAGGCGTGGTCGAACACGCTTCGCGGTTTCCACAGGCCCAGCAGCCCGATCAGCGCCGTGAGAGCGCCCAGGATGAGGAAGGTCTCCTGCGGCTTCAGCTCCTTGGCCACGATGCCGCCGGCCCAGGCGCCGGCGATGATCGGGACCGAGGCGACGATCTGCCAAAGGACCGCCAGTCGGCCCGACATCAGCTTTTCCTGGGCCACCAGGGCCTGCAGCCCCTGGTAGGCGGCCATGGTGAAGCGCGAGGCGAGCATCGCCAGGAACATTCCGGCGAAGAGGCCCGCGTAGCTCACCTTCGAGAAGGCGAGCCAAAGGAAGACCGCGGCCGTGACCGGCCCGAAGATCAGGAAATAGCCGCGGTCGCGCCGTCCGAGCGGATTCCAGAGATCGCGGGTGAGGCCGAACAACACGGCGACATAGACCGGCAACGCCGTGACCAGCCTGAAGATGGAGACCTGCGTCGCACTCGCGTGAAGCAGGTCCTTGAGCATGTAGGTCGTCGGGATATCGACGAGGTACTGGGTCGGCCCGACCAGGTACATGATCAGGATGAGCGGCGTGAAATAGAGGAAGACGCCTCGCGTGGAGTTGGCGTCGCCGCCGCTTCTCGAATTCATCCTGCCTCCCCGGTTTGTCCGATCCCGCTCGGTAGGCGGGCTTGACGCCCAGGACAAGGCGTCGAGCCCGACAAAGCCCGATACGCAGGCTCAACAGGGTCTGGCGCCCTCACCAAGGCGAGTGACACGGCGAAGGCTTCAGAAGCGTCACCTGGACGCCGTATGATCGGCGTGCACACTTTAGGGAATCACTGATGACCACCAGCATTCGCACGTTTGTCGACCTCTATGTCCGGGTCCTCGACACCGCCGCGCACATTCTGCGCAAGGGCGCCGAACACGCCGCGGGCCTTGGGATCACCGAAGGAGAGATGCTGGACTGGCGGCTGATCGACGACATGCAGCCGCTTCGATTCCAGCTGATGGTTGTGTGCAACTTCACGCGTCAGTGGCCCGCACGCGCCGCCGGCCTGCCCCTTCCAGGGGAGATCGGCGCGGACCTGTCCGTTGAACAGTTCCAGGAGGAGATCGCCAACAGCAAAGCCTGGCTGCAGGGCCTGGCGCCAGGCGCTTTCGAGGGACGTGAGGACGAGCCCTTGACCGTCACCTTGGGGACCGGGATGGCCCCAACCCTGCCGGCGGCGCGCTGGCTGACCGTCTTCGCCACGACCAACGTCTATTTCCACCTCAACATGGCCTACGCGATCCTCCGCTCGCGCGGCACGCAGATCGGAAAGATCGACCTGTTCCCGACGGGATTGTGAGCGTGGCCCCAAACCGGGCTCCCCTTCCCCGGGAGGGCTACGCCATTCACACATCTCCTTTTTTCGTCTGTCATCCCGGGCCGTAGCGAGCGCGGCGAAGCGAGGACCCGGGATCCAGGGCCACGCCCACGGCGCAGCGGTTCGCGAACCACGGCGGCTCGCCCAGTCACCTAGGTC
>JAFANN010000121.1 GCA_019232665.1 Caulobacteraceae bacterium | reverse complement strand
CTACTCGAGCGATATCGACATCAGCCTGTTCTATGAGCCCGACGCCCTGCCGCTCACCGGCAAGCTCGAGCCAGCGCGGGCCGCCCAGCGCCTGGCGGAGCGCCTCTCGCAGATCCTGCAGTCCCGCACCTCGGACGGTTACGTCTTCAGGGTGGACCTGCGGCTGCGGCCCGATCCGCTGTCGACACCGCCTGCCGTCACGGTCCCAGGCGCGCTCGGCTACTACCAGAGCGTCGGCCAGAACTGGGAGCGCGCGGCCTTCATCAAGGCTCGACCCTTCGCCGGCGACCTGCCCCTGGCACGGGCGTTTCTGGACGAACTGCAGGGGTTCGTTTGGCGCCGCAGCCTCGACTTCGCGGCGATCGCCGACATCCAGTCGATCAAGCGCCAGATCCATGCCTGGAAGGTCGACGACCGGCTCACCGCGAAGGGCGCCGATCTGAAGCTGGGCCGTGGAGGGATCCGTGAGATCGAGTTCTACGCCCAGACCCTGCAGCTCATTCATGGCGGCCGGGACGCCTCGCTGAGAGCGCGTGGGACGGTGGCCGCGCTGGACGCGCTCAGCAAGGCGGGCCGCGTTCCGCCCGAGGCCGTCGTCGAGCTCGAAGAGTCCTATCGGACTCTGCGCCGGCTCGAGCACCGCGCCCAGATGATCGCCGACGACCAGACCCATCGCCTCCCCGAGGCGGACGGCGCCCGCCGCGCCATCGCCGCCCTCGACGGCTTCGACACCCTGCGGGCGTTCGACGCCCAGGTCACCAAGACCCTGCGGACGGTGAATCGCCGCTATGGTGAACTGTTCGCCGAGACCGAACCTCTGTCCTCCCGCTACGGAAGCCTGGTCTTCACGGGCGTCGAGGACGATCCCGAGACGCTTTCGACGATCGCGCGCATGGGATTCACCGATCCGGCGCGCGTGTCGCGCGACATCCGGGGCTGGCACCACGGACGCATCCGCGCCACGCGCTCGGCGCGAGAGCGAGAGCTGTTCACGCGCCTGGCGCCGCGCCTTCTGGAGGCGGCGGGGGCGAGCGGCGCGCCGGACGCCGCCTTCGCGAGATTCGGCGATTTCTTCTGCGCGTTGCCCTCCAGCATCCAGATCCAGTCGCTGTTCCTGGCCCACCCCGACCTGCTCGACCTGCTGGTGAGGGTGCTGGCTTTCGCGCCGCGCTTCGCCCGCACCCTGGCGCAGCGACCGGCGGTGCTCGATTCCCTGCTCGATTCCAGCTTCTCGGGGGAGATCGGCGCCCTCCCCGACATCTCCGCCCTGCTCGCGCGAGCGGAGAGCTTCGAAGGCGCGATGGACGAGGCGCGCAGGCTCTACGCCGACAGCGCCTTCCGCATCGGCGCCCAGGTGCTGGCGGGCCGAGCCTCCTCCGAAGCGGCCGGTCGCGCGTTCGCGGATCTAGCTGACGCCCTGATAGCCGGCCTGGCCCCTGCCGCCGTCACCGAGACCGAACGCATGGGCGGCGCGCTGGAGGGAGAGACGGCCGTCGTCGCCTTGGGAACCTGCGGCGCGAGGGAGATGAGCGCCCGGTCCGACCTCGACCTGATGACGCTCTATGCTGGGGCCCCTGGCTCGGCGAGTGCGATCAAAGGTTGGGCGCCGGAGACCTTCTACGCCCGGTTCACCCAGAGGCTGATCGCCGCCCTGTCGGCCATGACGCCCGCCGGCGGACTCTACAAGGTCGACCTGCAGCTGCGTCCCTCCGGATCGGCCGGCCCGGTCGCCGTCAGTCTTGCGGCCTTCGAGCGCTACTACGAGGCGGAAGCGGAGACCTGGGAGTTGCTGGCGCTCTGCAAGGCGCGCGTGGTCTGGGCCTCGACGCCCGAGTTCGGGGCGCGCGCCGCCGAGGCGATCGAGCTCGCCCTCAGGCGGCCGCGCGATCCCGCCCGAACGGCCGCGGACGTGATCGCGATGCGCAATCTGATGACGAACGAGCGGCCAGCGTGGGGCGATTGGGACCTCAAGCTCGCACCCGGCGGCCTGGTCGACATCGAATTCTGCGCCCAGCACCTGCAGATCGTCGGCGCCGCCGGCGGCGGCCCTCTGCGCCAGAACACCGGAGCCGCGCTGGACGCGCTGGCGGCGGCTCGACCGGAGCTGGCGTCGCACCTGACGGACCTCAAAACCGCTTGGCTTCTGCAGACCAACCTCGCCCAGTTGCTCAAGATCGCGCTCGAGGATCCGGCGGACCCGACGGATGAGCCGGCGGGATTCCGCCGGCTGCTAGCGCGCGCCGGCGGAACACGCGACTTCCCTCAGCTCGAGCGTCGTCTGGCTCAGGCGCAGCGGCGCGTGCAGGAAGCCTTCGCGACTCTGACCTCCGGCTGAGGGCGCGACGGACCCTCCGGGCTCGGCCGTTCAACTCCGTTGGGGCGGGCGGAGGACCTGGGTGTGCGAGGTGGAGGTTGAATCGCGGCGCAAGCGGGCTATCGCGGTTCGCGAACCTCAGTGTCTCTCCCGATCCCCTGGGTCCCGGTTCGTCGCTTCACGCGGCCAACGCCGGGTTCGCTACCGCCCGGGATGACGGGCTTGTTTTGGGTTTCGAGCTAGTTCCAAACGAAACCGCCCGCGATCAGCTCGAGGACGCGTCCCGCCAGCCCAGGCCGAGGCTCTTTTCCAGGGCGACGAAATCCTGGGTCAGCTGCACCTGCGCCTGCTCGAGGTTCGTCTCGGCCTCTACGCGGCTGCGTTCGGCGTCTAGGACGTCTACAGTGGTCGCGGTGCCGCCCTGGAAGCGCAAGTCTGTGAGATGGGCCGCGCGATCGGCGGACGCCTTGACCTCGGTCAGCGCGACAACCGTTTCGCGTTGGCGTCCATAGCGAGCGAGGGAGCTCTCAGCGTCGTCAAGCGCGGTGAGCACCGCCTTGCGGTAGTTCGCTTGCGCCTCGTCCCGCGCCGCCTGCGCCTGACGAATCGTCGCGCGCGTGCGGCCGAAGTCCCATGGATTCCACTGCAGGGTTGGCGCTGCGACATAGAGCAGGCTGGCGGGGTTGAAGAGGCTCTCCACCTTGCTCGACGAAAAGCCGATGTCGCCGAGAAGCTGGACCTTCGGGAACAGGTTGGCGGTGCGCTGACCGACCAGGGCGGTCTGCTGCTCCAGACGACGCTCGGCCGCACGTATGTCCGGGCGCCGCTGCAGCATCTCCGCGGGGTCGCCGACATCGACCTTCTCCGGAGGTAGCGGCGCCGGCGTGGCGCCGGCCAACCCGGGGTCCACGTCACCCGGCGCGCGCCCGATGAGAACGGCCAGCCGGTCGAGCTGAGCGGTGATCTCCGCCTGGAGGGCCGCGAAGTTGGAGCGGGTGCTGAGCAGCTGGTTGTTGAGCCGCTCAACGTCCAGGTCAGTGGCGACGCCCCCCGCTTGTCGCTGCCCCTCCATGGCCAGTGTGCGGGCTTCGATGTCCGCGTCCCGGTGATATTGATCGAGTCGGGCCTGGGCGTCGCGCAGGGAGAGATAGGCCTGCGCCACCTCCGCTGTGAGGCTGACTTCCGCGCCCTGCAGGTCGTCCTGGTAGGCCTGGGTCTCGGCGCGGGCGCCCTCGACCGCCCGTCGATTGCCACCGAAGAGATCGAGCTCCCAAGTCGCGTCAAGGAACCCGGCGTAAGAATTGGTCGCAGGGTTGGGGCTCGGCTGATTGGACGTGCCGGATCCCGCCGGCGCGGCCCCAAAGACGTTGGTGAGGCCGCGCGCGTGCAGGAAAACCGCGGACGAGCCGGTCGACGGCAGTAGATTCGCCTTGTCCTGGGTCAGCACGGCCCGCGCCTGGCGGACCCGCGCCGCGGCCGCTTCGAGATCGGGGCTCGCCGCCAAAGCCGCGGTTTCCAGTCGGTCAAGCTCGGCGTCGCCGAGCGCCGTCCACCAACGGGCCTGCGGCGCGGCCGGGCTCTGGTCAGGGTTCGCGCGGCGGAAGGCCGGGGCGTTGACCGCCTCGGGCGTCACCTTGGGCGGGCCGTGATAGTTGGGCCCGACCATGCAGCCGGCGAGGCCCCCGGCCAGGGCAAGGGGCACGGCGCATCGCGCCAGGAGTCGTGCGCGCATGGTCGGGTTCGCCATCAGTGTTCAGCGGCCGGCGCTGGCCTTCCGCCCAGCGGCGGTGGGGCTCGAAGTAGGAGGATCAGGGGGGAGAGGGCGATGATGCAGAAGCCCAGCACGAAGAAGCAGTCGGAATAGGTCATCACCAGGGCCTGGCTATGGATGGTTCCGGCCAGGGCCTGCAGGGCCTGGGTGTGACCATACGCGAGATCGCCGCCATTGTTCACGGCGAAGCCGGCGGCTTGGCTGGCGATATGATCCTGGACCATCGGTGAGTTCGCATTGAGGGTCTCGCGGATCGCGTCCGCGTGGGACTCCGTCCGCCGATCGATGAAGACCCCGATCGCCGCGAGGCCGAGGGACCCGCCGAGATTCCGCGCCATGTTGTAGAGGCCGGAGGCGTCGGCGGTGTCCTCGCGGCTCACCGCGCCGACCGACGCCTGATTGAGGGGCATGAAGGCCAGCATCTGCCCTGCCCCACGCAACAGCTGCGGGATGAGGAACTCCGCGCCGCGATACTGGTCTGTCAGGTGCGTGTTGATGAAGCAACTGAGGACGAAGGCGCCGAAACCGCAGCCGACCAGAATCTTTATGTTCACGCGCCCCAGCAATCGCGGAAGTATCGGCATCACCAGGAATGCGGGTATACCCGAGATGAACAGGACACGCCCCGACTGTTCGGCGTTCTCTCCCCCGATGATGCTGAGAAACTGCGGCAGGACGTAGATGACCGCGTAGAGTGACATACCCACCACGGTCACCAGTATGATGACGCTGGCGTAGGCCCAGTTGCCCAGAAGCGCGAGCTTGATCACAGGCCGCCTGGCCGTGAACTGCGATATTCCCAGGAGGATGAGGCCGAAGACGCAGGTGAGACTGAGGTCGACGATCAGCTTGGAGTTGAACCATTGCTGGCGCTGGCCTTCCTCGAGCACGACAGTGAGCGAGGACAGTCCGAGGGCCAGGCCGACAATCCCGAGCCAGTCGGCGTGGATCACTTCCAGGAGGTTGGACTTCGTGTGCGGCAGCCCCAGCAGAAGCAGGGCCACCAGGCCGATCGAGATCGGCAGGTTGAGGAAGAAGCACCACTGCCAGCTGGCGTTCTCGGTCAGCCAGCCGCCGACGAGCGGTCCGATAAGCGGGCCGAGCAGCACGATCAGGCCGAACATGCTCATCCCGATCGGGATCTGGTGCTGAGGCAGGCGCGTGCGCGTGATCGTCTGGGCCGTCGGGATCAGGGCGCCGCCGAAGAATCCCTGCCCGACGCGCCCGATGATCATTGTCATCATGTCCTGGCTCGTCCCGCACATCATCGAGAACAGGGTGAACAGGACGACGCAGACGAGCAGAAGCGTCCGCAGGCCAAGCACGCGGCTGAGCCACGCGCTGAGGGGGATCATCACCACTTCGCTGACGAGGTACCCCGTCGAGATCCACGTCCCTTCGGTCCCGCTCGCGCCGATCTCCCCCTGGATCGTCGGCAAGGCCGCGTTGGTGATGGAGATGTCGAGAGAGGCCAGCAGCGCCCCAAGCGCGCCGGCGAAAACCGCGATCCAGTCCTCGACCGAGGCCTTTTCCGGCTCCGGCCAGGCGCCCGCCGCCGCGGATTGCGGTTGGGCGGGGATGCTCTCGTCAGGGACGTCCTTCACCCGCGTCCTCCTCGCCCGGCCTCAGGCGCGGTCGCCGTTGGTCGCCTGCAGCGTGTCGATCTTCACCGTCGCTGAAAGGCCAGGGATCAGCCGATCCCTGAGGTTCGGCGGGGGCAGCAGACGCAGGCGGACAGGAACACGCTGGACGATCTTAATGAAGTTGCCGGTCGCGTTCTCTGGCGGGAGCAGGGCGAACTGCGCGCCCGTTCCCGGCGCGAAGCTCTCGATCACCGCATCGATCGTGCGCCCGCCAAAGGCGTCGATCTTGACGCTGGCGTGCTGTCCGATCCGCATGCGGCCGATCTGCGTCTCCTTGAAGTTCGCGACCAGATAGACGTGCTGGACCGGCACGATGTCCATCAGCCGGGTGCCCGGCTGCACGAACTGGCCAAGCCGCACCGTCTTGTCGCCCACGCGCCCGTCGATGGCGGCGGTGATCATCGTGTCCGCCACGTTCAAATGCGCCGACTGCGCCGCCGCCTTCGCCGCCTCGAGTTGCGCCTGGGCCTGCGCGATCTGTGCGCGGAGGGCCTGCGTCTGTCGCTGGGCGACGGCGAGAGCGGCCTCGTCGGCCTTCACCTGCTCAGCGGCCTGGTCGGCCTGGTTCTTCGCTTGCGTGTAGCGCTCGGTGGTCTCCACACCCTCCTGGCTGAGCTTGCGATAGCGCGCGCCTTCGCCGCTGGCGTAGGCTGAGTTGATCCGCGCCGTGTTCAGTCGGACCTGCGCCTCGGCGACCGCGGCGTCCTGCTGGTCGACCTGGCGCTGCGCCGCTTCGATGTCGGCCCGCCGGGCGTCGAGCGCCGCGGTCTGCTGCGCCAGGGCCGCGTCGTAGGAGCGCGCGTCGATGCGCACGAGCGGCTGGCCGGCCTTCACGTCCTGGTTGTCGGACACATAGACCTGATCGACATAGCCCAGGACCTTCGGCGCCACGGTCACGCCGTCCGCTCTGAGGTAGGCGTCGTCGGTCCCCTGCACGAACCGGCCGTGGGTCCACCAATTGAAGCCGAACACCAGGAGCGCGATCAGGACGACGACGCCGCCGACGGTGAGCACGCCGCGAACCATGGGGTTGCGCAGAGGCGATCGTCGAGGCGCTTGGGCCGCGCCTTTCACTTCGGACATCACTTCGGACATCAGCGGAATCGCATGGAAATTATCGGACAGGGGCGGCGTTGGAGCCCGGATGTCTTCCGATTGGACGATATCTGTCAAGCGCGAATTGGGAAGCGGCCTGCCTGCATGTCTGCCACTTGGAAACTATCTTTCAATCGCCGTATAAGGCGCCGATGAGCGAGGCGAGGGCCAACGCGCCACGGCGTCGACCTGACCGAGGGGGGTACGCCCGCGGCGAGGAGACACGCGCGCGCATCATCGCCGCCGCCCTGCGCGTCTTCGCCGAGGAGGGATACGCGAGGGCCTCGACGCGTCAGATCGCCGAGGCGGCAGGCGTGACGCCCCCGGCGCTGCAGTACTACTTCGACAGCAAGGAAGGCCTGCATCGGGCATGCGCCCAGTTCATCGTCGGCGAACTTGGGCAGATCCTCGGGCCGCCGCGCAGGCAGGCGGACGCCGCAGCCGAGACCGGCGATCCGCGCCGAGCGCTCGAGGCGCTCTGCGACCTTCTCGACAGCCTCGTCGAAGTCTCGCTCGTCGCGAAGACCGCGAGCGATTGGGGACGTTTCATCGGCCGCGCCCAGACGGACGGCGAGGGTCCCGCCGCAGGCGTCATCCGAGAGGAGGTCTCTCGGCCATTGCACGCGTGTGTGTCGCGGCTGGTCGGAGTCATCCTGAGCCTTTCGCCCAAAGCCCAGACGACGCAGCTGAGGGCCAGCATGGTGCTTGGCCCGATCAGCGCCTTCCATTCGGGCAAGTCCAACACCCTGGCGATCCTCGGATGGCCCGACTACGAGGGCGAGCGGTTGACCGCAGTGAAGGCGGCGCTGCGCGCTCACACTCGCGCCGCCCTATCCGACACCGGCGACGCGCGGAGCCGCTCGTAGCCCGCCATTCGGCGGCCCGCCTGGTCTACCGGTTCGGCCGATAGACCAGACGGGCGCCTAGAGCCTGATGCGTTTGCACGGAACAGATGCAAACGTTGAATCAGGCTCTACACTTTTGATTCTAGAGCAAATCATCCCCGTTCAGACGATCTCGTCTGAACGGGGTTTGCTCCAGGACCTCAGGAGCAGGGTCCGGTGTGCCTCGCGATCGCGTGGCCGGCCAGGGCGCCCGCTCCGGCGCCCAGAAGCGCGCCGCCCAGGTGTCCGCCGATCGCACCGCCCAGGATGGCTCCGCCCGCGGCGCCCGCAACGGTGCCGGTCACCGCCCGATCATGCTGCGTCTGCGCGCAGCTTTCGCGGTAGCGGTGGTGATAGTGGTGGTGATGATAGTGATGGGCCGGGGGCGGTGGAGGCGGCGGCTGGTCGTAAGGCTGGGCCGCTCCCACGTCGGGGAGCAGGATCGCGACGGCCGATAGAGCCCCGAGGGCTGCAGCAAACTTCATTTCATCCTCATTTGCGTCATCCCTCAGGCGCGCAAAACGAGCGGAGCCATCAGGACGTTCCTTAAAAGCGACGTTTCGACGGCCTCAGGCCTGAGGCTCCCTCCACATGCTCCAGAGCTGCGGCGCCTTTGGCTGCGGCCGGTGCTCGGAGATGACCTCGAAACCGTGGCGGTTATAAAGCGCAACGTTCCGCTCGGTCTGGGTCTCGAGATAGGCGGGCAAGCGTTGCTCGTCGAGCCGGTCGGTGGCGACCTTCAGCAGCCGCGAACCAATTCCGCGTCCCTGCGCCACCCGCGCAACACCAAGGAACCACAGATAGGCGTGGGGACGATCCATCGGATGGTGCCTATCCATGTCCTCCATCAGGGCCAGGAGGCGCAGGGCGCGGCCAAATCCCGTGGCGGCGAGGATCGTCGGCGCGGCGCGGATCAGCATCGGCAGGGGCGTTGGGCCTACCGCCTCGAACGGCAGCCACACCGCCGCGGCGCCTCCGCTGGCAGGACGCTCGATCCGTCCCACCCCGACCGCCATGTTGGCGATCACGAAACGAAAGAAGTTCGCCCGGGCGGCGTCCCTGCGTTTATCGTCGCGCAGGAACCAATCGAACATCACGTCGTCGGCAAAGGCGTCTGACAAATCCGCCGCCACCGCCTCGACATCTCCTGGTCCGGCCACGACCGGCGCCTCCGCCTCCCGGCGCAGCGTCTCAACATCCATCGGCCTCTCCCTTCCCCGGCTCGGAATCTAGCCGAGTGGACGCCTAAACCCCAAGAGCGTCGCCGCAAAATCAAGCTTGGCCGATTGCGGCGCTGGTCCTCTCCATCGCGCCGAACCTGGCGAGCACATTGCGCGTGATGCGGGTGACGAACGGATCGTTTGCGGCGAGGCCGTGCGCCCACTCCGTCGTGCCGGCGTTGAACACCTCGCCCTTCCCGCGCGCGAAGGCGGCCATGACCGCGTGGCCGCGCAGGACCCGCGCCTGGGCTGCGGGACTGGCTGAGCCGTAGGCGATGGTCGCAACGATATCGAGCTGTTCGGGCGGAATCAGCGGCCGGTACGGGCTGGGCGTCTCGGCGAAGGCCGCTGGCGCGAGAGCGATGATCTCGAGGTTCTCCGGCGTCCCGAGCCTCGCAATCGGAGCGGGCAGGCCGTCCGCGTCGAAGCCGAACAGGCAGCCGTCGTTCTCGTAGCCGATCAGCGGGACATCGTCGCCGAAGACGTCGCCATAATAGAGATCGCACCCCTCCAGCGCCCAGTGCCGATCCCGATAGACGGTGTAGCCGCCCTGGCCGCGCGCCGCGCACATCCCCAGGCGGTGGTAGCCCCCGAAGATGAAGCTGAGGCCGGTCGTCGCCGCCTCGGGACGATCGAACGTCGGGTGCGACCACAAGTGCGTGCCCAGCGAGGGGTCGTCCGCCGCGGCCGGATCCGCCTCGAAGCCCTTCCACTTGTGGCAGATCAGGGTGCGCCCCTCGTCCTCCCAACGCACCTTCCAGAAGGCGGTGTTGCCGGAAAAGATCGCCAGGCGGCCGCCCGCCAGGACAAAGCGGTCCAGCGCGTCCCTCTGCGAAGCGGACCAGTACTCGCTGTGGCCGACCAGGATCGCTACGCCATACGGATCGAGCGCCGCCGGGTCGGCATCGAGGTCGTAGTCCGTGAGATAATCGAACGAGATCCCCTCGCCTTCGGCCCAGCGGACGAAGTGGTGCTCCCACTTGTTCAGGTAACCCGCCGAGCCGTCATAGGGGCTCTGGCCGTGCGCTCGTGACCAGGCCGGATCGGCCCCGGCCCAGCTCCGCTCCTCGAAGCCACGCTTCCGCAGGTTCACCAGCCGGGGCATGTCCGGCGGCGCGCCGAGCAGCATCGGCGAGATCGGCCGTTGGGCCGACAGCACGCCGAGCGCTCCGGCCATGGCGTCGGCCAGGCCGAGCCGCCGGCTCATCAGGGCGCCGACATCGCAATAGGCGCTGCGCCCGCCCCAATAGTTATAGGCGTGGAGGGTGTTGGTGGTCAGGACGAGGACGGCCCGCGCCCCGGGCTCGCCGCGCTGAGCCTGGACGCAGAGGAAGTGGCGCCCGACCTGACCGTCGCCGTCGGTGAGCGTGAGGTCGTAGTAACCGCTCCGCCAATCGTCACCGACCTCGAAGCGAGCCGCCTCTGGCCAACCGCAACCATTGCGATCGGCCTCCGGCGGGGTCGGGTGATCGCCGACGTGGATGGCGCGGACCAGAACGACCTCCCGCTCCGCCCCGACGCGCGCGATCTCCAGGCGACAGTCCGCCAGATGCGAGGACGCGAAGAGCGTCACTGTCTCTCCGGCCCGGACGCTGGTCCTGTCGGTGTAGCAAGCTGGCATGCTGTCCCCCGCGCCGCGCGCGCTAGATACGTTCGGAGATCTTTATGGCGGCGCGGCAGCCGGCGCGGATCATCGACGACAGAAGGCGCGCGCCAGGCGCCTCGCGCGCGCCGCCCTCGATGGCCTGACGCTGGTGCTCGAGCTCGTCGTCGCGGAATTCCGAGAGCTCCCCGGCCAGTTCCGGCTCGCGATCGCCGATCTCGGCGATCTGGCTGGCGTAGTGGCCCTCGATCACGCTCTCCACCGCGTCGGTGCAGGCGTGCGCCGCCTTCTCTCCGAGCAGGGCCGTGCCCACGCCCAGGGCGAATCCCGTCGCCCGCCATAGGGGGGCGAGGAGGGTCGGGCGGACGCCCCGACGCACGAGCAGCTCATCGAAACGCGCGAGGTGGCGGGCTTCGTGGTCTTCCATCTCCGCGAGCGTCGCCGCCACCGACGATCGGCCAGGCGCCTCACCCAGGACCGCGCGCTGGCCCCGGTAGATGTGCACGGCGCCCAGTTCGCCGGCGTGGTCGACCCGCAGCATCTGCGCCAGGCGCATCTCCTGGCCGCCGGGTCCGGGCCTGGGCGGAATGGGGCGCTCGCTCATGGGATCAAAACTCCGCACGACGATAGACGAAACGGCCGGCTACGACGCTCACCACCGCAAGGATGAAGGAGATGACCGCGTTCCACCCTGCCATGGATAGTCCGAGGAAGACGAAGGCGGGCTTGTCGCAGCGGGGGATGTGCATGGCGCCGCCATTGAGCAGGCGCTGCATGTCGGCGGCGGTAATCCGAATGTGGGAGCCCGTGCAGGATTCCGGACCGGGCCAGAACTTCCATTCGACCCCCGCATGGTAGCCCGCGAGCACCGCTCCCCCCAGGAAGATCAGCGCCAGCAGGATACACGTCCACAAGCGGGCGCGCGGCGCGCGCAACGCGGCGAGACCGCCAACGAGACCGACGAAGGCTGCGAGCCAGTAGACCTGGCGCTCCTTGAGGCAGAGCTCGCAGGGCGCGAGCCGGCCGAAGGTCTCGAAACCGTGGGCGATCGCAAGGATCACGAGGCTGGCCGCCAGCGCAGTCCAGGGCCAGTGTTTCAGCAGAGCTCTCACCTGGCCGATATGGGCCGGCGGGCGGCCCGCGTCAAAGCTTCGGCGTCAGTCAGCCGACCTCAGCCATGGTGGTGGTGAAGCACCCGAAGGAGGACCAGCGCCAGCACGACGAGCCCGACCACCACACTGACGGCGAGGACCAGGCGCCGCTCGATCACCGGAAGCAGCGTCGGCCCGAAACGGCGTACGAGGAAGGCGACGCCGAAGAAGCGCGCGCTGCGCGTCACGCAGGAGGCGAGGACGAACTGCCAGAGGCTGAAGTGCGCCAGACCGGTAGTGATCGTCACCAGCTTGTAGGGGATGGGCAGCAGCCCCTGCCCCAGGATCACCAGGACGCCCCATTTGGCGAAGCCATGACGAAGGGCCATGTCGCCGCCAGGCGCGCCGGTGGCGGCGAGGATCCATTTTCCGACGGGCTCCAGGCTGAAGCCGATCGCGTAGCCGAGGACCCCTCCAATCACCGAGCCGATCGTGCAGATCAAGGCCGTCCGCCACGTCCGCTCGGGACGCGTCAGCACCATCGGGGCCAACATCACGTCCGGCGGCACCGGAAAGAAGGAGCTCTCGGCGAAAGCCACGGCGAACAGGGCCCACCCCGCATGAGGCGAACCGGACAGGCGCATCACACGATCGTAGAGCCCCTTGAGCATGCCGCCGCCTTCACCACGTCTTTGTTCGCCGAGCGCACGGCGGGGGCGTTCTGCTAGCAGTGGCGGCGCGCTTCCGCAAAGGCGCATCGCCTGCGATGATGTGTCCGTTTCCTTTCGAGAGTGTCCCCATGAACGCCAGCGTGCAGCTCAAGTCGGATCTTTTCGACAATCCCCTCGGCACCGACGGTTTCGAATTCGTCGAATTCACCGCCCCGGAGCCGGAGCGGCTGTCCGATTTGTTCCAGAAGATGGGCTTCGTGGCCGTCGCCCGGCATCGCTCGAAGAACGTCCTGCGTTTCGCCCAGGGCGACATCAATTTCATCCTGAACATGGAGCCGCAGGGCCAGCCCGCGGACTTCCGTCATCAGCACGGCCCTTCCGCCAATGCGATGGCGTTCCGGGTTCGCGACGCCGCGAAGGCCCTGAAGCTGGCTGTCGAGCGGGGGGCCAAGCCGGTGGAGGGCCGGGTCGGCCCGATGGAGCTCAACATCCCGGCTATCGAAGGCATCGGCGGGACCAATCTCTATCTGGTGGACCGCTACGGCGCGAAGGCGATCTACGACGTGGATTTCGTCGCCCTGGAAGGCGCGCAGGAGAAGCCGCCCGGGCTTGGCCTGACCTACATCGACCATCTCACGCACAATGTGCACCGTGGCCAGATGGACAAGTGGGCGGACTTCTACGAGCGCATCTTCAACTTCCGCGAGATCCGCTACTTCGACATCGAGGGCGCGCAGACCGGCCTGCTCTCCAAGGCCATGACCAGCCCCTGCGGGAAGATTCGCATCCCGCTCAACGAGAGCCGCGACGAGCACTCGCAGATCGAGGAGTTCCTGCGCGACTACAAGGGCGAGGGCATCCAGCACATCGCCCTTGGTACGGGCGACATCTTCTCGGCCGTCGAGGCGATGAACCAGCGGGGCGTGAAGTTCCAGGAGACACCGGACACCTATTACGAGGCGCTCGACAAACGTCTCCCCGGCCACGGCCACAACGTGCAGCACCTGCGCGCTGACCAGATCCTGATCGACGGCGCGCCCACCGAAGGCCAAGGGCTGCTGCTGCAGATCTTCACTCAGAACATGATCGGGCCGATCTTCTTCGAGCTGATCCAGCGCGAGGGAAACGAAGGCTTTGGCGAGGGCAACTTCAAGGCCCTGTTCGAGAGCATCGAAGCCGACCAGATCCGCCGCGGCGTCCTCCCGGCCAAACCCGCCGCGACGGCCTGAGCCGCCCCGAATGACCAGGAACTGGATTCCCGTCAAAGCCGCCGAAGGCGCGCACTCGAACCAGGCCCACGCGGACTTTCCCGAGGGCACCTATGAGCGGGAAGTGAGCAAGGAGGGGTTCTTCGGGCCCGCCGCCTTCTTCCACCATCGCCGCCCGCCCACGGGGTGGACCAACTTCGAGGGACCCCTGCGGCCCCGCGCCTTCGATCTGGCGGCGCTGAACGAGGCGCACGCCTCGCCCTGGGATGCGCCCAAGGTGCTGTTCAACGTCCACGTCGAGATCCGCTTCTGGAAGCTCGAGGCGCCGATGCCGGCCCTCGCCCGCAACGCGGACGGCGATCAGCTGCTGTTCGTCCACCAAGGAAAGGGCGACCTCTTCTGCGACTACGGCCGCCTTCCCTTCTCGGCTGGCGATTATCTTTACATACCCAGAGGCGCGATGTGGCGGCTGTCGCCCGAAGGTCCGGCGGCCCTGCTGACGATCGAGTGCGTCGGCGGTCACTTCACCCTGCCGGACCGCGGCCTCCTCGGTCCTCACGCCCTCTTCGATCCGGCCATGCTCGCCACGCCGCACATGGACGAGGCGTTCCGCGCCCATCAGGACCAGCCGGGCGAGGTGCGGGTGGATGTCAAGAAGCGCGGCCAGGTCTCGACCGTCACCTTTCCCTACAACCCACTCGACGCAGTCGGCTGGCACGGCGACCTTGCGCCGGTCCGGCTCAACGTGAAGGACATCCGTCCGGTCAACAGCCACCGCTATCACCTGCCCCCGTCGGTCCATACGACCTTCATGGGCGAGCGGTTCGTGGTCTGCACCTTCACGCCACGGCCGTTCGAGACTGATCCCGGCGCGCTGAAGGTGCCGTTCTTCCACAACAACGACGACTACGACGAGGTCCTGTTCTACCACGCCGGCGACTTCTTCAGCCGCGACCACATCGAGGCGGGGATGATGACCTTTCATCCCAGTGGCTTCACCCACGGTCCCCACCCGAAGGCGCTGAAGTCGATGCTCGTCCAGTCGAAACCGGCGACCGACGAATATGCGGTGATGATCGACGCTCGCGACCCGCTGGACGTCGGCGAGGGCGCGGCCAGCGTCGAAAACACCGCTTATGTCGACAGTTGGAAGGCGAGCGCGTGAAATTGCCCCATGGGCGCTGAGCGCGGGCGGCTGGACGATTTGCCTGGCATGACGGCCGACGATTTGGAGGAGATGGCGAGGGACGAGCTCGCGCGCGCGCTTACTTTGCGCTGGCGCGACCTGGCCACGATCATGCCCTGGGGCGACGCCTTTGACGGCTTCTCGCCCGCCGGACGAAGCGTGACGGTCGAGCGGTCTTACATCTGGGCCGACGCCGTCGGCGGCGACATTCTGGTAGAGGTGCACGTCTATGGCGGTCCCTCGCGCTGGGAGCACGGCGCGCGGGTCAGCGCGCGGATTCCACGAGAGCTGGGGCGGATATGAAGCTGGCGTCTTTCAAGGGCGGACGGGACGGACGCCTGGTCGTGGTCTCGCGCGATCTCGCCTGGTGCGTCGACGCCTCCCCGATCGCCCCTACCCTTCAGGCCGCGCTCGACGACTGGGAACGGTGCGGGCCGCAACTAGCGGGCCTCGCCGACGAGCTCGAGCACGGCTTCGCGCCGCGCCAGAGGTTCCACGAAACCGAGGCGGCCAGCCCCCTTCCCCGCGCGTACCAGTGGGCGGACGGCTCGGCCTATCTCAACCACATGGAGCTGGTGCGCCGGGCGCGTGGGGCGGAGATGCCTGAGAGCTTCCGCACCGACCCGCTGATCTATCAGGGCGGATCCGACGGCTTCCTCGGGCCGCGCGATCCGATCCCACTGGCCAATGAGGAGTGGGGTTGCGATCTCGAGGCCGAGGTCGCGGTGATTGCAGACGAGGTGCCCCTTGGAGCGACACGCAAGGAGGCCTTGGCCGCCGTGCGGCTGGTGATGCTCGCCAACGACGTGAGCCTGCGAAACCTAATCCCCGGCGAGCTCGCCAAGTCCTTCGGCTTCTACCAGTCCAAGCCGGCGAGCGCCTTTTCCCCTGTCGCGGTCACGCCCGACGAGCTGGGCTCCGCGTGGAAGGACGGCAAGCTGCACGGCGCCGTCGAGGTGGAGCTTAATGGCGCGCCGTTCGGCGAGCCGGACGCCGGCGTAGGGATGGCCTTCGACTTCGGAGTGCTGATCGCTCACTGCGCCAAAACGCGGTCGCTGGCGGCCGGCTCGATCATCGGCTCGGGCACCGTGTCCAACCCCGGCGCCGACGGCGGGCCGGGCCGCCCGATCGCCGCCGGCGGCGTCGGCTATGGGTGCATCGCCGAACAGCGCACGGTGGAGACCCTGCTCGAGGGCTCGCCCCGCACGCCCTTTCTCAAGGCCGGAGACATCGTGCGGATCGAAATGCGGGACGAGAACCGGCGTTCGATCTTTGGAGCGATCGAACAGACCGTGATCGCTGCCTGACCGGGGTCACCTCGAGCGGGTCACCCGCCGCCAGAGCTGACGCAAGGGGCCGATCGGCTTGGGCTCGGGCTGTGCTTGCGCAGCGATTGTTTCGGCGCTGCGGATGAGCCCGAAGAAACGCGCGATCTCGGCCGTCGAGGAAACCCCAGCCTCCAGAAGGAACGCTCCAGGTCGACCGAGGGCGTTCGGCCCGGTCGCCGAGATGGGCGCGCCGTGGCCCAGTCCTTCGACGAGGTCGAGTTCGACGAGGGATCTCCCCCAGCGGTCTGTCCACACTGAGCGTCGGACGGCCCCGACCTGATCGGTCTGCGGGTGCGTGTCAGAAAGACCCTGCACAGCCAGCCATTGGGCGGCGACCGCGTGGGCATTGGCTGGCGCCACGGTCCGGTCGGCCTGGCCCTGCCAGATCGCCAGCCGCGGCCAGCGACCCTTGTAGCCCTCCGCCGCGTGCACGCGGGCCGCCAGCGCCTTCTCCTCCATGGCAGGCGGCTGGGCCAGGACGATCATCGCTTCGCGCAGGTTCCTCGCCGCGCCCACAGGCGCAGCGGCGATTACCGCGCCCGCTTCGAACACGTCCGGATAGGCGGCCATCAGGGACAGCGCCATGCAGCCGCCCGCCGACAGTCCCGTGATGAACACGCGCCGACGATCGAGGCGATGGGTCTCGAATAGCCGCTCGATCATCGCGCGCACTGAAGCCGCCTCGCCACGACCGCGCGCGGTGTCGTTCGGCTCGAACCAGTTGAAACAACGGGCCGGATTGTTCGCCCTCGTCTGTTCCGGCGCCAGCACCGCGAAACCGCGCTGCTGCGCGAGGGTCAGCCACCCTGACCCGGATGCGAATCCCTGAGCCGACTGACCGCACCCGTGCAGGACCACCACCAGGGGCGCGCCGCGCGGGAGGTCCGTCGGCGCCCAGGTCCACATCCGCAGCGCGCCGGGATTGGCTCCGAAAACCGGAGTGAGGCGGAGACGCAGGGACGCGCCGGCAGTCGGTCGAGCGAGGGTGGAGATCATCAGGCTTGCGCGGCCGCCGGCAGGCGACGAACCGGCTGACGCTCTTTGGAGCACGCGAGCCTCGAGGAAAAGGCGCCTCGCGGGATCAGTTCGTGATCGGCAGTCTGCGGTACGCTCTTCCCTTTCGCGCTCCAAGGCGTGAGGCTGCGCGGGCGGCGAGCCTCGCGCGCTCGCAAGGGACGTTGAGACATGGCCAAGGCCGAGACGCAGGCGACGAGCGAGATCCAACCCTTCGCCGGATTCAGCCCGCAACTGTTCGAGTTCTTCGAGGCCTTGGCGGCGAACCAGACGCGCGATTGGTTCCAGGCCAACAAGGCCGCCTACGAGCGCCATGTCCGCGGGCCGATGGCCTCTTTCGTGGAGAGCCTCGCACTCGCCTTCGGCGCCCACGACATCCCGCTCACGGGCAGCGCCGAACGATCGCTCTTCCGTATCAACCGCGACGTGCGGTTCTCGAAGGACAAGCGGCCGTACAAGACAAATGTCGCCGCCCTGATGACCCGCGACGGGACGAAGCAGGGCAAGGGGGTCTTCTATATCTCTCTCGGCGGTCACCACGACGGGGTGGAGCGGCGGGGCATGATCGGCGCCGGCTTCTACGCCCCCGAGCCTCCGGACCTGGCCGCCCTGCGAGCCGCGATCGCCACGACGCCCGAGCGCTGGCTCGAGACGGAGGCGGCGCTGGCGGCCGCGGGACTGGCCTGCGCGCACGAGAACGCCCTCGCCCGGCTTCCCAAGGGCTTCGAAACCTACGCCGGCTCGCCCGTGGCCGAGGCGCTGAAGCTGAAGGGCCTGCATGTCTGGACGGAGATCCCGGCTGACCGGCTCTACTCGCCGGATCTGATCGACGAGGCCGTCGAATTCGCGCGGTCGACCCAGCCCCTCCTGGAGTTCGGCTGGAGCGCCCTGGCCCGGCCTGCCCGGTGAACGTCGGACGGCCATGACGTCCGAGCGCCTCAGCGCCTTCGTCGACGCCGTCATCGCCGTCGTCATCACCATCATGGTTCTGGACTTGAAGCCGCCCGCGCGGCCCGACTTCCAGGCGCTGACGCAGTCCGCGCCGACCTTCTTCGGCTACGTCCTCAGCTTCGTCTACGTCGCCATCTACTGGACCAACCATCATCATTTCTTCGCCCTGGTGAAGCGGGTCAACGGAGCGGTCCTGTGGGCGAATCTTCACCTGGTGTTCTGGATTTCCTTGATCCCATTCGCCACGGCATGGCTCGGCGCCCACCCCGGCAGCCTCGCGCCCACCGTCGTCTACGGCGTCTCACTGTTGGCCTGCGCGCTCGCCTGGTGGGTGATGCAGGCTGTGATCATCCGCCATCAGGGTCCGCACTCGGCTCTGGCGCGAGCGGTGGGTCGGGACATCAAGGGTCGACTCACGTGGGCCATCTATGTGGCCGGCATAGCCCTCGCCTTCATCACGCCGATGGCCGCCGACGCCTGCTATGTCCTGGTCGCCCTGATGTGGTTGATCCCGGACCGACGCGTCGAGCGCGTGGTGGCCGCATCGGCCGATCAAGCCTGAGATCGCGACAGCGCGAGTCAATAGGGCCTGGCGTCAGAGGCCCTTCAAAAGGCCCTTTAGACGCTGAGCCGGCCAGAAGCGGCGGCGGCGACGTGCTCGGGCGCGGCGCCCAGCGATGCAGCCCGATCAGCCGTGCGAGACGCCTCGGCCCGGCGGCCGCTCAAAGCATAGACGTTGGCCAACTGCAGCCAAATGGCCGGCCGGCCCGGCTCCCGCGCAGCGGCGCGATGCAAGCCTGCCTCTGCATTCAGGAAGTCGCGCCGACTCGCTGCCGCGATTGCCAGCCCGATCTCGGCGGTCACGTTGCGCGGGTCCAGCGTCAGGATCTTGCGGAATACGCGCGTAGCCTCCGCGATCCGGTTCAAGGCCACGTAAAACGTGGCTGTCGCAATGAGGGTATCGAGGTCCGTCTCCGCCTCGGCGCGCGCGAGGTGAGGCCGGGCCTCGTCGAGGCGGCCCAGAAGAACGAGGCGTGCGGCGCGGACAGCCGCCTCCCAGCCTCGGTGAGGCGCCAGATCGGCCAAGCGATCACCAATCGCTTCAAGCGGCTCGGCCTGGTTCAAAGCCACATGCGCCCGAGCAATCACCAGAAGCGCCGCGACGTTGTCCGGATCGAGCGCTATGGCGCGTTCGGCGATCTTGAGCGCGATCGAGGGATTGCGCGGCAGCACCATGGCTGCGAGTTCCGCCCGACCCTCGGCGATCCACCGAGGCGAAGGCGCGGGCGGAGACCGGTAAACTAGTCGACGCAGGGGCTCGACGAGGTCGGCGCTTCCAGACGGCGGGGCGGGCGGCGAAACATCGGGAGCAGGCTTCGACCGCGAGGGGCCGACGCACAGAGTTGAGGGGTCCCCAGCGAGGCGAGCATCGACCAAGCCGAAAAGAGTCAGAACGGCCGGCGCGATGTCGAGGATGGATACGCCGGCGCCCGCCCGCCTCGGCGTGGCGCCTGGGCCGGCGGCGAGCGCCACGCCCACGCCGCCGGACAACCCGGACGAGACCACGACGAGCGTCCGGTCCGGCTCGCAAAGCTCCTTCAGCCGGCCGATCAGGCTGTCGAGCAAGCTCAATGCAGGCCCCGCTGCGCCCATCCGCGCTTCCGGCTCGCCGTCCCCGAAAGCGCGCGCGACGTCCCGGACAACCGGCTGGTGGATGAAGATGGCGGCCGGCGCCGCGCCGCTTTCCCCGAGCATCCAGGCCGCCGCCGACTGGACTGTCGCCGCCCGCGCGAGGGCGAGGCGCAGCTTCGCGGCCATGGCATGCGACGCGCCCTCATCCACACCGGCCAGCAGAGGCGCCAGCATGGCCTCGCTGATCGTGCTGGGGTGGACGCGACGATCGCGGAGCGCTTCGCGATGTCGGGCGGGAGTGCAGTCCAGAGGCAGGGCCCAGGATGCATGATCGCGCCCGCTGGGCTGGAGGAAGGAGTCGTCGAGATGCAGTCCGGGCCAGTTGGAGCCGGGGCGGGTCGCCGGCCAAGCGACGCTGCCGGTGGAGACTCCCGCCGCTTCCAGCCGCGACCAGACCGGCGGGACGGCCCAGGCTCGGCAGCCGGTGGGCCGAAAGCCACCGGGCCAAGCCTCCTCGTCGCGCCACACGCCGTGCGCTTCGGGATGAACACCGGTGACGATCGACGCCGCATTCGCGGGACCCGATGTGGGAGCCGCACCTGTCAGCCAGAAGGCCGAGCCGCTTTCGCGCAATCGCGCGAGGTGCGGGATTTTCTCCGAGCGGTCACGGGCTTCGAGATCGGCCCAGTCGAGTCCGGGCGCGAAGATCACCAGCACCCTGGCCATCACGTGTCCCACCCTGCTATCGCCGCTCCATGGAGGCGATCACCATCGCACGCGCCAGCGAGGACGAGGCGGCCGCGTGTCTCGCCCTGATGCCGCAGGCGGCTGGATGGCCGATCGAACTGCTGGTCGCCAGACGAGGCGCCGCCATTGTCGGGGCCGCAGCGCTGCGCTGGCGCAACGAGGGCCGGCCGGCTGGCTTTGCGCTCTGGTTGCACGTGATCGAACCGGAACGGCGGCGCGGCCTCGGGCGGTTGCTGCTCGATGCGGCGACGGACCTTGCGCTCGATGACGCCGACGGCCTCTGGACTCCCGAAGCGGTCACCGAAGGCGGGCCGTCCGCCTCTTTTCTGAGGGCGTGCGGCTTCGAGGCCAAACGACGAGACCATCACTTCGAGGCCGACGTCTCAGCGGTGCTGGCCGAGATCGGCCCGCCGGCCGAACGGCTACGGCGCCGAGGCCAGCTTCCCGCCGATCTGAGTCTCGTGCCGTTGTCGGCGCCGCTGGTCGCCCCTCTAGCCGCCATCGTCGCTCGGGAGCTTGAGTCGTCGCCGACCGCCGTCGCCAGCCGGCTCATGAGCTATATCGACCACCCCGAATCCACGCGAGATCGTTCCAGGGTCGCTATCCTGAACGGAGAGGTGGAGGGTGCGATTCTCTGGCGAGCGTGGGAGCAGGTCGCGCTCGTCGAAGCCTGGACGATTCAGCCCAGAAGCCGTCAAGGCTGGCTCAGCGCCCTCCTCATGGAGGACGCTTTGCAGCGAGGCCAGGCAGAAGGGCTCGAACGCGTGCGTTTCCACTGTCACGAAAGCGTTCGCGCTACGATCGCTCTCGCCCGACGGTGCGGAGCCGTTGAGCGGGAGCGTCGAGTCTCGTTCTACCGCGCTCTGAACGACGAGACCGCGCTGGTCGAGGCTTGACGGATCAAGCCGCGAGCGCGCTGCGCCGACGGCGGGCGGCGCGGGTGGCTCCGCCGACGGCCGCCGCACCTACGATCAACAGCGTCCACACGTCCGGCTCGGGCACGGCTGACAAGGTGAGTGTGAAGCCATCGAAATCGCCGTAATAGGTCCCCGGCTCGAGAACCGGCGACGACCCTTGCTGGTAGAGTGGGGGCACAAGAGAATCATACGTCTGGCCGTTGAATGCGTGCGAGCCCGCCCCTCCGGTCCCAAAGTACCCGTCAAAGCCGGTTTTACCCGCAAGCTCCGCCTTGTACCCGGTGGTACCGTCGCCGACGGTCGCGAGGGTGTTCCCAAGCGAGTCATGCGTGAGCGCGAAGTTGGTGTAATCCGCGCCGTCGGCCGGGTCTGCAAAGCCCCCGTTGCTCTGGATGACGAAGGTTTCGACGTACCCCGCATCGGCGTTCGAGAATGTTCCCAGGAGCTCCGTGGCATGGCTCGCGGGGGCGAGGACCAGTGCGCTCCCCGCAGCGGCGAGCATGGTGAGAGCGTGGTCGAGCCTGTTCACTTGAGACCCCTCCAGATGCGCATTTGAGCGCTTTTGAACCATCTAATAGCCACAATTAGAACTAAATCTCATTCCGAGGTCAAGCTAAGTTTCGCAGGCTCCGTGGCCGGCCGCGCTGAGGCATGGCCAGCGCCTCTCGCCAGTCCTCGAGGCCGGAGCTACCCGCGATCGGGAGGCGAACCGGCGAGAGCGTGGCAGGGCATGGCCCATCCCGATGCTCGCCGCCAGCGTGCCGCTGGACGGCGCCTCCGGGCCGTGGCATCGAGCGGCCCTTCGCTGCGGGCGTGGCGGAACTGGTAGACGCGCCGGACTCAAAATCCGGTTCTGGTGACAGAGTGTCGGTTCGATCCCGACCGCCCGCACCAGCCTTCGCGCCCATGGCGCTTCGGCTCGGCGAGCCAGCTGACGCGAAGGCTGTCGCGCCGAAGCTCGAAGAGCGGAGGCGGACTTCTTGACAGTTATCACCTTCGGCGCTTCGGCTCGGAGAGTCCCATTGGCGCCGCCTGGAACGAAGCGGCGGGTATCGGGTTCACTTTGGTTCACCTTCTCCCCCAACCGACTGCGCGCCCATAGACGCCGCTCATCAATGTAATGGCTGTTTACGTACGATTCATTCATCCAAATCAAAGGTTGGCGAACCGGTCGGGCGGGGTTTAGAGTTCCGTCAAGGCCGAGCGAGAGACGCAGGGAGGTTGCCGTAAGGGCAATAGGGCGCAGCCTCCACCGCGCAAAGCGGCGCGAGAGGAATTGAACTTCAGTGCAACGCACGGACGTTTCGGGGGCCGACTACTTCCACAAGGTTGTCGATTGCCAGTGGGCCTGCCCCGCTCACACTCCAGTGCCCGAATATATTCGGCTGATCGCCGAGGGGCGCTACTCAGACGCTTACATGATCAACTGGGAATCCAACGTCTTTCCGGGAATCCTCGGACGGACGTGCGATCGTCCCTGCGAGCCCGCCTGCCGGCGCGGACGTGTCGAGGAAGAGCCGGTCGCCATATGCCGCCTCAAGCGCGTCGCGGCTGACAACAAGGACGACATCCGCGACCGCCTGCCCACCGCAGCTACGGTGAAGAACGGCAAGCGCATCGCGCTGGTGGGCGCAGGACCTGCTTCGCTCACGGTAGCGCGCGACCTGGCGCCGCTCGGCTATCATCTCACCCTGTTCGATGGCGACCCGCGGGCCGGCGGCATGATCCGCAGCCAGATTCCGCGCTTCCGTCTGCCTGAGTCAGTGATCGACGAAGAGGTCGGCTACGTCCTCGACATGGGCGTGGAGCTGCGGCTCGGCGAGCGGATCGACAGTCTCAAGGACCTGCTCTCCGAAGACTTCGACGCCATCTTCGTCGGATCCGGCGCTCCGCGCGGGCGAGACCTCGACATACCGGGCCGCGCCGAGGCCGCGGCCAACATCCACATCGGCATCGACTGGCTCTCCAACGTCTCGTTCGGCCACATCGACCGCATCGGCAAGCGGGTGATCGTGCTGGGCGGCGGCAACACGGCCATGGACTGCTGCCGCACCTCGCGCCGGCTGGGCGGCGAGGACGTGAAGGTGATCGTCCGCTCGGGCTTTGCGGAAATGAAGGCGTCGCCTTGGGAAAAGGAGGACGCAATGCACGAGGACATCCCGATCCTCGACTTCCTCACGCCCAAGGCCTTCACCCACGACAACGGCCGGCTGACCGGCGTGCTGTTCGAGAAGGTGCGCGCGGAATACGACGCCAAGGGCCGCCGCCGGCTCGTCCCGACCGGGGAGCCCGACCAGCACTTCGAATGCGACGACGTGCTCGTCGCCGTCGGGCAGGAGAACGCCTTCCCCTGGATCGAGCGGGACATCGGTCTCGAGTTCGACGAGTGGGACATGCCGGTGGTCGACAAGATCACGATGGGCACGAGCCTGCCCAACGTCTTCTTCGGCGGCGACGCGGCCTTCGGCCCGAAGAACATCATCTGGGCCGTCGCCCATGGCCACGAAGCGGCGATCTCGATCGACCTCTTCTGCCAGGGCGAGGACATCGTCGTACGCCCCATGCCCGGGGTGACCTTGGTCAGCCAGAAGATGGGCATCCACGAGTGGAGCTACGACAACGACGTCTCCAATGACGCGCGCTACCGCGTGCCGCTGCGGGACAAGACGAAGGCGCTGAAGGACGTGCGGATGGAGGTCGAACTGGGGTTCGACCGCGCCACAGCGCTGCGTGAGGCGGAGCGGTGCCTCAACTGCGACGTGCAGACGGTTTTCTCCGAGCCGCTGTGCATCGAGTGCGACGCCTGCCTCGACATCTGCCCTGTCGACTGCATCACCTTCACCGAGAACGGCGAAGAAGAAGACCTTCGCAGGCGCCTGAAGGCTCCGGCGCTCAATCTCGAGCAGGACCTGTACGTGTCAGACGTGCTGAAGACCGGCCGGGTCATGGTCAAGGACGAGGACGTCTGCCTGCACTGTGGTCTGTGCGCCGAGCGCTGCCCCACCGGAGCGTGGGACATGCAGCGCTTCATCATGGAGTCCGCGTACGCGGGACACGCATGCCAAAGCCGCTGACCCGCACGAACGACTTCGTCGTCAAATTCGCCAATGTGAACGGATCGGGCTCGGCGAGCGCCAATGGCATGTTCGCCAAGTCGATCCTGCGCATGGGCGTGCCCGTGGCCGCTCGCAACATCTTCCCCTCGAACATCCAGGGCCTGCCGACCTGGTTCGAGGTGCGGGTGAGCCAGGATGGTCGCCTGGGACGCCGCGGCGGAGTCGACCTGATGGTGGCGATGAACCCGGCCACCTGGGACAAGGACATCGCCGAGATCGAGCCGGGCGGCTACCTGCTCTACGACTCGACCAAGCCCCTGCCGGCCTCGAAGTTTCGCCCCGACATCAATGTCATCGGCGTGCCGCTCACCGAGATCTGCAACCAGGCCTACACCGATCCTCGCCAGCGGCAGTTGATGAAGAACATCATCTATGTCGGCGCCTTGTCGGGCCT
>JAFANN010000135.1 GCA_019232665.1 Caulobacteraceae bacterium | reverse complement strand
CGAAGTTGTTGTTCAGATTGGCGTTGGTCTGCGTCATCGCTTCGTCCTCCCGGCGGTCGCATGCGGGCCAGCAGGCGGCCGCCGCCGTGTCAGGCGATGACCGGTCGGCTCAGGTGAGCCGGGTCGCTTACTCTGGCGAGCACGCTGCGATGTGAGAGTTATGCGCATCCAAGAATTGCGCGGTTACGGACACATTGCAACCCGCGAATGCCGTGGTTTCGCCTGCGCCTGCGGCCTCTTCGCATTGGTGGGTGAGCGCATCGGTCCGCAATCTGCTACCCCTCACCGGCATGTCCGACCTCTTCTCCGCCGCAGGCCTGACGCCCGAACAGCCGCGACCGCTGGCCGACCGGCTGCGGCCGCAGTCGCTGTCGGATGTCGTTGGCCAGGACCACCTGCTCGGGCAGGAAGGTCCGATCCGGCGGATGGCGACGGCGCACCGCCTCGCCTCGATGGTCCTGTGGGGTCCGCCGGGGACGGGAAAGACGACCATCGCCCGCCTGCTGGCACGGGAGGCGGGCTATGAGTTCGAGCAGCTCTCAGCGGTGTTCAGCGGGGTGGCGGATCTTCGCAAGGCGTTCGAGACGGCGCGCGGGCGCAGGGCGACGGGGAGGGCGACCCTGCTCTTCGTCGACGAGATCCACCGCTTCAACCGCGCTCAGCAGGACGGCTTCCTGCCCTATGTGGAAAGCGGCGACATAACCCTGGTGGGCGCGACGACGGAAAACCCGTCATTCGAGCTGAACGGCGCTCTGCTGTCCCGCTGCCAGGTGTTCGTCCTGCGGCGACTGGATGCGGCGGCGCTGGAGACGTTGCTCGAGCGAGCCGAGGCGTTCGAAGGCAGGGCGCTGCCGGTCACCCCCGCCGCACGCGAAGCGATGATCGCGATGGCCGACGGCGACGGCCGCTATCTGCTGACCCTTGCGGAGAGCCTGTTCACCCTCGGCGCTGGCGCGGGGGAGGGACCGCCGCTGGACGTGCCGGCGATGAGTCAGGTTCTGCAAAAGCGCAGTCCGGCCTACGACAAGGATCGGGAGGAGCACTACAATCTCGTCTCCGCCCTGCATAAATCTGTGCGCGGCTCCGATCCCGACGCGGCCCTCTACTGGCTGGCGCGGATGCTGGCGGGTGGTGAGGACCCGCTCTTCATCGCCAGGCGCCTGGTGCGAATGGCCAGCGAAGACATCGGCCAGGCCGATCCCCAGGCTCTGCTGATCGCCATTGCGGCGAAGGATTCCTACGATTTCCTGGGCAGTCCCGAAGGGGAGCTCGCGCTAGCCCAGGCCTGCGTCCACCTCGCCACCGCGCCCAAGTCGGTGGCCGTATACAAAGGCTTCGGCGCGGCGACTCGCATGGCCGCCGCCACCGGCTCCCTGATGCCCCCCTCGCACATCCTCAACGCACCCACGCGGATGATGAAGAGCCTCGGCTATGGCAAGGGCTATCAGTACGACCCGGAGACGGAGGAAGGGTTCTCCGGCCAGGACTACTGGCCCGAAGGCGTCGAGCGCCAAGTGTTCTATTCACCGCGCGGCGAAGGGTACGAAGCCGAGGTGAAGGCTCGCCTGGCGCAATGGTCGGCCATGCGACGCGCGAAGATCGACCCGGGTCCGCACTGATGCCCCGGACCAAGCCCGTGTCCCTCACCCCTGAGGAAGTCGACTTCGTTACCGGTCTCGTCATCCACAAAGACGACGAACTCCTGGCGCTCGCCAAACCGGCGGGGATCTCTAGCCAGGGCGGGCGGATCGACGTGAACACCCTCGATGAGCTGCTGGCCGCTTTCGCCAAGCCCAGCGGCGTGCGTCCGCGCCTCGTGCACCGCCTCGACCGGGATACCTCCGGCGTGCTGCTGGCTGCGCGCAGCCAGCCGGCCGCGGCGTACATGGGCAAGATGATGATGCGCCGGCGGGTGAGGAAAACCTATCTCGCCCTCGTCGCGCCCGGCGCGCCTGACCCGCGCGAAGGCCTGATCGAGGCGCATCTGCTGCGAGAGGATATCGGTCGGGAGTCCCGTGTGAAGGTCGCAGACCCCGCGCATCCAGAGGCGAAGGAGTCAGCCACGCGGTACCGCACCCTGGCCGGCAACGGAACCGCAGCCCTGGTCGAGCTGAGGCCGCAGACGGGCCGGATGCACCAGTTGCGCGTCCACCTCGCCCACATCGGCCGTCCGATCGCCGGAGACGCCCGCTACGGCGGGGCGCTCGTCCTTGCCGGCGCGGCGGTTCCTCGCCTGATGCTCCACGCCGCCTCGCTCGCCTTCCCGCATCCGAACGGCGGCAAGGAAACCCGGATCGACGCCGCTATGCCGCAGGACATGCGCGAGCTGGTCGCGAAGCTTGGCCTGCAGGCGCCGGAGAATCTCTGATGGGGGAAGTGAAGCAGCTGCACGTCGCCGTGGCGGAGGACGGCATGCGGCTCGATCGCTGGCTGCGCCGCCGCTGGCCGAACCTGAGCCAGGTGCAGATCCACAAGCTGGCTCGCAGCGGCCAACTTCGTGTCGATGGCGGCCGGGTGAAGGCTGACACGCGGCTCCCGGCCGGCGCAACCGTCCGCGTGCCACCGCTCGCTGACGCGCCCCCGCCGGCGCCACGCGAAGGGATCAGCGATCGCGACGCCGCCTTCGCCCGTAGCCTCGTGATCTACGAGGACGACGACGTCATCGCTCTGAACAAGCCTGCGGGCCTGGCGGTGCAGGGCGGGACGAAGACGACCAAGCACATTGATCGGCTGCTAGGAGCCTGGGGCGAGGGACCGTCGCGTCCGCGCCTGACCCACCGCCTCGATCGAGACACCTCTGGCGTGCTCCTTCTCGCCCGGAACCCGGACGCCGCCGCCTTCCTCGCCGGAGGTTTCGCCAAGCGTAGGGCGGAGAAGACCTATTGGGCGATCGTCGAGGGCAACCCAAAGCCTGCCCAGGGAACGATCGAGCTGCCGCTCGCAAAGGTCGGCGTCGACGATCGCGAACGCATGATCCCGTCGACCGCCAAGGATCCCAACGCCAAGCCGGCAGTGACCGATTTCGCGACCATCTCCCGGGCGGGGCCGCGCGCCGCGTGGCTGGCCCTTCGTCCGCACACGGGCCGCACGCACCAACTGCGCGCGCACCTGCTGGCCATTGGTCATCCGATCCTGGGCGATCCGAAATACAACACGCCCGAGTCCGTCGCTGCCTCCGGCGACCTGAAGCTCCAGCTGCACGCCCGCCGGCTCGTCACGCCTCATCCAACCGGAGGGCTGATCGACGTCGAAGCACCCATCAGCCCCGAGCTGAAGGCCGGCTTCTCCCACTTCGGCTTCGAACTCTCCGAGGCCCTGGAGGACCCCTTCGTCGCTAGATCTCGCCGCTGAAAAGTCTTTTTAAACCACGGACCTCGCGGACTTCACGGACAAGATATCCAACCGATAGTACCTGAGCAGGCTTTGTTTTCGCGCCGGAGGCGCGATTCTTCATGTCCGTGTGGTCTGTGAGGTCCGTGGCTAAAATCCTTTTTTACTTGCTCCACGTCCAGTCTGACGCGCTGGTGCGGCAGCCGCCACCGGGATAGCCGGTCCAGGCGCGGCCGCGGATGGCGCGGCCGGCGCGGGTGGGGGTAGCCTGGCCGTTCTCGAAGGCGAGTTGGCCGTTGACGATCACCTCGCTGACGCCGGTCGCCAACTGGTGGGGCTTCTCATAGGTGGCGTGGTCCTGGATCGTCGCCGGGTCGAACACCACCACGTCGGCGAAGTCGCCGACCTTCAGCCGGCCCCGGTCCTTCAGCGAGAGGTTATCCGCCGGGAAGGCGCTCAGGCGCCGGACCGCCTCCTGCACCGTGAGCGCGTGATCCTCTCGCACGTACTTAGCGAAGACGCGCGCGAAGTTGCCGTAGGCCCTCGGGTGAGAATTGGACTTAAGAAACACGCCTTCGGGCGCGGGCGCCGCTTCGTCCGAGCCGAAGCTGACCCAGGGCAGGGCGGTCTGGCGACGGACGTTGTCCTCCGACATCAGGAAGTAGGCCACGCCCACGCGCGAGCCGTCCTCGATCACGAGATCGATCGCCGTATCCTCGGGACTTTCGCCTCGCATCTTGGCCACTTCGGCCAGGGTCTTGCCGGTCAGCGGCTTGAGCTTGTCGTTCTTAAACGCCAGCAGAAGGATCTTGTCCGGTCCCGCGGCCCAATAGAGGTTCTCCCAATCCGTCGGCCGGCGGCGCATCTCCGCCACTACGCGAGGGCGCACCGCCGGGTCCTTCAACCGGGCAATCCAAGCCTCCAATCCCCCGTTTTGCACCCACGGCGGCATGGCGGCGTCCAGGCCCGTTGCGCCTGCGGTGTACGTGTACATGTCGGCGGTGATACGCACGCCCGAGGTCCGGGCGCCGTCGACCTTGGCGATCAGCGGGTCGATCTTGGTCCAGTTGTCCCGCCCGCTTTCCTTGAGGTGGTAGATCTCCGCTGGCGCGCCGGACGCCTTGGCGATCTTGATCGTCTCGTCCGCCGCCTCGAGCAGGCGGTCGCCCTCGCTGCGCATGTGGGCGATGTACATCCCGCCGCAGCGCGCCGACTCCTGCGCCAGGGCGATCAGCTCCGGCGTCTTGGCGTACTCGTTCGGGGCGTAGATCAGGGCGGTCGTTACGCCGAGCGCCCCATCCTGCATGGCCTGGCGGACGAGGTCGCGCATCTCATCGAGCTGTTCCGGCGTGGGCTGCACGTCGCCCTCGCCAAGCACGTCGCTGCGCACCGTGCCAGCGCCGACGAAGCTGGCGAGGTTCACGCTCATCCCTCGCCGCTCCATTTCTCGGAAGTACTGATCGAGGGTGGTCCAATCGACCGGAAAGCGAATGTCCCCCTCGCGCTTTTCTTCGAGCGTCGCCATCTTCGGGCTCAGCGGCCCCATGCTGTCCTCGCCCATCACCTCGAGCGTGACGCCCTGGGCCAGATCGCTCAGGGCCCGCCCGTCGGCCATCAGGCTCTCTTCCGGATGGGCCAACATGTTGATGAAGCCAGGCGCGACTGCCTCCCCTTTGGCGTCGACCACCTTGACCGCATCGCGCCCGGGGGCGTGCGGGCCGACATAGACGATGCGATCGCCCCTGATGGCGACCTCGCCGGCATATGGCGCGCCGCCGGAGCCGTCGTAGATGTTCCCGTTCGTGATCAGCAGATCGTAGGCCGGCGCCCTGGCGCCGATCAGCGCCGCCCCCGCCAGCAGCACCATCAGCCTGCGCATCATCCTTGCCCCCTTTTGGTTGGAAGGAGCTTACGCTGGACACTCCAGGTCGGACCATCCCCGGTTCCCAACGATTAGCCTCCATGGGCGAACTCGGTCAGGATGGCGACGGCCAACACAGGGGGCTGACGCGTGGCGGTGGATCGCAGATCAGTTGTACGGGGCGCAGCGGCGTTGGCGGGCGCGGCCGCGTGGCCTGCAGCTGCACAGGCGCCGGCGCGCACGGCGGCCAGGCCCCTGAGCATCCTGATCCTTGGCGGCACGGGATTCATCGGCCCGCACGAGGTCGGGTATGCGCTCGCGCGGGGCCACAAGCTCACCCTGTTCAACCGGGGACGATCGCCGCATGCGTGGCCGGAGCCCGTCGAGGAGCTGATCGGCGACCGCAACACCGGGGACCTGAAGGCGCTCGAAGGCAGGACCTGGGACGTCTGCATCGACAATCCGACAACCTTGCCCTTTTGGGTCCGCGACGCCGGACGCGTCCTGGCGGGCAAGGTGAGGCAGTACATCTTCATTTCCACCATCTCGGCCTATGCGTCGGACGATCGTCCGGGGGCCGACGAGACTGCGGCCCTCGCGCCCTACACGGGCAAGGACCCGATGGCCGAAACCCAGAAGACGCTGATCAACAGTCATCTGGCTCTCTATGGGCCGCTGAAAGCGGTGAGCGAGCAGGAGGCCCAACGCCAGTTTCCCGGGATCGTCACAATCGTGCGGCCGGGCCTGATCTCTGGGCCGGGTGACGAGACCGACCGCTTCACCTATTGGCCGGTGCGTCTGGCGCGCGGCGGCGAGATCCTCGCTCCCGGCGATGGCAGCGATCCGGTGCAGCTGATCGACGCGAGGGACCTGGCGCAGTGGATCGTGCGGCTGGCCGAGGCGCGCACCGTCGGGACCTTCAACGCGACCGGACCTGCGCGGCCCCTCACAATGTCAGAGTTCTTGGCGGAGGTTCAGCACGGCGTACGCGGGTCCGGGAAGTTCGTCTGGGTCCCGGCCGACTTCCTCGCCGCGCAGAAGGTGAGCGCCTGGTCGGACATGCCGGTGTGGGTGCCGGGCTCCGGCGAGACTGCGGGTTTCGCCCGCCGTGACATCCGCCGCTCCCTCGCCGCCGGCTTGACCTTCCGGCCACTGACGGTCACTGCGGCGGACACGCTTGTCTGGTTCAGGACCCTTCCGCCAGAGAGGCAGGCGCACATGAAAGCCGGCCTTACGCCGGAACGCGAGGCGCAAGTACTGGCGGCCTGGAAGACGCGTACGCAGGGGTAGCATATCAAGCGTCAGCCGGCCCAGGACGCCGCCGCCCTCGTTCGCGCGCGAAGGGCGCGCTGCGTCCTGGGCCTCCGCCTTCAGCGCCATGCGGCGCATAGCGTCATGAAACGTCAGTCGCGGACGAGGAGTTCCGTCAGCTTGAGCCGCTTGGCCACGCACCTTCGCCAACGCGGCTTTCCGCCAAGGCCGCGTTTCGGCTAGACAGCTTCCGCCATCGATAAGGAGACCGGCATGGATCTGCAGCTGAAGGGCCGCAATGCCATCGTTCTTGGCGGCACGCGCGGGATCGGCCGGGCGATCGCAGAGACCCTGGCCGCCGAGGGCGCCAACATCGCCGTTTGCGCCCGCAACGCCGATCAGGTGACCGAAGCAGTCGGGGAACTCGGCCGTACGGGGGTGAAGGCGACTGGCGGCGCGGTCGACATCATGGACGGGGAGGCGCTCAGGGCCTGGGTCGCGAAGGCGGCGCAAGAGTTGGGCGGCATCGACGTCCTGGTCTCCAACGCCGGAGCGATGGCGATCGGCGGCGACCCGGCCTCCTGGGAGCAGAACTTCCGCCTGGACGTGCTGGGCGCGGTCAACGCCTTCGAAGCGGCCAAGCCGTTCCTGATCAAGTCGGGTGAAACCAAGGGCGACGCCTCGTTCGTGATCATCTCCTCCGTCTCGGCGGCGGAGGCCGACAACGCCAGCTCCTATGGGCCGGTGAAGGCCGCGCTGATCCACTGGGCCAAGGGCCTCGCGCGTCAGCACGCCGGTCAACACCTTCGCGCGAACGTCGTCTCGCCCGGTGCGATCTACTTCAAGGGCGGAGTGTGGAACACGATCGAGACCAACATGCCCGCCATGTTCAAAGGCATGCTCGAACGGATTCCGATGGCGCGGATGGGGACGCCGCAGGACATCGCCAACGCGGCCGTGTTCCTCGCCAGTCCGGCGAGCTCCTACACGACCGGGGTGAACCTCGTGGTCGACGGGGCCACCAGCCGGCGGGTGAATTTCTAGGCCATCGCGGCGGCAGCCCTTCGCGGATCGCGGGAGAGCGCCTTCTCGATCGCGTCGATCCTGGCCTGCAGTTTGACCTGGGCGGTCGGGCGCGCGTCGTGCAGGAGCAGGCGCGCGAGCCCATAACCGGTCTGAAGCTCCATCTCGTCGATGCTGATGAGATCGGCGCACCAATAGCCGAACGCACCGACGGCGAGCTGCAGGATCGCCATGCTGATCAAGTCGGCCCGGGTCTCGGGCTTGAGGTCGCGCTGACCGATCGCTCGCTCCAGTAGCGTCTGCCAGAAGGCGCGGCGCGGTTCCTGCACCGAGACGACGAGCTCGGGCTCGGCCCGCGGGTTGTTGATCGACATCCCGCGATAGAAGCTCGGGTCGCTGCGATAGAGATCGGCTGCGATCCGCATCGCGTCGAACATCGCATCCAAGGCGCTCGGCGAGGCCGCCGCGGCGAACCTTGCGACGAAGCCTTCGAAGTCGCGCTCGTAGACCTTGCCGAGCACGGCGCCCTTGGTTCCGAAGAGGTTGTACACCGTCGCCGCGCTGACGTCGGCGCGGTCGGCCATCATCTTCACCGACAGGTCGTCGGCGCCCACTTCGCGCAGCAGAGCGTAGGCCGCCTCGATGATGCGCGCGCGGCGCTCGTCCTTGTGGCGCTCACGCCGGGAAAGCTGTCTCAGATCGTCAGGCAATCGGATCTCCCAAAGCGCGCTCAAGCCGCCACGGCCGAGGGCTCTGCGCCTCAGAGTAGACTCTAAGAATGGAGGGTGGTCAACAAATCGGCCGTCCTGAGCGCTGGCGGCCCTCGCGCGCGTTGACATCATTATTGGTGCATGCTCCATTTTTATCGAGCGCTCCAATGAAGCGGGGGAGGCGACCCGCGCATGAGGCGCCGCGGGAGAGACCATGCCGGGGAAGACCTTCGCGAGAACGGGAGCCGGTCGGTGAGCCGGCTGAACGGCAAGGTGGCCGTCATCACCGGCGCGGCCAGCGGCATGGGTAAAGCGGCAGCCATCCTTTTCGCACGCGAAGGCGCCCATGTGGTCCTCGCCGACCTTAATGTTCCGGGAGGCGAAGAGGCGGCGCGACTGGCGAGCGAAGGCGGGCAGCGCTGCGTGTTCCAGCGCACCGATGTCTCGTCCGAGGATGACATCAAAGCGCTGATCGGCCGTGCGCTGAGCGAATATGGTCGCCTCGACATCACCTTCAACAACGCCGGCATCGGCGGCGCCGTCGGGTCGCTCGAAAGTATCGCCGTCGAAGATTGGGACCGCACCCAGGCGGTCTGCCTTCGCGGCGTCTTCCTGGGCATCAAGCATTCGATCGCTCCGATGAGGGCCATCGGAGGCGGGTCGATCATCTCCACCGCCTCTATCGCCGGGATCGACGGCTATCCGAACCTGCACGCGTACTGCGCCGCCAAGGCCGGCGTGCTGAACCTGACCCGTTCGGCTTCGATCGAGTTCGCCATCGACAACATCCGGATCAACGCCATCGCCCCTGGCGGCGTCAGCACGCCGATCGTCTACAGCGGCCTGGGCGGCGACAAGGCGCGCGCCGACGAGTTCCTCGCCAAGGCGCAACCGCTGCCGATGGCGGGTCAGCCGGAGGACATCGCCGAGGCGGCGCTGTTCCTCGCTAGCGATGCGTCGCGCTTCATCACCGGCCATACATTGGTGGTCGATGGCGGGGCCACGGCTGGCGCGATCGCCATCGCCCCGCGCGCGGGGCAGCCTCGTCCGCAGCCGCAGCGCACCTTCGCCGGGCCGTCGTTCGAGACTTAGACGCCGCCCGGCTTGTGAGATCAGATCAGGCGTTTGGAGAGAACCAGATGGACGATGCGTCCCAGATTCAGGATCCGGGCTTGGACTTCGATCCGGACGCCCTGCGGGAGAAGTATCGCCAGGAGCGCGACAAGCGGCTGCGCGCCGACGGCGAGGCGCAATACATCGAGGTCGCTGGCGAATTCGCCCACTTCGCCGAGGAAGATCCGTATGCGGATCCGAGCTTCACGCGCGCGCCTCTGACCGACGAGATCGAGATCGTCGTCATCGGCGGAGGGTTCAGCGGGCTTCTGGCCGGCGCACGGCTGCGCGAAGCGGGCCTGGACGATTTCCGCATCATCGAGGCGGGCGGCGACTTCGGCGGCACCTGGTATTGGAACCGGTATCCCGGCGCCCAGTGCGACATCGAGAGCTACTGCTACCTGCCGCTGCTCGAGGAGCTCGGCTACATGCCGAAGGAGAAGTACTCGTACGTCAACGAGATATTCGAGCACTCACAACGGATCGGTCGCGCCTACGGGCTCTATGAGCGGGCCTGCTTCCAGACCCGCGTCATTGGGCTGCGCTGGGACGAGACGCTGAAGCGCTGGCGGATCAGCACCAATCGCAACGACGACATCAAGGCCCGCTTCGTGATCATGGCGCTGGGTCCGGCCAGTCGGCCCAAGTTGCCCGGGATACCCGGCATCGAGACCTTCGAGGGCCACACCTTTCATACGAGCCGCTGGGACTACGACTACACGGGCGGCGACACGACCGGCGGACTCACGAAACTGGCCGACAAGCGGGTAGCTATCATCGGCACCGGGGCGACGGCGATCCAGTGCGTCCCCTACGTCGGCAGGCACGCCAAGCATCTCTACGTCTTCCAGCGCACGCCCTCGAGCGTCGACCATCGCGGCAACAAGCCGACGGACGAGGAGTGGGCCAAGACGCTCCAGCCTGGATGGCAACGCGCCCGCCGGCACAACTTCGCCGACATCGTCGAGGGACGTCCGTTCGAGGTCGACCTCGTCAGCGACGGCTGGACCGACATCTTCCGCAGCCTGGCGGCGGGCTTCGCGCTCAACGCCGGCAAGACGAAGGGCGCGGACCTTGCCGCCCAGGCGGAGCTCGCCGACTTCAAGAAGATGAACACGATCCGCAAGCGGGTCGACGACCACGTTCAGGACGCCGCGACGGCCGAGGCGCTCAAGCCCTGGTACCGGCAATTCTGCAAGCGACCGACCTTCAACGACGAATACCTGCCGACCTTCAACCGGCCGAACGTCACCCTGGTCGACGTCAGTCAGTCGAAGGGGGTCGAACGCATCACCTCCAAGGGCCTTGTCGCCAACGGCGTGGAGTACGAGGTCGACTGCATAATCTATTCGACCGGCTTCGAGATCACGACCGGGCTTCGGCGACGCGTCGGGTTCGACATCTGGGGACGCGACGGCCTGTCGATCTACGATTACTATAAGGACGGGTTCAGGACGCTGCACGGCCACTCCAGCCGCAACTTCCCGAACTGGTTCTACATCGGCATCGGCCAGAACGGCCTGTCGGTGAATATGACCGCCATGTTCGACGACCAGGCCCGTCACGTCGCCTACATCATCAAAGAGGCCAAGGAGCGTGGCGCGATCGCCGTGGAGCCGACGGCGGAGGCCGAGGAGTCCTGGGTGGAGGTGATCCGGTCGGTCGCCATCCTCAACCGCGATTTCCAGAACGCCTGTACACCTGGCTACTACAACAACGAGGGCGGGGAGCGGTCGGGCGGCCTGAACGGCCAGACGTACACGCCGGGAATCAACAAGTTCAACGCGTTGCTGGCCGAATGGCGAGAACGGGGTGACCTGCAGGGACTGCAGTTTCACTTCGAGTAGAGAGAAGCCGCCTCAAGGTCCGCGTTTGACCCAAGGGCAGTCGCGATTGTTGCTTGGTCACCGACATAAATTCGCGCAGACTCGGACCGCGGCGGCGACCTGTTCAGGCGGGTCGCGTCCACGGGAGGGAGAGGGACGCTGACCAGCGAGCCGGTTCTAGTTATCGGCGCGGGCATAGCTGGACTGTGCACCGCGCTGGCGCTCGGGCCGACGGGACGAGCGGTCACTTTGCTCGAGCGCGATCTCGCGCCGCCTTCCGGCGACGCCGACGAGGCTTTCCGGAACTGGAACCGACGCGGCGTCGGCCACCTGCGGCAGAGTCACGCCTTCCTGGCGAGGCTCGGCAAGCTGATCAGGGCGGACCATCCGGCGCTGCGCGAGGCCCTGCTGGAGACGGGCGTCCGTGAGCTGGGCTTCGAGAGCATGCTCTGGCCAACGCAGAAGGCGACCTACGTCCCCAAGCCGGTGGATGCGGAGTTCGCCATCCTGACCAGCCGGCGCACGACCCTCGAGCTGGTCATGCGGCGCTACGTCGAGACCTTGCCGAACGTGACCATCCGTTCGGGGGCGATGGTCAGGCGACTGCTGACGGAGAAAGACCCGTCGGGCGTTCTGAAAGTGGTCGGCGTGCTCGTGGACGAAGGTGACGGCGAGGCCCGCGAGTTGCGGGCGCCCGTCGTGATCGACGCGGGCGGCAAGAACAGCTCCGGCATCGAACAGCTGATCGAGGAGGGCGCGCCGATCGCGGATGAGTCCGAGACGGCAGGCATTCTCTACTTCACGCGCCACTACAGACTGCAGCCGGGCAGGACCGAGCCACAGCGGGAGGGCAACCCGCCGTTCGGCGGCGACCTCGGTTACCTGAAGTTCGGCGTCTTCCCGGGCGACAACAACTGCTTTTCCATCACCATGTGCGCGCCGGAAATCGAGTATGAGATCCGCAAGGCGATCGTGCGTCCCGAGATGTGGGACAGGATGATCGACAACTTGCCTGGCCTGAAGGTCTGGTGCGCCGCCGACCAGGCGGAGCCGACCAGCCGCGTGTTCGGCATGGGCGATCTCCACAGCCGATGGCGCGACCTCGTCGTCGACGAGACGCCGACGGTGCTGGGTTTCTTCGCGGTCGGCGACTGCCTTGTACGGACGAACCCGCTCTACGGGCGCGGCTGCTCGCTGGCGGCGGTGCAGGCCTACATGGTCCGCGACGCCCTGGCGGAGACCTCTGACCCGGCGGCCCGGCTGCTGGCCTACCACAGCCGGGTCCGCCGCGAACTGCGCCCATACTACGAGGCCATGCGCTCGCAGGACCGCAACGCCATCAAGCGAGCCGAGCAGGCTTTGACACCCGGCTACAAGCGGACTCTGCGCGAGAAGGTGCTGCGCAGCTTTGCGGAGGATGGGATCACGCCAGCGATCCGCTTCGACGTCGACCTGCTGCGCGAGAGCATGCGGGGGTTCCACATGCTGGAGCACCCCAACGCCTGGTTCCGCAGGCCGAGGAACTTCGCCAAGATCCTCAGGTATTGGGCGCGCGGCAAGAAACGGAATGCGGCGGCTTATCCGCCGAAAGCGGGGCCAAAGCGCGAAAGCATGATGCGCGCCCTGGAGCTTTCGCCGGAGGCCGATATCGCCATCCTGGCCGAGCGCCGCGCCGCCGAACGGCGCGGCGGCACGAAGATCGCCGCCTGACTACGATCACGGAGCCAACGATGCCCGACTTCAAAATGATCGACGCCGGCAACGCGCGCCTGCGCGTCGCCGTCGAGGGCGACGGCCCGCTGGTCCTGATGGTCCATGGTTTTCCGGAGAGCTGGTATTCCTGGCGTCACCAGATGCGGCCGATCGCCGAGGCGGGCTTCACCGCCGCGGCAATCGACGTGAGGGGCTATGGCGGCTCGCAGAAGTTCGGCGAGGTCGCCGACTATTCGATGGAAAACATCGTCGCCGACGTGCGCGGCGCCGCCGACGCCTTGTCGCCGGGCAAGCCGGTTGTGCTCCTCGGCCACGATTGGGGCGCGCCGATCGTCTACAACTCGGCGCTGATCCACCCGGACCGGTTTACCGCCTTCGCCACCCTATCGGTCGTCTACACCGGCGTGCCGACGCGCTCTTTCGACGACATCATCAAGGAGCGGTTCGACGATAAGAACCTGTTCTTCTACCAGTCCTACTTCCGGGAGCCGGGCAGGGCGGAGGCGGTCTTCGACCCCAACCCACGCGATTTCCTGAGGAAGTTCTTCTACATCGCCTCGGGCGACGTGGACCTCTCCAAGATCCAGACCGCCTTCCTCAAGGATTCAAGCGCCGCTCTGCTGGACGGAATGCCCGATCCGGATCCGTTTCCGGCTTGGCTGACCGAGGCCGACATCAACTACTACGTCCATGAATTCGAAGGGTCCGGGTTCTTCGGCCCTCTGAGCAGGTATCGGAACCACACGCGGGACTTCCACTACCTGCAGCAGTTCAAGGATCGCCGGCTCACCCAGCCCGCCTTCTTCATGGCGGGCAATAAAGACGGCGCCTTCAATGGTTTCGGAGCCATGGAGGACCCGATCGCGGTGATGAGAGGGTTCGTGCCGAACCTGGAGGCGGCGCATGTGCTGGAGGGCTGCGGTCACTGGACCCAGCAGGAGCGGCCGGCCGAGGTCAATGAACACCTGGTTCCCTGGCTCGGAACGCTCAAGGGGCGAGTCATCTAGAAATTAGGAGCGTCTGGGGCGCCGATCCCGAGGAACCGTGGCCTTTGGTCTTCATTAGTGCAGTCCAAAGGCGCCAACGCTGGTGAAAAGGCGAGGGCTGGTTTCGGAGGGCAGGATGCTCGGAACGATCCTCATCATCATACTCATACTCGCTCTCCTCGGCGCGCTGCCGAGTTGGGGCTGGAGCCGGGGGTGGGGCTATTATCCCAGCGGCGGACTTGGGCTCATCCTGATCATCGTGATCATCCTTGTGCTGATCGGGAGGATATGAGGGGGGCTTCTTCCGAGGGGGCTGTTGCAAACCTCGATCGCCCCTCCCTTTGTCATCCCGGGCGGTAGCGAACCTGGCGTAAGCCGGGTGAAGCGACGACCCGGGACCCATATGTGGACGGCCCCCGTGTCTCAAGGGTGCGGCGGCGGCGAGGTCGATGCTGTCTTCCATATGTCCGGCCTACGGGGTTCGGTGCTGATCCGGGGCCAAGCTGGTTTTCGCGCTGCGAGTCCGAACAGGTGGAGCGACCTCGAACGGGCCATTGGGTCCCTCGGTGTGTCTCGCAGGCTTTGGGTCGATCGTCGCCAACTGCTCCTTGCAGACATCGGCGCGCCGGCGGAGCCGGCGTGCGGGGGTGGCGCTGATCGCCTGGTGAGCTGGAGCGCCGGAGGGCTCGGCGGGTCGAGGCTGGCGCGTCAGCGCCACCGCTTAAGCGGCGCGCAGCGGCCTCGAGGCGGCGAGAGCTCGGGCGCAGGCTCGCCTCAGGCGATCAGGGCGCGTTGGGGATCATAGAGCTCGCCTCGGGCCATGATCGCCCAGGCGATGCGGGCGATCTTGTTGGCCAGGGCGACGGCGGCGAGCTTGGGCGGCTTGCGCGCCACCAGCCGCAGCAGCCAGGGCGTGACCCCCTTGCCGCGGCCGCGCCGGGCGTTGCTGACGATGGCGGTGGCGCCGGTGACCAGCACGCTTCGCAGCATCTCATCGCCCGCGCGGGTGATCACGCCCAGGCGGAGCTTGCCGGCGGTGGAGTGGTCGGTGGGGGTGAGGCCCAGCCAGGCGGCGAAGTCGCGGCTTGACCGGAAGAGGTTCGGCTCGGGCGTCTTGAGCACCAGCAGCGCCGCCCCGATCGGGCCGACGCCGGGGATCTTCGCCAGCGCCTGGCTGACGGAGTTGGCGCGATGCCAGGCGTTCAGCTGCTCGTCGACCTTCGCCACGGCGGCCTGCGCATAGGCGAAGTCGCGGCCCAGATCGGCGAACAGCGCGCGCGCCAGCTCCGGTACGTGCGGGTCCTCCTCGATCCGGGCCAGCAGCGGGCCGATCGCGCCCAGCCCCTTGGGCGCGGCGAAGCCGAACTCCGCCGCATGGCCGCGGATGCGGTTGGCTATCCGCGTCTGGTCGCGCACCAGCCCCTCGCGCCGCTTGGCCAGCATCAGCGCCGCCTGTTGCTCGGCGCTCTTGACCGGCACGAACCACATCGTCGGGCGGCTCATCGCCTCGCAGCCGGCCTCCGCGTCCCGCCCGTCGTTCTTGTTCCGCTTGAGGTATCTCTTGACGTGCTGCGGCGCGGTCAGCCGCACCTCGTGCCCCAGCGCGCGCAGCTCGCGCGCCCAATAGTGCGAGGCGCCGCACGCCTCCAGCCCGACCACCGTCGGCGGCAGGCGGCGGAAGAAGTCCAGAAACTGGCTGCGCCGCAGCTTGCGGCGGATTACCACCCGCTCCTGCGCGTCCACCCCATGCAGCTGGAAAACACTCTTCGACGTGTCGACGAAAATGCGCGTAATCTGGTCCACGGACGGCTCCCTTCGTTGGGTCTTCGACGACACCACCTTGGCACATCGATGCCGTTCGGGGGCCGTCCACCCCAACAGG
>JAFANN010000011.1 GCA_019232665.1 Caulobacteraceae bacterium | reverse complement strand
TGCGAACACCTTTTTTCCGGATGCTCGAGGCTTTCGTCTTCTCACTCGTCGTTGCTATCCCTCTTGCGCTGTTGATGGCCAGCAGTCCGCCAGAGCTGCCTTTGGCCGACGTCCTCCAGTCCGTACCGGTCCTCGCCTTCCTTCCGGTGATCCCAGCCTTCTTCGTGGCCCGCCATGCGTTCGAGGGGGCGGCCGTGTTCGTGATCTTCATCCAAATTATCTGGAACATCGTCTTCCGGGTGGTCAGCGGCCTTCGGATCTGCGCCGAGACCGGCAAGCCGCCACCAGCACCATTTCCGTCTGCGCCTCAGACCGCCGACTTCTTCAACACTTTCCACCCTGAGCCGACCTTTGCGAGGTCCGCTTTTTGGCCCGTGCCGGGATTTTACGGCGCCGGGCGAAGAGCCGCTCACGACCCTTCCAGCCATACCCTGTCTCTGGGTGCGGAAAGGTTGGACCCCATCCCCTTCCAGTCCCAATCGCAGCCAGAGCCGGAGCCAGCTCCGGTTCTGTCATTCAGACACCCATGTCCGCGTTTGGATCAGCGTCTGGGCCACGTTTCCGACGAGGGCGCTCCGCTAGGGACATGATCGAGTGTAGTCCATGATGGTGATAACGTAACGTGGTCTCGAAATGCGAGCGCTGAGACCCTCCAGTGAGACGCGGATGACCGAAGAAGCTGGAAGTGGGAGCGGCGGCGAGAGGCGTCGCAATGGTTCGACACTTGTCGGCCTTATCGCGGCGGCGGTTCTCTTTGTTCTCGCGGTCTATCTCGCCGGAGTTGGGTTGTCTTGGTGGGCTCTCCCTCCCGACCTTGTTCACCTACGCCCGCTCGCATCCGAGCTTTTCTTTGACGCGATATGCTGTGGGGTGTTCTCATGCGTATTGTTTTGGTGGTCGGCTTCGGGTCCCGCTGGCATCAAAATGTTTCTTGCTGACCGCGATTGGAGAATTGGAAACCCTACTGTTTCGATGGTGATCACTGTAGTGGCCGCCGTCGTCGCCATCATTACGTTCAGCCACGAACTTCTGAGGCGCGAGGGGCCTCCCGCGTGCCAAAGCGCTTACAGAAGCATCGTGGATGGCGCTGAGTAGACTTGTGCTCCGTTCTTCTTCAGCGCGCCCGGAACGGACTCCATCATCACTCAAGCTCCCGGACTGCAGGCCGACGAACGTCCTCTTGCTGGCATGGCGCCGACGACCGTTACCGAGCCTCATGAGACGTTCGAATTGTTCGCTTCCTGCCCCAGTTCCAGGCAATCCGGCAATCCGGCCACCACGCAGCGGACTAGCTCGATCTCCTTGACCGTAAGACCCTCGGTCAGACGGTTCACCCACGGGGCTTGCAAATTCATGGCGGCGGCGAAGGCCTTGCGCCCCTTCTCGGTCATGACGACCAACTGCGCGCGTCGATGGTGTGGGTTCGGCTCGAACGTGAGCAAGCCAGCGCGGTGCAGATCATTGACGATCCGCTGCACGTTCTGCCGGTTACCGCCGATGTCGCGGGCGAGCCAGGCCACGGGCTGAGGCCGTTCAGCCGCGTCGATAGCGCCCAGAACTTGCCAGCGGGCGCTCGTCAGACCCAACCCCGCCACCAGACGATCGCCCGAAGTCAGGATCAGGCTGTTGAGCCTGAGCATGTCGAGAATGAGGGGCGTCATGGCCTCGCCGGCTGGGGTCCGCTTCGGTTCGGGCATTTGTCACCATAAAATACCATTGACGCCCTAATGACAATTAGTCACAAGTCGGCATTGTCATGTTGACATTATAATTTCAATACGAGGTATGTCATGTCCATGCTTCGCCCGCTCGATCCGTCCTTCCCGATCGAGCGTCAACTCGCCGTCGAGGCCTCGCCCGTCGTGCTCGTTAACCTGTTCACGCTAGACGCGGCCGACGAGCTGGCGCTGCTCAAGGCCTGGGAGGACGACGCCCTTTTCATGAAGCGCCAGCCAGGTTTCATCTCGACCCAGCTTCACCGCGCGATCGGCGACAGCGTCACCTACCTGAACTACGCGGTTTGGGAGTCCACGGCCGCATTCTCCGCAGCGTTCTCGCACCCTGAGTTCGTGTCGAAGCTCACGGCCTACCCCTCATCGGTCGTGGCGGCCCCGCACCTCTTCCGGAAGATCGCAGTCCCCAACGTTTGTGTCGCATAGCCGGTGCTCATCCCATGGGCGCTGTTCCTCGCATTCAAGGCGCAGGCTGGACAGTTCGACCTGAATTTCTACCTAGTCCAGGCCCTCGAACACGTCGCCGGCGCGCCGAACCTCACGCTTCTCGGCCTCAACATGCGCGATGGCCTTAAGATGAAGGGGCGGCTACGCCGCGCGCGCCGGCCCCAGCCGGCAACCGCGATCTGAGGGCAAGCCGAATCCCGCCAGGGCATGGGCCGATTTCAGCGCGCGCCAAGGCGAAGCTGGTCCTTGGACTGGATGTCCGCTCATCGGCGCCGGTCCAAGGACCCTTTCCACCCGTGCCCGACATTGGCCGCGTCCGCTTCCGGGCGGCATGCTGCGCCGAGTAGGCTGCCGTCCGCCGTTCGCACAAGAGCGAAAGACCGCTCGCGACCCCAAAGCGGTCGGAGATCCCATCCGAGAATGAGGAGGCCTGGGATGCCCGTTCTTTCGCGCAGGGACGCCGTTCTGGGGGTTGCGGCGCTGGCCGCCGCCGCGCCGGTTCGGGCCGGCCCTGACGATGCGGCCCCCGACATCCGGCTCGTCGAGCTGGGCGACGGGATCGCGCTGCACTACGTGGAGGCTGGGAAAGGCGCGCCGGTGGTTTTCGTGCACGGCTCGCTCAGCGACGGCGGCTACTGGAGCGATCAGGTCGGGCCGTTCTCCGGCGCCCATCGCGTCGTCGCCTACAGCCGCCGCTACAATGTCCCGAACGACAATCCCGCCCGACCCGGCTATTCCGCCGTGGTCGACGCGCAAGACTTGGCGCGGCTGATCGAGCGGTTAGGCCTGAAGCGGGTCGACGTCGTGGGCCACTCCTACGGCGCGCTCACGGCCCTGTTCCTGGCATCTCTGCGGCCCGATCTGGTGAACCGGATCGTGCTTTGCGAGGCGCCGGCGGTCTCCCTCCTCGGCTCTCTCTCGGGGCCTGAGGCGGCCGAGGGCCGGGCCATGTTCGATGACATCCAGGCTCGCATGGTCGCCCCGATGCATGCAGCCTTCACCCGCGGCGATCGCGAGGCGGGCGTGGCCGTCTTCATCGACTACGTCTTCGGCGATCCCCGGGCTTGGGAGAAGATGCCGGATGCAGCCAAACGCGAGACCTTGCGGGACGCGCACGAGTGGGACGTGATGATGACCACGGGCGAGCTATTTCCCGTACTGGATCCCGACGCTGTCCGCCGCATATCCGCGCCGGCGCTTCTCCTGTCGGGCGCCAAGTCCTATCCGTTCCTCCGCCTGATCGACGCAGAGCTGACGCGTCTCCTGCCGGATGCACGACGGATCGTGTTCGACCGTGCCGGCCACCAGATGTGGTTGCAGGAGCCTGACGCCTGCCGCCGGGCCGTACTCGAGTTCCTTGCGTAACTGGGGCGCAATCGCCGTGGGCGGCGCCGGAAAGTGTCCTTTCTCCGAAAACAACCGCGACATCCGTCAGCGTGCGCACGCTGGAGAGGACTCGGGGCCCGATCTGCCGGATTTCTAAGGACGCGAAGTCGGGGCGCCGAGGGCAGGAGTTGGCTCAATGCCGGTTTGGGCGTCCGCTTTCTGCGCCGCCCAGCGTGACCGAACCATGGCCGAGTTTGGCGCCTTGCTGACGCCCGGCGGCAACTCCGCTTGGGGCTTCACCGGCCGCTCTGGCCGGCAGAACGGAGTGGCGAACTCTGACAGGCGGCGGCGATCTGACCGGTCCCGGCTCAAAGCTGCCGCTCGAGGAGGCCGCTTTCAGGCGCCAAGGCGGAGCGCGACAACGGCCGCTTGCCGAAAATGTCGCCATCGCGTTCTGGCGGATACTCTCCGCGTCTTCGCATCCGCCCTGTCCCGCACGGTTGATTTGGCGGGGATTTTCACTCACTTCCCCAGATGCGCGTCGAGGAATCGCGCGATCTCCTCGAACGCCTCCTTCGACTCGGGAGTGTCGGCGTCGAGCTGGTATTGCGCGTGGGAGACGCCCTCGAAGACTTGCAGCTGCGCCTCGACCCCCGCTCTGCGCAGCTTCCGGTGCGTGCGCACGGTGTTGCTCAGGAACAGATCGCGCGTGCCGGTGGTCAGGATCGCCGGCGGGAAACCGTGAAAGTCGCCGTAGATCGGCGACAATTGCGGATCCTTCTGGTC
>JAFANN010000321.1 GCA_019232665.1 Caulobacteraceae bacterium | reverse complement strand
TGCAGACGTCGGGCAGAGATCGCGGGGCACGCGCCGGAAGCTGATAGTCCGATGACGACGCGCTCCGAAGGCCGGCTGATTTCGGTGAACGTCGGCATGCCGCGCGACATTTCGTGGCGCGGAAAGATCGTTCACACCGGAATCTGGAAGGACCCTGTGCAGGGCCGCCGCCGTGTATCCCGGCTCAACCTCGAAGGGGACGGGCAAGGCGATCTCGCCGGTCACGGCGGAGAGCAACGCGCCGTCTTCGTCTATCAGCTCGGATCCTACCGCTACTGGGAGGAGCGGCTAAGCCGACGCGACCTCGTCCACGGCCAGTTCGGCGAGAACTTCACGGTCGAGGGCCTCGCGGACGAAGAGGTATGCATCGGCGACCGCTATCGGATCGGATCCGCCCTCTTCGAAGTCAGCCAGCCGCGCGTGACCTGCTACCGGGTCGGCATCCGCACGGACCACCCGCAGATGGCCTCGCTGCTGACGGGAAGCGGCAGGCCCGGTTTCTACTTTCGGGTCCTCGAGGAAGGCGAGGTCGGCGCCGGCGACGCGATCGAGTTCGTGTCCGAAGGCCCGCAGGGCATGTCGGTGACGGCGATCAACGCCCTGCTCTACTCATCGCATCACCCAAAAGAGGATCTCGAGAAGGCGCTGCAGATCCCCGCCCTGTCGCCGGGCTGGCGCCAGTCGTTCGAGAGTCTGCTCGAAGCGGGCGCGGGCCGGACAGGCAACGTCGGGCTGGCGCCCAGCGCGGCCACCCACGCGACGGCGCCGGGCTTCCGAGCCATGCGGGTCGTGCGCATCACCGAAGAATGCGAGGACGTCAGGTCCCTCGACCTGCAGCCCGTGGACGGCGAACGGCTGACAGTTCCCCTGCCCGGTCAATACGTCGTCCTGCGCCTGCGGCCGCAGCCTGACGGGAAGCTTCTCTTCCGCAGCTATTCGCTGTCCGGCCAACCTTCCGACGCGGCGTACCGCATTACGGTCAAGATCGCGCCGAACGGCGCGGCGGGCGCCTTCCTGAGCGCACGAGTCCACCCCGGCGACGTGATCGACATCAGCCAACCCCGCGGCGAGTTCACCCTGCAGCCGGGCGATGGACCTGTGGCGCTGCTGAGCGGCGGCATCGGCGTCACTCCGGTCCTGGCGATGTTGCACGACCTCGCCAAGAGCGGCTCGCGCAGGCAGATCTGGTGGCTGCACGCCGACCGCAACGGCCAGTCGCTTGCTCTTGGAGACGAAGCGCGCCGGCTGCTCGCCGCACTGCCGCACGCCCGCTCCCATGTCTGGTTCACCCGGCCGACGGACAACGACCGCGAAGGCGAGGACTTCGACGCGAGCGGTCGACTTGGCGTCGACGCCTTCACCGCGCTGGGCGTCCCGCGCGATTCGGATTTCTATCTTTGCGGGCCATCGGCGTTCATCACCGGGCTCACTGCAAGCCTGGCAAGCTGGGGCGCGCGCCCGAAGAGGATCCGCTCGGAGCTGTTCGCCGGCCTGCCCGCCCTGACCCCCGGCGTGGTCAGCGCCGCAGCGCGCGCGCCGCACGCACCGGGTGGTCCCGAAGGCGCCGGTCCGATGGTGTCCTTCGCCCGAAGCGGCCTCGCCGTGCGCTGGCGCGATCGCGAGCAGAGCCTGCTCGAACTGGCGGAGGCCTGCGACGTCCCCGTCCGCTGGTCCTGCCGCACAGGCGTCTGCCACAACTGCGAAAGCGGCCTGATCTCCGGCGCCGTGGATTATGACCCCGAACCGCTGGACCCGCCGGCGGGGGGAAATCTGCTGATCTGCTGCTCGCGTCCGCGAGGGGATGTGGTGATCGATGTCTGAAGCCCCGAACCCGATCCTTCAGATCACCCTGCTGTCGTACGCCCAGTGCAACAGCGCCTGCCGCTGCCTGGGCCGGCAGAAAAGATCGCCGTGCGCGCAGTTGCGCCTCACCTGAGCGACATGGCGACGCATCGCCTTCCAGCGGCCGATCTGTCGGTCGTCCTCGCCGGGAAGACGGCGGCCCAGATAGTAGCGGCAGTACCATTGGAACCAGCCGCGCGGATCGTCCGGATGGACCCAGCCCTTGGCGCGCCACACCGCCAGCGGCTGGCTGGCGTCAACCCCGAAGTAGTTGAGCGCGGGGTCCTTGCCAGAGGGGGAGAGCTTCGCTTTGGCGAACCACGCGCGCGGGAACTCGGCCCGGCAGTCGGTCATGTACTTGCCGCCAAAGACGCCCAGCTCCAGCATCTCCGCCGGCGTCAGGTCGGGATTGAACTCCGCCGCGAACGCCTTGCCCGCCGGCGCGGTCAGTTCGTAGCGGTACCCGTCCTGCATCTGGTCCCGCACGACGATCACGCGGCCCATTTTGGAAACCTCTCTATCCGTCGCCGCGGAGGTTCCGGGCCGAGCCGAAACGCTCCAGTCGTCTCTTCGGCAACCGCCGCATGTCGTCAGCGGTCCGCGCCAGGTCTGCTCGTCGAGGAGGACAGGCTCTGCAACTCCTCGAACGCGCGCGCCAAGTGCGCGCCTAGTGCCAATGCCGGCTCCTCGGCCCAGCGGCTCGCGGCGTAGCTGAAGGTCGCCATTCCCACCTGGGCCGCGAGATTTGCGACCTGTCCTTCTACGCCGCGTCGGCGCAGCGCTCCGGACAGGGCGGCGATCAGGCCCGCCGTCTTGGTCAGCACGCGCTCCTGTAGCGCCGGTGTCCGTGCGATGACGACGGCGCGAGGCTCGGAGAAAGAGCGGTTGTCCGCGAGCGTCTTCTCAACCGAGCCAAAGGCGAAGAGCAGGGCCCCCATCGGGTCGAGGTCCGCTGGCGCTTCGAGGACGGCGTTACTCAGGGCGTCCCGGAACGCCTCCTCCCCGTCGAACAGGGCCTCGCGCTTGTCCAGGAAGTGCCGAAAGAAGGTCCGCTCGGTGACGCCGGCCCTGGCGGCGATCTCGGCCGTCGTCGTAGCGTCGTAGCCGCGCTCGAGGAACAGCTCCAGGGTCGCCTGCTGGAGGCGGCGGCGCGCCTCCTCTCCACTTCGCGGCATGGGTCTACCCTAATCCTATTGTCAGTCACTGTCTCTACGCTTATACGTCAGTAACTGACATAACGGACGCAACCAGTGATGAGAACGCTCCGATTCCACGCCTATGGCGACCCAACGAACGTGCTGCGGCTCGAGGAGGCGCCGGTCCCCGATCCCGGTCCAGGCAGCATTCGCGTGCAGGTACGCGCCTGTGGGCTCAACCCAGCCGACTGGGCGCTCTGCCGGGGCCTGTTCGCGCGCAAACTGCCGCGCGGAATCGGGCTGGACGTATCTGGAATCGTCGACGCGGTGGGCGACGGAGTCGCCGCCGTCAGCATCGGCGATCCCGTGCTTGGCCCGGCCAACTATGCCGACCACGCAAGCGCCGGGGCCTCGGAGTACGCGATCCTGGACCACTGGACTGGAGTTCCGCCAGGCCTCGACATGACAGAGGGCGCGTCTTTGCCGATGGTCGTCGAGACAGCGTACCGTAACATCGACTGGCTTGGCGTGGGACCGGAACACACGCTTCTCGTCAGCGGCGCTGGGACCATGATCGGCTTCGGCGCCGTCCAGATGGCGCTTATGCGCGGCGCCCGGGTCATTGCCACCGCTGGCGAAACATTCGCCGAGCGCCTGCGCGCCCTGG
>JAFANN010000315.1 GCA_019232665.1 Caulobacteraceae bacterium | reverse complement strand
GTTCTGCCATGCACGGCCGACTGCCTTCGAAGGCCGGCGTTCTTGCGCGCCTGGGCTTTCCAACCATCGCCACGGCGCCGTTCTGCCCGGGCGAGGTGGAAGGTTCCGTCCAGGTTCCCCTGGGCGCGTCCCTGCTCAAGCGCGCTCTGGTGTTTCTCGGCCCGGGCCTTCTGGTCGCCGTGGGCTACATGGACCCGGGAAACTGGGCGACCGACATCGAGGCTGGCTCCAGGCTCGGCGAGGCGCTGCTTTTCGTCGTCGTTGGCTCGGGCGCCGCGGCGATCCTGTTCCAGATCCTGTCGGCCCGCCTGGGCGTGGCCACCGGCCTCGACCTCGCCCAGGCATGCGCTCGCCGTTACCCACGCGGCGCGCGCATCGGGCTCTGGCTGCTCGCCGAACTGGCGATTGTGGCCACCGACGTCGCCGAGGTCCTGGGCGGGGCGCTGGCGCTTGAGCTGCTGTTCCGCGTTCCCGTCGCGGTGGGAATCCTCATCACGACCCTCGACCTGTTCCTGGTGCTGGGCCTCAAGGGCGCCGGCTTCCGACGGGTCGAAGCGATCATTCTCGCCCTGGTGAGCACGATCGCGCTCTGCGTCACCGTCGAGGCGGTCCTGTCGCACCCGAACATTGGCGACATCCTGCGCGGCCTGACGCCGAACCTCGCCAGCGTGCGCAATCCGATGGGGCTCTACCTCGCCCTCGGCATCGTCGGCGCGACCCTGATGCCCCACAACCTGTTCCTGCACTCCTCTGTGGTGCAGACCCGCAGGATCGAGCCTGACGGCATTCCGATGGCCATGCGGTTCAACGCCCTGGACACCACGACCGCGCTTGTCGGGGCGACTGTGGTGAACGCCGCCCTCCTGATCCTGGCGGCTGGTGCATTCCACGCCCACGGGCTGACCGGCGTGGCGACCATCGAGGACGCCCACCGGCTCCTCTCGCCGGCGACCGGCGCAGGGGTGGCGGGCGTGCTCTTCGCGGTTGGCCTCCTGGCGTCCGGTCAGAGCGCCACCTTCACCGGGACAATCGCTGGGCAGGTTATCCTGGAGGGCTTCCTGGATCTCCGGATCCCCTGCTGGCAGAGGCGGGTCGTGACCCGCGGCCTGGCCGTGGCGCCGGCGCTCGCCGGCGTTCTCCTCCTGGGCCCGGGGGCTGTGGGGACCCTGCTGGTGGGGAGCCAGGTGGTGTTGGCGGTCCAGCTTCCGTTCACCCTCTATCCGCTCCTGCGGATCACCGGCGATCGCCGCTGGATGGGCGAATTTGCTTCGCCCGCCTGGCTGGCCGTCCTGGCCTGGGCCGGCTTCGCCATCCTCACGGCCGCCGACATCTGGCTTGTGGCCAAGCTCTAGGCGTTGGCGTCCCGGCGGGGATCGATCCTCGCGACGCCGGTCGCGGCGAGCTAACCATGGCGAAGATAATCTGGAGTTCCTCGTCTTACCGGTAAGGTAGTTGCTGGGGACTCCGACGGGACCCTGAACTTTCTCATGACGCTTGAACAACTTCGCATCTTCGTCGCGGTCGCCGAGCGCCAGCACGTGACCCAGGCCGCGGCCGAGTTGCATCTGACCCAGTCCGCCGTCAGCTCGGCAATCGCCGCGCTGGAGAACCGCCACGACGTGCGTCTGTTCGACCGTGTCGGACGCAACATCGTGCTCAACCAGAACGGCCAGGTCTTCCTTGAGGAGGCGCGGGCCGTGCTCGCGCGCGCCACCGCGGCGGAGACCGCCCTCGCCGACCTGGGCGGTCTGAAGCGGGGCAGGCTATCAGTCCACGCCAGTCAGACCATCGCCAGCTACTGGCTGCCCGAACGCATCGTCGCCTATCGCCAGGCCCATCCGGGCATCGAGATCGACATCCAGATCGGCAATACCGCCGAGGTGGCCAAGGCGGTCGCCGAATCCTATGCGGAGCTTGGCCTGGTCGAAGGCGAGGTCGACGATCCAGTCCTCTCGCGTCAGCCGATCGGCCACGATCAGTTGATCGTCGTGGTGGGCTGCGACCATCCGTGGACCGCCGGCGCGGAGATCGGGGCGGCCGATCTCTCACAAACAAGCTGGGTCCTGCGCGAGCAGGGGTCGGGCACACGCTCTGCGTTCGAGGCGGCCGTGAGATCCTATGGCGTCGACCCAGGGTCTCTGCCCGTCGCACTGACCCTGCCAGCGAACGAGGCGATCCTCGCCGCCGTTCAGGCGGGGCTGGGCGCCACGGCCATATCAGCCAGCGTGGCCCGACCCGCCCTCGAAGCCGGTCACGTGTGTCAGGTCAGCTTCCAGCTTCCGGCCCGGCCCTACTACGTCCTGCGCCACAAGGAGCGCTTCCGCAGCAAGGCGGGCGACGCCTTCCTCACTCTCGCGCGCGATATGGCTGCCGACTGAGCGCTGGCGAGGCTATGCCGGAGGCCCTTCTTCCTGCTTCATGAGCCTCGAGCCCCGTGTCGGGAAAGGGAGGTCATGAGCGAAGAAAGACCCTACGGCGCCTGGCGCTCGCCGGTGACCGCCGCGAGCCTGGCGCAAGGGGCGATCGGCCTCGCCGACCTCCGCGCGGTCGACGGCCGCCTCTACTGGATCGAGACGCGACCGGAGGAGGGCGGCCGCCAGGTCGTGATGACCCTCGCCGATGGCGTGCGACAGCTCACGCCCGAGGGCTTCAACGCCCGCACGCGCGTGCACGAATACGGTGGCGCGCCCTTCGTCGTCGCCCCGGACGGCCTCTGGTTCAGCCACTTCCGCGACCAGCGGCTCTATCGTCAGTCTGGCGGGACGGCGCCCGAGCCGATGACCCCCGAAGGCTACCGCTTCGCCGACGCCGTTCCGGCGCCTGGCGGCGAACTTATCGCCGTCCGCGAGGACCACACGGATCCGGCGAACGTGCGCAATGCAGTCGTCCGCCTCTCCGGCCGGTCAGGCGACCCTGGCGAGATCCTGTTCGGGGTCAGCGACTTCGTCGCCTGTCCGCGGGTGAGCCCGGACGGGAAACGGCTCGCCTGGATCGCCTGGGACTTCCCGGCCATGCCGTGGGACGCGACGCGCCTCTACGTCGCCGACCTCGGCGCAACGGGGCTCGAAAACCGTCGGCAGGTCGCCGGCGGTCAGGCAATTTCGGTCATTGAACCGAAGTGGGCTGACGACGGGACGCTCGTCTGGCTCTCCGATGAGAGCGGCTTTTGGAACCTCTACGACGATCGTGGCGGCGCGCCGCGACCGATCCTGCCGCGCGCAGCGGAGTTCGGCGGCCCGATGTGGACCCTGGGCGGCTCGCACTACGCCGTCATCGGCGAGCGCATCGTCGCTGCCGCGCAGGAAGGGGGACGTCACAGTCTATTCGCCATCGACCCGGTCGCGGGTACCGCCGAACCGCTCGCCACGGCTTTCGCCGCGCTCGGCTCGATCTGCGCCCTGGACGCGACCCGCATCGCAGCGATCGGCTACAGCGCCGCGCAGACTGCGGCCGTGGTGGTCATCGACATGGCCACGGGCGCCTGCGAGGTCGTCCGCCGGCCCTCGCCAGTGAGTCTGCGGATGGACGATGTCTCGGTCGCCGAGCCGATCAGCTTCCCCAGCGCCGGCGGGCGCACCGCCCACGCCCTCTACTATCCGCCCGCCAATGCAGATTTCCGGGGCCCAGCCGGCGAGAAGCCGCCCCTGATCGTCCAGGCGCATGGCGGGCCGACCGGCTCGGCCTCCAGCGCCTTCAGCCTCGGCATTCAGTATTGGACGAGCCGCGGCTTCGCGGTGGTCGATGTCGATTACGGCGGATCGTCCGGCTACGGCCGCGCCTATCGCAACCTGCTCGACGGCCAGTGGGGCGTGGTCGACGTCGAGGACGTGATCGCCGCGGCGCGAAACCTCGCCGACGCCGGTCGGGTCGATCCGGCGAGGATCGCCATCCACGGCGGCAGCGCCGGCGGCTTCACCGTCCTGGCCGCCCTCGCCCAGAGCGACGTCTTCTCCGCCGGCGGTGATTTCTACGGAGTAGCCGATCTCGAGGCTCTCGCCCGCGACACGCACAAGTTCGAGAGCCGCTATCTCGACGGTCTGATCGGCCCCTGGCCGGAGGCGAAGGCGGTCTATGAGGCCCGCTCGCCCATCCATCACCTCGACCGGTTCAGGACCCCGCTGCTGATCCTGCAAGGCGCCGACGATCCCATCGTCCCGCCCAACCAGGCGCACATGATCCGCGACGC
>JAFANN010000275.1 GCA_019232665.1 Caulobacteraceae bacterium | reverse complement strand
GCCAAGATCGAGACCGTCTTTCCCGTGTCGAGGGACGCGCCGCTGCCCGTGCAGCCGACGGTCGAGCTGGAGCGGCTCTACCGTAAGCAGCGGCTGGCCGCGTCGTATCGCCTGTTCGGCCGCAGCGGCTTCGACATGGGAGGGGCGGGCCACATCACCGCGCGAGACCCCGAGCACGCCGATCGTTTCTGGGTCAATCCGCTGGGCGTCCACTTCAGCCGGATCAAAGTGTCCGACCTGATGCTCGTCGATCATGAGGGCGCCATCCTCGAACCCCCCGAGGTCGCTCAGCCGCGCCTCAACCGCGCCGCCTTCGCCATCCATTCGGAGCTGCACAAGGCGCGGCCGGACGTCGTCGCCGCCGCCCACTCACATTCCCTCTACGGCAAGGCGTGGTCGGCGCTCGGGCGCCTGCTCGATCCGCTGACCCAGGACTCCGCCGCCTTCTACGACGACCACGCCCTGTTCGAGGACTTCTCCGGCGTCGTGCTCGACACCAGCGAGGGCGAGAAGATCGCCCGGTCGCTTGGCCGAAGGAAGGCGGTGATCCTGCAGAACCATGGGATCCTCACCGTCGGCGCCTCGGTGGAGGCGGCGGTCTGGCGCTATCTCGCCCTCGAGAACGCCTGCCAGGTCCAACTGCTGGCCGAAGCCGCGGGGAAGACCAAGCCGATGCCGGAGGCGGTGGCGCGGCATACGGCTGGCCAGGTGGGAAGCGAGATCGGCGGCTTCTACGCCTTCCAGCCGTACTGGGACGTCGTCACCGAAGAAGAACCGGACCTGTTCGACTGATGGCCCTCGTCCTGCCCGATCGTCGGATGGTGGTGGGGGGCGGTCTGGCGCTGGCCGCGTGCGGCCCCCGTCACCCAGGCGCGGCGAACCTCACGGACGTGACGCTGAGGGGCGCGACCTACCGCGGCAACCCCGACAGCTTCTTCCGTGAGGCGGGGCAGGGCGGCGCGCCGTACCACCTCACCGAGGCCCAGTTCGCCAGCGGGACCCTGATCGCCCAGGCGATCAACGCCAGGGCGATCGACATAGGTGGTATGAGCGAGATCCCACCCGTGTTCGTCGCCGACGCCCCGGGCAATCTGGTGCGGATCATCGCCGTCCTGCGCAGCGACGTGAACAACCAGGTGGTGCTGGTCCCGGCCGGCTCGAAGCTTTCCACGGTGGCCGACCTTCGGGGCCGGCGTGTCGGCTATGTCCGGGCGACGACCTCGCAGTACATCCTTCTCAAACTGCTCGACGAGGCTCGCCTTTCGTGGGGCGACATCACCCCTGTCGCGCTCTCGCCTCAGGACGGCCTGGCGGCGTTCCAGCAGGGCGCCCTCGACGCCTGGGTCGTCTACGGTGTGATCGTGCAGCAGGCGCGGGCCGCCGGCGCGCGCGTCCTTACCACTGGGCTGGGTCGCCTGTCGGGCAACTACGTCGTGGCGGCTTCGAGCGAGGCGCTCGCCGATTCCGGCAGGCGCGCCGCCATCGCCGACTACCTGCAGCGCTACCGGCGGGTGCTGGCGTGGATCAACGCTGACGACCGGCGCTACGCCGACCTTCTGGCGAAGGCCACCGGCGTGCCGGCGCAGCTCTATATGCAGCAGTTCGCCGAACGCAGCGCGCGGTCGACGCTTCTGCCGGTGTCGCAAGCCGCCATCGCCTCGCAGCAGAACGTCGCCGACGCGTTCTTCAGGGCGGGCGTCATTCCGGCCAAGGTGGACGTCCGTCCCCTGTGGGACGCCTCGTTCGTCTCGAGCCTGGTCTGAAGCGATGACCTCGCGCCCACACGACCGGTTCGACGCTTTCGTCTCCGAGGTCTCTGCGCTCGTGGCGCAAACCTCCGACGAGGCGGCCATCCTCGCCCGCGCGGCCCCAATGCTGGCGGAACTGGTCGGGCGGGACGACTGGCTTCCCCGCGCCTACGCCGAGCCCGGCAAGCGAGACTATCGGCAGTACCTGCTCTACCGCGATGCCTGGGCGCGCTTCTGCGTAGTCAGCATGGCCTGGGCGCCGGGCCAGGGCACGCCTGTACACGACCATACCGTCTGGGGGCTCGTGGGCATGCTGCGCGGCGCCGAGCTCTGCCAGAACTATGCGGTCGTGGGTGACGCGCTGCGGCCGGTCGGCGAGGCCCGCCGCCTCCATCCGGGCGACGTCGTCGCCGTTTCCCCCCGCGTGGGCGATATTCATCGCGTCGCCAACGCCTGGCACGATCAGGTTTCGGTGAGTATCCACGTCTATGGCGCAGACATCGGGACGGTGAGGCGCTCGACGTTCGACGCCTCTGGCGCGCGCCTGCCGTTCGTGTCCGGATACGCCGGTCTGCCGCCGTTGCGCGAGCCAGTCTGCGGGTCCTACGCGTGATGCTGACCCAAACCCCCGAGCAAGTGCGGCTGGACCTGATCGCCCGGTGCGAGATCGCGCTTCTCGATCTCCGCGAGGAGGACGCCTTCGCCCGCGGCCATCCCCTGTTCGCAGCCAACACGCCCCTCAGCCGCCTGGAGCTGGAGGCCGTCGACCGTCTGCCTCGGAAGGACGTGCGGATCGTCCTCTATGACGATGGCGAGGGGCTGACGCCGCCGGCCGCCGCGCAGTTGCGCGCGCTCGGCTATGCCAACCTGCGGGAGCTCGAGGGGGGACTCGAGGGCTGGCGTCGCGCAGGTTTTGAGCTCTTCCAGGACGTCAACTCTGCGAGCAAGGCGTTCGGCGAGCTCGTGGAGGCCCGGCGGCACACGCCCTCGCTCTCCGCGGAGGAAGCGAAGGCGCTGATCGACACGAGCGCCGACCTCGCAGTGCTGGACGCGCGGCGCTGGGACGAATACCGCACGATGAGTATCCCGCGCGGGGTGTCGGCGCCTGGCGCCGAGCTCGTCCTCCGCGCCGCCGCCGCCGCGCCGGACCCGGCCACGACGATCATCGTCAATTGCGCCGGGCGGACCCGAAGCATCATCGGGGCTCAGTCGCTCATCAACGCGGGGCTGCCGAATCCCGTCTTCGCTCTGCGCAACGGCGCCATCGGCTGGACGCTGGCCGGGCTGCGACTGGATCACGGCCAGGACCGCAAGGCGCCCGATCCCTCCGTCGCCGAGGAAACGGATGCGCGCTTGCGGGCGCGGGCGGTCGCCGACCGGGCAGGCGTTCGGCGCGTCTCGCCCGACCAGCTGGGCGAGCTTTCGCGGGATCGCTCGCGAACCCTCTACCGCTTCGACGTCCGCACGCCTGAGGAGTTTGCGGCCGGCCACATCGCGGGCTTTCGCAGCGCGCCCGGCGGCCAGCTGGTGCAGGAGACCGACGTGTTCGCTCCGGTCCGCGGCGCGCGGATCGTCCTGGCCGACGACCGCGGTGTGCGCGCCGACATGACCGCGTCCTGGCTCGCGCAGATGGGGTGGGAGGTTCTCGTCCTCGACGGCGGATTCGATGTTCTTCTGGCGCTCGGGCCCTGGACGCCGACGCCGCCGCCGCTTCCGCAAGTCCAGACGATCGACGTGCCGGCTCTGTCCACGCGCATTGCCTCCGGCGACGTGACCGTCGTCGATCTGGAGTCGAGTCCCGCGCATCGCCGCGGCCACATCCCCGGCGCCTGGTTCGCCATACGGGCGCAGCTCGCGGAGGCGCTGGAGCGCCTGCCGCTGGATCGCGAGGTGGTGCTCGTCTCCTGCGACGGCGACTTGGCGCGCCTGGCTGCGCCCGAGTTCGAGATCATAGCGGACCGCGCGCCCCTGGTGCTGGAGGGCGGCACGTCGGCCTGGCGCGCCGAAGGCCTGCCGATGGAGAGCGGCCTACCGCGTGCGGCCAACTCGCCGGTCGATGTCTACCGGCGCCCCTACGAAGGCGCGGACCACGCGCCGGAGGCCAAGCAGGCGTACCTGGACTGGGAGTACGGCCTGGTCGACCAGCTCGAGCGCGACGCCACTCACGGGTTCTTCGTCCTGTGAACCCGTCGCTCACAGAGCAGCACTGCTCAGGTTCAGCCCGGTCCATCTTGGCCAACCCTGCTGGAATTCTCGTTCGGCCTTAGCTCGTGGAGAACGTCATGCCCGTGGAATTCATTGGCTTCATCGGATCGCAGCACTCGTCCGAGATCCATCCGCCGAGCGGACCGGTTCTCGACATCGACTATGTGGAGGCGTCGGCCCGCGCCCACGACGAGGGCGGTTTCGACCGCGCCCTGATCGCCTTCCATTCAACTGGGCCGGAGAGCCAGCATCTCGCGGCGTATGCGGCTTCGATCACCTCGCGACTGGGCTTCATGATTGCGCATCGGCCAGGGTTCACCGCCCCCACCGTGGCGGCCCGCCAGCTGGCCACTCTCGACCAGCTCACCGGCGGACGGATCGCCGTCCACATCATCACCGGGGGCTCCGACGACGAGATGGCCAAGGATGGCGATCGGACCACCAAGGATGTCCGCTACGCCCGCACGGACGAGTACCTCGATATCGTCCGCCGCGAATGGACCAGCGCGGCGCCGTTCGATTACGACGGGCGCTTCTACCAGGTGAAAGGCGGCTTCGGCGCAATCAAGCCGTTCCAGAGTCCGCATCTGCCGATCTACTTCGGCGGGTCATCGGATGAGGCCATACCGGTGGCCGGCAAGCACGCCGACATCTACGCTTTGTGGGGCGAGACCCAGGCGCAGGTGCGCGACACCATCGCACGCGTGCGCGTCGCCGCCGCCCGGCACGGCCGGACCGTCCGATTCAGTCTGTCCCTACGGCCAGTGATTGCGGAAACGGAGGAGGCGGCCTGGGCTCGCGCCGACGACATCGTCGAGCGCACGAAGGCGGTGCGCGCAAAAGCGGGCCTGAAGGTCGCCGACCACACGCCCCCCAATGCGGGCTCGCAGCGGCTGCTGCAGGCCGCGGCGCAGGGGACGCGTCTCGACAAGCGGTTGTGGACGGGCGTCGCGGCGGTGACGGGCGCGTCCGGCAATTCCACGGGCCTCGTCGGCACGCCCGAGCAGGTGGCCGAAGCCTTGCTGGACTACTGGGACCTGGGCGTCAGCACGTTCCTGATCCGAGGTTTCGATCCGCTGGAGGACGCTATCGCCTACGGCCGCGACCTCATCCCCCTCGTTCGGGAGCTGGTCGCGAGGCGCGAGGCGGAGCCGGTTCGCGCTGCGGGCTGAGGGTCGCCGACCCCGGGGCGCAGGGGCGTCCCGGGTTCCGCCTATAGCTCTTCTAAACATCCCCCGAAGACAACTCCCTTTGTGGCGCCCTCTCCTGGGCGCTCACTCACTCCCACCAACTGGCGAGGTGTGCGTGGCGGCGGCGATCCTCTCGATCCGTGTCCCTTCGAGGCGGGACAAGCGAACGCGTCCGGCGACCCGACCGGCGCCGGCGGCGCGCTGGGTTTCGCCTCTCGTCCTGCTTCTCCTGTGGGAAGCCGGATCGCGTCTCGGAGTCATTCCCACCCGTGTCCTCGCCGCGCCTTCCGCGGTCGCGCACACGTTCTGGGACCTGGCCGCCTCGGGCGAACTGGCCCGGAATCTGCTGGTGTCCTTCCTGCGGGTCGCCGTGGGCCTTGCGATCGGCATAACCATCGGCTCCACCCTGGCCCTCGCCGCCGGCCTCTCGCGGCTTGGCGAGGCGGCGATCGATCCGCCGGTCCAGATGCTGCGAACGCTCCCGGTGCTGGCGCTCTCGCCGCTGTTCATCGTCTGGTTCGGGATTGGCGAGACGCCCAAGGTGGCGCTGATCGCCCTTGCGGCGACCTTCCCGGTTTACCTCAACCTCTACAGCGGGGTGCGTGGGGTCGACACCCGGCTCGTCGAGGCGGCGCGCAGCTTCGGCCTTCGCGGGCTCGAACTCGTGCGCCACGTCATCCTGCCGGCCGCCATGCCGAACTTCCTGCTCGGCGTGCGCTTCGCCCTTGGCGTGGGTCTCCTCGTCCTCGTGGTGGCGGAGCAGATCAACGCCCAGGCTGGGCTCGGCTATCTCATCAACAACGCCCGCGACTTCCTGCGCACGGACATCATCGTCGTTTGCCTGGTGATTTATGCGCTGCTCGGGCTCGCCGCGGACGCAATGGTGCGCGCCGCCGAAAGGAGGGCCCTGGCATGGCGCCCAAGCTTCATTCAGTCCTGAGTCCCGGCGGACCACTCGCGCCCACCCTGACGGCGGATGCGTCCCAACCCGCGGTGGAAGTGCGCGGCTTCACCCGGCGCTTTGACCTCCAGACGGTCCTGGAGGGACTCGACCTCTCGATTGGGCCTGGGGAATTCGTCGCGCTGCTGGGGCGCAGCGGGTCCGGCAAGACAACCCTCCTTCGCGCGCTTTCCGGGCTCGATCCGGTCGATCCCGGCGCGGTCCGGGTGACGGGGCGGCCGGCGGTGGTGTTTCAGGAGCCGCGCCTGATGCCGTGGAAGCGCGTCGCGGAGAACGTCACCTTAGGTCTGCGGCGCGCCGATGCGCCGGCCCTGGCGGAGCGGGCCCTGGCGGAAGTTGGGCTGTCGCATCGGCTCGCCGCGTGGCCGGCGACCCTGTCCGGAGGCGA
>JAFANN010000250.1 GCA_019232665.1 Caulobacteraceae bacterium | reverse complement strand
ACCCGAGGCGGGGGAACCATGAAAACTGCCGCTCTGTGCGCCGTCCTCGCCCTGCTCGCCGCGACGCCGGCGTGGGCCCTGCTGCCGCCGACACCCCACGCCGCGCCGTCGCAGGCGCCTTCGCCGCTGGGTACGTTCGAGCAGGTGATGATCCCCATGCGCGACGGCGTGCGGCTGCAGACGGTGATCATGCGCCCGGCCGGCCACCCCGAGCCCCTGCCGATCCTTATCCGCCGCACGCCCTATGGCGTCCCCGACAAGCTGCCCCCCGCCCTTCCCCCCTCGCTTCAGCCCCTGATGAAGGACGGCTACATCCTGGTGATCCAGAACATCCGTGGGCGGTTCAAGTCAGAAGGGACCTTCACCATCTCCGGCGACGCGCGCCTCACGCCCGGCGAGGGGACGATCGAGACCCGCGACGCGTGGGACACGATCGACTGGCTGGTGAAGAACGTGCCGAACAACAACGGCCGCGTCGGCGCGCTGGGCGTCTCCTATGACGGCTACACCACCGCGGCCATGCTGCTGAACCCGCATCCGGCGCTCAAGGCGATCAGCGAGCAGGCCTCGCCGGGCGACCAGTGGATGAACGACGACGACCATCGCTATGGCGCCTTCCGCCTCAGCTACGACTTCGAATACGCAGTGATGGAAGAGCAGGCGAAGACCGCCAACACCCACTTCGCCTTCGACCAGTACGACACCTATGCCTGGTACCTGCGCGCCGGCTCGGCCGAGCAGATCGACACGACCTGGCTGCACGGCGAGATCCCCTATTTCCGCGAGGCGATCGAGCATCCCGACCACGACGCCTTCTGGAAATCCCAGGACTGGGTCTCGGCGATCCACGCCTCCACCGTGCCCAACCTCAACGTCGCCGGTTTCTGGGACCAGGAGGACCCCTTCGGTCCCTGGCGGATCTTCCGCGCCGAGAAACAGCACGACCCGGACAACACGGCCCTGATGGTCGCGGGCCCCTGGGCGCACGGCCAGTGGCGGGCCGAAAGCTGGTCCAGTCTCGGCGTCATCCCGCTGGGCCAGGACACCGCCGCCGCATACGCCGCCAATGTGGAGGCGCCCTTCTTCCGCTATTGGCTGTGGGGCAAGGGCGAGAAGCCAGCTGCGACGGTCACCACCTTCCAGACCGGCTCCAACGCCTGGCGGACTTATAACGAGTGGCCGCCGGCCGCATCGCGTCCCACAGCCCTTTATCTGCACGCGAACGGGACGCTCACTTTCACCGCGCCCACGGCATCGGAAACCGGCTCGCGCAGCTATGTCTCCGATCCGGCCACCCCGGTGCCTTACCGCGCGCGGCCGATCTCGCCGACCTACCCGGGCGGCGACTGGCGCCTGTGGGAGGCCCAGGACCAGCGGTTCGTCGACGACCGCCCCGACGTCCTCACCTTCGTCAGCGCGCCGCTCGACCACGACCTCACTGTCACCGGCGATGTCGCCGCGGCCATCTTCGCCTCGACCAGCGGCACGGACGGCGACCTGATCGTGAAGCTGATCGACGTCTTTCCCGAGGACGTCCAGAAGCCTGGCTGGAACGTCGACGCCGGCCCCCAGCCTGGCGATTACGCCCGCTCGCTCGACGGCTACGAGCTGCCGATCGCCATGGAGGTCCGCCGCGGCCGCTACCTCAAGAGCTTCGAGGCGCCTTCGCCCCTGCCCGCCAATACGCCGATCCTTTGGGACGTGCCCCTGCGTCCCCGCGACCACGTCTTCCTCAAGGGCCACCGCCTCATGGTCCAGATCCAATCGACCTGGTTCCCCGTGATCGACCGCAACCCGCAGACCTTCGTCCCCAGCATCTACAAGGCCCGCCCCGAGGACTACCGCTCCGCGACCTGGCGCATCCTCTCCACCCCCGACATGCCCTCGAAGATCATCCTGCCGGTGGTGGGGGAACCAGCTGCAGCGACTCACATATCCGCGCGTTGAAAGGTTCACCCGGAGCGCTGGCGCCCTCGCCGGCTCACCCGCGCTAAGCCAGCGCCTCCGCCAAGTCCGCAACGAGTCGCGCGACGATGGCCGGCTGGGTCATCATCGCCAGGTGATGGAGATCCGCGGTTCGCGTCGGCCAGCCCCGCGCACGGGCCGTCGCCGCCTCTTCCGCGTAGGCCCGGCTCAGCTGAAGGTATGCGACCGGCAGGTTTTCCCAGTCTGTGACCGACGGAGATCGGGCGTCCAGGAAGGCGAACGGAACCCGCGGCAGGTCGCGGACGAACGCCTCTCGCGTCACGTCGTCCGCAAACAGCCGCGCCGTTGGGTCGCGGGCGAACCACTCGTTCCAGGGCGGTAGGATTCCGCCCCGGGCCATCCTTGGCAGCCTGTCGGCGAGCGCCTGGGGGGCGGCCTCGAGCCAGCTGCGCCCCGGATATGGAAGCGCCGCATCGACGAAGATCAGGCCCGCAAGCCGTCTCGCCGCAGCCGCGAGCGCCGGCGCGAAGCCGCCGGCGCCACTGTGTAGCGCGCCAATCCACGTCTCCCCGTCGACCTTCTCCACGATGCGAGCCGCGACGCCCCCGTACCAGTCGGGACCACGCACCCCGCCGTAGTCCAGCGCCAGGAACCCCGGCGACATGTTTGCGACGAGGGCCCAGGAGCTGGCGCTCACAAAAGGACTGGCGATCAGGACGATCCGGGGCCGCGCCATTCCCCCTCAGAAATAGATGGGGTCGATGTACAGGCCCTTGTTGGCGGCGTCAGGAGGAGGGGGGATGCCGGGGGTCCAGTGATTGAAGGCCTCCACCTGATCCGCGAGAGCACGAAGGATCGCCTCGCCGCGCGAGTTGGGCGAGGTGAGGACGGTGAGGCGGTTCATGCCCCGCTCCGCCAGCCAACCGCACCAGGCGCGCAGCAGCGCCTCGAAGGCGGCCTGCGCTCTCGGTTCGAAGGCGTAGTCGAGGACCACGCCCGGTTCGGAATAGCTGAGCTCGCCGTCCCGTTCCGTCACGGAGCGTGAGGCCCTCCCCGCCGGCCAGACGCCGACCACCGCGCCGTCGGCCAGCCACAGCCGGTCCCACCCGTAGAGGTCCGGCGCCCGCTCGAGCCGCGCCGTCAACGATTGCGCCGTATAGGGGACGAACATCTCCTCGCCTGCACGGAAGGCGTTGAGCATGCCAGCGACCGTCGCGGCGTCCGCCGGCGTGGCCGGGCGCCCGTGCGGCGGTCCGGACAGACGCTGGGGCGAGAGCCGCGCCACGAGAACTGTGGTCGGCCACTTGTCGGGCGTGTGGCGAAAGCCGTGCTGCATGCCGGCGTTGTCCACGGCGATGAAGGCGTTGGAGCCGGCGACCGTCGGCCAGTACTTGTCGAGAACCCGGTTGGCCTCGCCCCACAGCCCCTTGCGCTGGTGCTCGGGCAGGACGCGCAGGTGCGAGACGGTGACGATCGCCTTGTCCTCCCCGCCGATCCGCACCGTATGGCGCGCGCCGCAGGTGACCGCCGCCGGCTCGCCATCGACGAAGGCGAGGCCGACCGTCGCGTCTTCCATGAGCCGGGCGAAGGCGAAGTACTCGTCGCCGCGATCGAACCACCAGCTCGCGCCGTCCAGCACGATCGGGCAGCGCCGCTCGAGGTCCGCCAGCACCGCGCAGTCCGCCTCCGTCGCCTCGCGAACCTCCAGCGTGAAGTCGTGCACGCGATCCCACTGCATCGCCGCGATCCGGTGCGGCGGCTCTGCTTCGACCGTGACATTGAGCTTCCAGCGGCGGTCTTTGGCGGCCGACACCATCACATGGACGGCGAAGGCCGACTCTGTCTCGTAAGCGACACTGGCGAAGGCCCCCACGCGGTCGGCGTTGGCCTGCCAACCCTCGCGCCAGTCCTCGTCGCTGTCATGCCGCATCCGAGCCGCCAGTTGCGGCGTGAAGCGCTCGACATCGGCCAGGGTCGCGCCTTCGCCGCGGGAGCGCAGCCGCATCAGGCACCAGGCAGCGGCCTCCCCCGCAGGCGTCGCCGGCGCCGTCGCTATCGCCTCCTCGACCGCATCCATCGCCGCGCCCCTCTTCTTGCGGTCATTGTCGGCGCGACGAGGGTGAGGTTCAATCCGGTTGCGCTCGCTCCGGCGCCCACTTCCTGGAAGCTAAGGGCAGACCTGCACGTCGGTTCGGGCGAAATCTTCGCCGACGAACAGCAACGGACAGTTGTGTTCCTCGGCCACGGCATAGGCTAAGCAATCGCCGAAGTTGAGACCTGCCGGATGGACGCCTTTGCGCCAGCGGGCATGGGCGTCGGCCGCCCGCCTCGCCTCCGAGGCGCCGACCGCGATCACCTCCAGCCCAAGACCTTCGATGAGTCGGGTCATCTCCACACTTTTTCCACGTCGCGCAGCCACAATCAGCGCCTCCACCAAGGTCCCGGCGGAGATCATCACACGGTCGGCGTCACGCAGGGCGAGGCTGCACCTCTCTGCATCCGACTCGTCGAGAACGATTGCCACGAGAGCCGAAGTATCGACGACAATCACCCGGGCAGGCCGTCGTCGTCATAGAGGAAGTCCTGACTGCGGGCGGCGTCCGGCCCCGGGCTCGGCTTCGCGCGCCCGGCAGCGCGGATCTCCTGGAGCAGCGCCCATTTAGCAGCACGGTCGAGCCGCGGGCGAGCTGCCACGAGGCGCGCTGCGGGCTGCCCGTGGCGCGTCAGGACGATGTCCTCGCCGGCTTCCGCGCGCCGAACGAGCTCGGTAAGCAGCGCTTTCGCTTCGCTGACGGGAATGTCAACGGTCCACTCCAAGGGCCCGATTTGGACCATAAGGTGGTCCAATATACCGGCGTCGGCAACGGCCGCTTGACCCGCGGAACAGACCCCGAACATCATCGGGCGATGGAGACCATTGTCCTCACAGTCAATCGGCCGCAGATCACCCTCGCGGTCACCCGCGGCGCGGCGCGTCTGTTCGTCGACCTGGGGTTCTCGCCGCTGTTGGAAGTCGGCCTGCCAAACGGGCGGCGCGCGGACATCATGGCGATCGGACGCAAGGGCGAGATCGTGATCGCCGAAGTGAAGTCGGGGCTGGAGGACTTTCGCACCGATCAAAAATGGGGTGAGTACCTGCCCTTCTGCGACGCCTTCTTCTTCGCCGTTGCGCCGGAGTTCCCCGACCAGATCCTGCCCGCCGAGCCTGGCCTGATCGTCGCCGACGGCTTCGGCGGAGAGGTGGTGCGCGAGGCGCCCCAGAGCGCCCTCGCGGGCGCCCGCCGCAAGGCTCTCACTATCGCCTTCGCCCGTCTCGCCGCCCTGCGCGCCCTGGGCGTAGGCTGAGCCCAGAAGACTTTAATAGATCCAGCCTATGCCGACCAAAAATTCAATCGATTTGCCTTCGGTGTAACGCGTCCCTATCTGCCGACGCGGAGGCGGTGGGAAACCGCCCCGAAAATCCAAATCCAAGAACTTTGAGGAGTTCAGTATGCTCGGTGTCGGCGAGACTTTGCCTGCGTTCAAGATCATCGGTGTGAAGCCCGGCTTCAACCTGCATGAAGAGAACGGCGAGAGCGCCTTCGAAACCGTCACCAACGACAGTTTTCCCGGAAAGTGGAAGGTGATCTTTTTCTATCCGAAGGACTTCACCTTCGTCTGTCCGACCGAGATCGCGGAATTCGCCCGCCTCGGCAAGGAATTCGCCGACCGTGACACCGTCGTCCTCGGCGGCTCGACCGACAACGAGCACGCCAAGCTCGGCTGGCGCCGCGCCCACCCTGACCTCGACCGTCTGCCGATCTGGCAGTTCGGCGACAACGGCGGCAAGTTCGCCCGCGCCCTCGGCGTTCTCGACGAGGAAGAAGGGGTCGCCCTGCGCGCGACCTTCGTGGTCGATCCGCACAACGTCATCCAACACGTCTACGTCACCAACCTCAACGTCGGCCGTGCGCCAGCGGACACGCTTCGCGTGGTCGATGCTCTGCAGACGGACGAACTCTGCGCCTGCAACCGGCCGCTGGGCGGCGAGACGCTGAAGGCGGCCTGACCCCCCAACCTAAGGTCGTCTTCTGCTGGGAGGGGAGCGGCGATGCTCCCCTCCTTTTTCTTCCCCATTTCCGGCCACGGAGCTTCCGATGTCCCTCGACGCGCTGCGCGAGCGCCTTCCCGCCTACGCCAAGGATCTTTCGCTTAACCTTTCGTCCCTGGCCAACGAGACCGTCCTCGACGACGAGCAGAAATGGGGAGCCTTCGTGGCCTCCGCCCACGCCGTTGGTCAGAGCGATGTTGTCCGCGCTGCCGAGGCCACCGCCCGCGCGGCGGGACTCTCCCCGGCCGCCCTCGACGCCGCCAAGGCCGCGGCTGCCATCATGGGCATGAACAACGTCTACTATCGGGCCCTGCACCTGATGCGGAACGCAGAATATCGGACCATGCCCGCTCGTCTGCGAATGAACATCCTCGGAAATCCCGGCGTGAAGAAGATGAACTTCGAGCTGTGGTCGACGGCAGTTTCCGCCATCAACGGCTGCGGCGCATGCCTGGACGCCCATGAGGACGAACTTCGCAAGGGCGGCGTGCCTGCCGCCCAGATCCAGGCCGCCCTGCGCATCGCCGCCGTCGTCAACGCCGTCAGCCGCGTCCTCGCCGCACAGTCCGCTCTCGTCCCGGCGTGACGCAGAACCAAGGTCGAGACACCTCGATGAACGGGTCCTGGCGCCGGCGTTCATGAGCCCATCAGGCGAGATCCGCATTATCCACTGACGCTGCGATGGCGCAGTGACAGTCAGGGAAACTCGTCCGATGAAGCGAATCTTCGCCGCCGCTCTGGCGCTCAGCCTGCTGGCTGGCGCGGCCAGCGCGCAGCCCTACCATCACCACTGGCGCCACCATAACCACTGGTGGCGTCACCACCATCACTGGCGGTGACCAATGGGCCGTCGGGTCAGCCCGACGGCCCGTCGCGTCACACGCTCATGCGCCGCCACTCGATCGCGCCCACGTCGCGGGCGAGCTGCGTCGAGAGGACCTGGGCGTCGGCGTCGGATGCGTCGGCCACGCGTGAGGCGAGCCTGCCGCGCAGCACGACCTCTGGCGCCTCCATCCAGATCCCCTCGAAAGGCGCTCCCGCCTCGCGAGCAATGGCCTCGATGCGCACCCGGTGGGGTGGTTCGAGAAAGGCGGCGTCAGCGATCACGCACCGGCCCGCCTGAAGGACCTCGCGCGCCGTCGAGAACAACGCCTCGTACACCTTCGCCGTCGCCTCCGGCTCGTAGGCCTCGGGCCCCAGCTTCTTGGTGGGCGCGACTCCCCACAGGCGTTTGCGGAGCTCGTCCGAGCGCAAGACGACAGCGCCCGGCGCGCCGCCCAGGTCCGGCGCCAGGCGCCGCGCGTGGGTGGATTTGCCGGAGCCCGAGAGGCCGCCCACGGCGATCAGTTGCGGCGCCGGCGCCTCGAGGTAGCGCCTGGCTGCGGACAGGTATTTGCGCGCCGCCTCGGCCTTCCCCTCCCGCGCGTTGACGTGAGCTCGAACGCAGGCGCGCACCGACTGGAAAAGGGGCAGGGTGGCGAGGCCGCGCCAGAGGCTCGCCGGCATTCCCCGCGCGGCTTCGTCCAGCCAGCCGTTCAGCGCCCGGTTCGCCGCCACGGCCGCCCCGCGGTGGACCAGGTCCATCAGGAGGAAGGCGACGTCATAGCCGACATCGATCTCACGCAGGCGATCGCTGAACTCGATGCAGTCGAACAACACCGGCTCGCCCCGTTCCACGAGGATGTTCGACAGGTGGAGGTCGCCATGGCAGGCGCGGCAGAAGCCCTCGGCCATCCGTTCGTCCAGAAGGCTGCGCAGGCGCTCGAACGCCGCCGTTGTCGCCGCTCCGAGACCCTCAACGGCGGCGCGGTCCAGGCCTCCATTGCAGCCCGCCAACTGGTCGGCGTTGGAACGGATCACGTAGTCCATTCCCCCCGCGCCGCAGCCCGACGTCCCGCGATCCGCCGTCAGATGGAAGCGCGCGATCCGCCGCCCGAGGTCCTCGGCGAAATCGCCGTCCGGCGGCGGCCGGTTGGCGAGGATCGCCGCCTCGTCGAACCGGCGCATCTCCACGGCATAGTCGAGGGGTTCGCCAACCCCGGCGCCGCCGACCCGACCCTCGGCGCCTCGGCTGATTGTGATCACGCGCCGATAGACGTCCGGCGCGGTCCGTCGATTGAACGCCACCTCACGCTGCGCCGCCCAGCGCCGACGGTCGGGCGTGGTGAAATCGACGAAGCCTAGATCGAGCGGCTTCTTCAGCTTCAGCACCCGTCCAGGGTAGAAGTAGAGCCAGGAGATCGACGTCTCTTCCACACGGTCGCACGCCCAACGCCCATCCGCGCCGGCCCGCAGCCACGCCTCCACCTCTGGCGCCAGCAACCCATCGGCCATCCGTGCCCTTCCATCCCTAACGCGTTTCGCGCGCCACAACCCGGCGTATTTCAAACGTTTCTAAATTGAAGGAACCACGGGCACTCTTGCCGCGGCGGCGCCGCTTCGGGCAAGTGATTCCGATGAGAAATGTCGATATCGAACGGGCGCTTGGCGAATTTCACCCTCGTTCGGAAGTCTACCTGCAAGGCGGGGTCGGCGAACCCCTGGCTCTCCGCAACCTGTTGAAATCCCGTCCGGCGGCGCTCGAGGGGGTGCGGCTCATCTCCTGCCTGCTTCCGCAGATGAACGAGTTCGACTACGCCGCCCTCTCGGCCGGCGCAGACCTGACGGTTTTCATGCTCCCCGCGACGCTTCGCAGCTCTTTCGAGGCTGGACGCGTGCGGGTGCGCCCGCTCTGCTATTCCCAGATCGTCGCGGCCCTGGAGGCCGGCCCGGCCTTCGACCTCGCCGTGTTGCAAGTCACGCCGCCAGACGCCGACGGTCTTTGCAGTTTTGGCCCCTGCACCGACTTCGCCCCGCTGGTCTGGCGCCGGGCGCGCCGACGCCTGGCTTTCGTCAACCCGCGCCTGCCGCGAACGTCCCGCGGGCCGACGATCCCCGTCTCGGCGCTCGACGTGGCGATCGATGCGACCGGACCCTTCATCGCCGCGGAGGAGGCGCCGCCCTCGCCCCAACTCGCCGCCATCGCCGAACGGGTCGCCGACCTGGTGCCGGACGGCGTCGCCATCCAGACCGGAATCGGCGGCGCGCCCGCCGCGGCCGTCGGTCGGCTGCATGAACGTCGCAACCTGAAGGTGCGCTCGGGCATGGTGACGCCGGGATACCGGCGTCTGGCGGATGCAGGGGCGCTCGATCCTGCCGGCCGCCACGTGACGGGGCTGGCCTTCGGCGACGAGGACTTCATGGCCTGGGCCGCGGCGACCTTCGAGTTCGCCGACGCCCGGACGACCCACGGCGCGCTAGCGCTGGCCGAGGCGGGACCGCTTTACGCGATCAATTCGGCGCTCGAGGTCGACCTCTTCGGCCAGGTGAATCTGGAGTGGCGAGACGGGCGCCTCTTCAGCGGCCTCGGAGGGGCCCCCGACTTCGCCCGCGCCGCCCGGCGCTCCGGCGGCCGTGCGATCCTTGCTCTGCCCTCGACCGGTCGCGGCGGGACGAGCCGCATCGTCCCGCGCCTGGCGACGCCGACCGTCTCCCTCCCGCGCGAGGACGCCGATCTCATCGTTACCGAACACGGCGCCGCCGATCTCACCGGCGCGGACCTCGACGCCCGCGCCGCCCGCCTCATCTCCGTCGCCGCCCCCGATCACCGCGAGCCGCTGGCGGCGGCGTGGAAGGACATCCGCAAGGGATTGTGAGGTGGCCTCCCCCTTCGTCTCGTCGCGCAGCGGCGGGACGGATGGGGAAAGCTGCCCCCGGGCGACGGCGGGTTGATTAGGTCCCGATCGCCTGGTCGACGTGGACGGGTTCGGGGTGTTCGGGGAAGGCTTCTTCCTCGAGCTTGTTCAGTTGTTCCTCGAGTTGGGCCGCTTCGGTGCGGTCCTTGGTCAGGTTCGCTTCGGCCTTGGCCGCCGCCTCGTCGGCCCGGGCGTGGATGTCGTCCGGACTCTCGCGCGGGACTTCACGCGGGATCTCGACCAGTGACTCGCCCGCGGCGTCGCGGAATTTCTCGGACTCGCCCATGGGGTCTTCCTCGGCTTTTCTCGAACGGGAAGGGACCAACGTGCCCTTGCCGCAACCGTTCCGGCGCTCGGAAACTATCCATTCGTGCGCATTCCACACTGGCCACGCTTGGCGTATGACTACACATATGGACGGCGAGGACGTGATCCGGGAGCTCGAAGCCGACGGTTGGAAAACCGTTCGCGTGGCCGGCGGCCACCGCCATTTCCGGCGCGACACCGGCCCCGGCGTCGTCACCATTCCCGAGCCGAAGGACGCTACGGAAGCCGCGGCAAGGCCAAGCCACGCGCGTCACTATGTCGGCCTGATCCACAAGGATCCCGACAGCGACTTCGGCATCTCCTTCCCCGACTTCCCCGGCTGCGTCTCCGCTGGCGCGAGCCTGGACGAGACCCTCGCCATGGGTCGCGAGGCCCTCCAGGGCCATGTGGAGCTGATGACCGAGCTCGGCGAAGCCGTTCCCGAGCCGACCTCGCTCGAAAGTGTCCTCGCCGATTCCGCCAACCGCGGAGGCGTTCCCGTCTTCGTTCCGCTCGCCCCCGCCTCGCCGAAGACCCTGCGGGTCAACATCACCCTCTCGGAGGACACGCTGCGCGCGATCGACGCCCACGCCGAACGCCACGGCTTCACCCGCTCCGGCTTCCTCGCCGCCGCCGCCCGCCGGGCGATCGAAGGGGATTAGAGCGCGAGGTCACGGCGAAGGGCCCGCGTCCGTTTCTGTCAGAGACCGGCGCATGATTCGGGTGTTAAGCGGCGATTCACCTGAGCTGGACTAGGCTCCCACCTGAGTCAGCCGGTTCAGTCATGGCGTAAGCGTAGGCGTAACGAGTTGCTTTCCGAGGCGATTTCCCTCCCGAACATCCAGGTGCGCGGGCGAAGCTTCGTCGCGCTGATCGTCGCGCCGGAGGCGCCGCTGGAGTTCTGGTTCGAGGCGCTCGACGCGCACATGGCCCGCTCGGCCGGCTTCTTCGCCGGACAGCCCGTCGTCGCCGAACTCTCCGCCTTAACGCTAGGTGACGTTGGGGAAACCGCGGTTCTCGAGGCGCTTGACGGTCTCGTCGCGCGCGGCCTTCGGGTGATCGGAGTCGAGGGGATCGACGAAGCCCTGATCGCCGGCACGCGTTGGCAGGGCCTCCCCGTCATCAAACGCGGCCGCGACGTAGCGCCAGAGTCTTCCTTTGCTCAGGCCCCTTCGAAGGCCGCCACGCCCGCCGCCCCGGCGCGAAGCGCACCGCCCTCCCTGCTGATCGACCAGCCAGTTCGCTCGGGCCAGTCCGTCATCTTCAAAGAGGGCGATGTCGTCATCGTCGGCTCGGTCGCCTCCGGCGCAGAGGTGATCGCCGGGGGCTCGATCCACGTCTACGGCCCGCTACGCGGCCGGGCGATCGCGGGAGTCAAGCGAGGCGCGCCTGCCCGCATCTTTTGCCGCAAACTCGAAGCCGAGCTGGTCGCCGTCGAGGGCGTCTACAAGACCGCCGATCACTGGGGAGCGGAGGTCCACGGCCGCCCCGCTCAGGTCCATCGCGACGGCGATGGGCTGATCGTCTCGGCGTTCGACTGAGCAAACTTAGCTGTGGGGACTTTGACCAAGTTGGAAAGAAGGGTTGGCGGATGTCGAAGGTGATGGTGGTGACCTCTGGCAAGGGAGGCGTGGGCAAGACCACCTCCTGCGCGTCCCTCGGCGCGGCGCTCGCCCAGGCAGGCCGCAATGTCGTCGTTGTCGACTTCGACGTCGGCCTTCGGAACCTCGACCTCGTCATGGGCGCCGAGCGGCGCGTGGTTTTCGACCTGGTCAACGTCGTCCAGGGCGACGCCAAGCTTCCGCAGGCCCTGATCCGGGACAAGCGGATCGACACCCTCTCCCTGCTGCCAGCATCCCAGACACGGGACAAGGACGCCCTGACCGAGGAGGGTGTCGGCCGTGTGATCGACGAGTTGCGCGAGAAGTTCGACTGGATCGTCTGCGACAGCCCCGCCGGCATCGACAAGGGTGCGACCCTGGCCATGCGTTTCGCCGATCTTGCGGTGGTCGTCGCCAACCCCGAGGTCTCCTCGGTGCGCGATTCCGACCGGATCATCGGCCTGCTCGATTCAAAGACCAGACGCGCCGAGAGCGGCGAGGCGATGGAAAAGCACCTGCTGCTCACCCGCCTCGACGCCGCCCGCGCCGCGCGCGGGGAGATGATGAAGGTCGAGGACGTCCTGGAGGTCCTCGCCATCCCCCTGCTCGGCACCGTCGCCGAGAGTCCCGACGTGCTGACGGCCTCGAACCTCGGCTGCCCGATCACCCTGCACAGCCCGACCTCGCCCGCGGCCCGCGCCTACACCGCCGCGGCGCGTAAGCTCCTGGGCGAGACCGTCACCGTCACTCCGGCTCGTGAGAAGCGCGGGTTCATGAGCCTTCTCTTCGGCAAGAAGGCGGTCCTGCAATGAGCATACTGAACTTCTTCTCCCGCAATCGCTCGGCGCCCGTCGCCCGCGAACGCTTGCAGCTTCTGCTGGCCCACGAGCGCACCCTCGCCGGCAAGTCCGACCTCGTCGCCCTCCTCCAGCGCGAGGTCCTGGGCGTGATCGCCAGACACATCGCCATCGACCCCGACAAGGTCATCGTCAAACTCGACGAAACCGGCCACGTCTCCACCCTCGAGATCGACATCGAGGTCCCCGAGGGCGCGCTCGCGAGGGGTTGAGACCGTCCCTCCCCTGCAGGGGAGGGACATGCGCTCCCTAACGCCCGGCGATCATCGCCTGCACCTCACACAGCAGCGTCGCGAAATCGTCGTTCCCGAGCGCCAACGCGCCCTCGAAGGGAAAATCGAGCAGCTGGACGAGCACCAGGACCATGACCGTGCACCCGGCGAAGGCGCCGGCGAAAAGAGCGTGCGGCGCAGCGCCCTCGACCCCGGCGAAGACAATGAAACCGATGAGAAACAGCGAGAGCAGGATGAGGACCGTCCACATCGCGGCCGGCACGCTCTTGTCGATCTCGAAGATGCGCGTCTCGCGATAGCCGTGGGCGGCCGAGAGCAGGGCGATGATCTGGCTCTGGAGCGCCACGTCGCCGGGTCGCGCCAGATTGATCCGGCCGGCCGTGTCCAGCGCCACCCGCAGGTCCTGCCTCGCCTCGGCGCTCCCATGGCGCGCGGCCGCCATCTGCGGCCAGTCCTTCTCCACGACGGCCTTCGCATAGGTCGCGATGGCGCGATTGACCGGTTTGCCCTCGTCCTGCGGCAAGGCGTTGGCAAGGATGGCCGCGCCGTGTAGCGCGCCGCATTCGCCGTTTATGGACATGGCAGCGGTGTTGTACTCGCTCCAAACCTCGCTGAAGACGAAGGCCAGCAGCACGGCGAACATCACGCCCAGCTGCAGGAACACCTGCGAGCCGATCGCATACTGACTGCGCCGCCGCTCCAGCGACACGCCCCGGCTGACGATGACGCTCCCCATCGCCGCGATCACGACGCTCGCCACGATAATCAGGACTGCCGCGAGATAGCTCATCCCCGCCCCGCACGCCGCCGACAACCCTGTCAGGTTGTCAGGCCCTGCCTCGAAAGAAAACTCCGCACGATCCGAACGGGCGCGGAGGACTTCGCTGAGCTATCATCCCGCCACAAATCGAGGTTTGGCGATGAGGACGCAGGTCATTGGAGCCATCGTCTGGGTAGCGCTCGCGATCCCGCTGCTCGTCGACGCCCGTCCCTATCCTGCAGGCTCCTGCAGCGTGCTTGACGATGGGGTGGCGACGCCGCTCAGGGGGGAGCCCCTAGCGGTCTCGATGCCCATCCCCGCCGACGCCGCCGAGCAGTTCAAGTCGTCGTTCGATGTCGCAGTGGTGGATTTGAGCTTCGTGCTGGAGCTTGCAGGCGGCGTGTCCAGGGTCAAGCTTCTCTGCGCGTCTCCCGCCAATCCCGATTTCGTGGACGCGTTGATGCGCGCTGCGTCGACATGGAAGTTTGCGCCGGCGGGCCAGGGCGCGGCGCCCTATCGTCGGATTGCGTATCGCATTGTTATCCGGCCTGCGTCCGGCGCGTCCTCGAGCCGGTCGGACACCGTGTTTCTGGGGGCCCAGCCCGAGGCTTGAGCCACCGGCGGCTCGCCAACACGCTTCGTCAGCCAGGGAGGCGTCATGGAAACGGTTCGGGTCGCATTCGAGCCATTCCCGGGCGATGACGTCCGCCAGTTCGTCGTCAACGGCGTCGACAACTTCAACATCGCCGCCACGGGCCTGCCCGCCTATTTTCCGGTGAACGTGCTTCTGCGGGGCGAAGACGGCGACGTCCTGGGCGGACTGCTGGGACAGCTCTGGGGAGGATGGCTGCAGATCGTCTATCTCTGGGTGGCCGAGCCCTATCGCGGTCAGGGTTTCGGCGCCCAGCTCATGCAGGCGGCGGAGATCTACGCCCGTCGACGGGGAGCGATCGGGGCGACGCTCGAGACCCACAGCTTCCAGGCGCGCCCGTTTTATGAGCGCCTCGGCTATACGGTGTTCGGCACGCTGGAGGATTATCCTCCGGGCCACGCCAAGCATTTCATGAGCAAGCGGCTGGACGATATCCCCGCCGCCTCGTGAGCTACTCGCGCAATCCTCCCAGCATCCGGCGCAGCGCGCGGCTCATGCGGCGGGCCGTTGCAGCCGGATCGGGAGCGTTGGCGCAGGCCAGGGCCGCCTCCATCACCGCGCCCATGAGCAGGCGCATGACGGCGTCGATGTCCTTCGCCGCATCCGTTCCCGCAAGCGCGATCTCGAGCACGCGCCGCGTTCCCGCGGAGAAGTGACGGTCGTCGATCTCCCGCCATTTCAGCCAGCCGATCACGACAGGGCCGTCGATCAGGAGGATCTGTTTCACGCCTGGCGCCATCGCGGCGGTGAGATAGGCCTCGACGCCCGCGGCCATGGCGTCGAACGGATCCTTGGCGCGAAGGGCGGCCGGCGGCGGCGGGGCGGCGGCAAGCTCCGCCTGGATGCGGTCCAGCACCCTGGTGAAGATATCCTCCTTCGAGGCGAAGTGATGATAGACGGCCCCCTTCGCCACGCCGGCCGCCGCCGCGATGGCGTCGATGCTGGTCGCCTCGAACCCATCCTTCCCGAACAAGCTCCGCGCCGCGGCCAGGATCGCTTCGATCGTCGCTGCGCTTCTCTCGGTCTGCTTGATCATGACGGCTCGCCTAGCACGGTTGACAAACCGACCGACAGTCGGCAATTACAGACTTAAGGTCGGTTTTTCAAGAGAGCGACATGTCCTCCATCCTGAGCTTCGCCGGCGTCCTTCTGTTCCTGCTGGGACTGCTGACCGGATTCGCCATTCCGGCGCTGCGCAGTTCGCGGCTCGGCCTGTCAGCGCACCTGACAGCGGTGCAGAGCGGCGCCTTCCTGCTCGCTGCTGGGCTGCTCTGGCCACACCTGCGGTTGTGGCCCGCCTGGAACGGCGTGATCGCCAACGCCCTGTGGATCTCGCTCTACGGGCTCTGGCTTTCGCTGCTGCTTGCCGGCGTCTTCGGCGCCGGGCGCGGACTTCCCATCGCCGGACAGGGGATCACCACCACCGCCGCCAAGCAGTATGCCGTCTCCGGCCTGATGGTCGTGGCGTCATTGGCGCTCGTCGTGGTCGTCGCGGCGATGCTGCTCGGATGGTCGTGGCAAGCGTAGGCCACCACCCGCCTTAAGCTACCGCCTCCCTCTGGACGTCCAGGAGAACAGCCATGGCGCGCTGCGCCAACTGCGTCGGAACGAAGAGGTTATCGTGATGGAAGGCCGCGACCACGTTGCACGGGATGCCGGCGTCAGCCAGAGCTGACGAAACACCGGCGGTCAAGCCAACACCGTCCAGCCCGGAAAACACCTGCAGAACGATACGGGCCATCGGCAGACTGACGTCGAACCCGAGGCGTTCTGCATGGGAGAGGCGCAGGATCATCGCCGTCCCCTCGTCTTCCTCGAACCAGCCGATCGTCAGGGGACGCGCCTTCTCTGCGATGTCCCGCTGATCTGTCACGCAGAATACGAACGCCCCGTCGCTCAGAATGGGCTTCATTCCCGCGAGCATGGCTCGACGGTCCCGCACGACGATCGATGAGCCTGCGCCGGGAGCGGCGCCTATGGCCTCTTCGGGACGGCGCGGTGTCACGCTGAGCTCGCGATATCCGGTGGCGGGATCGACCGTCCGCTGGAACTCGACCTCGGTCAGCTCGCCGATCACAAGTTCCGCGGTCGTGTTGACGATACAGCCTTCGACCAGATGGCCGCCGACACAGGCGCCGTCGCGACGCGCCAGGCTGAGGTGGACGTGCAGGCCGTCGAGCCCCAGGGTCCCGGTCAGAGACACGATCTCCATCGGCTCGACGAAAGTCTTGAAGGCCTCCTCCTCGCCCTTGGCTCCGGGCATTCGCAGACGAGCTTCGCTAAGGCTTCCCGCACAGGAGAGTATGCAGCCGGCGTGCAGCCCGTTCGCCCTGACGAGGCGCTTTAACTCCGTCCTCAGGTCGGTCCCAGGCGTCAGGCGAAAGGCGTGCGCGCGCATGGCCGAGAATCGTACGACTCCAGGGATTAACAATCCGGAACGGGGCGCGCCTGACCTGCAAAGCGCGACCCTAGAACACGTCCCGTTCTGGCGGAATCGCCTGAACGGGATCAACGTGCTCTAGATTCAAAAGCTTGAGCGCGTTCTCATCGCAAAACCAGTTCCCACTTTTGCGGAACGCGCCCCTAGAGCACGTCCCGTTCTGGCGGATTCGCCTGAACGGGATCAACGTGCTCTAGATTCAAAAGCTTGAGCGCGTTCTCATCGCAAAACCAGTTCCCACTTTTGCGGAACGCGCTCTAGGTCGCCGACCTTGACGGGCGGCCCCTCCGCCCTCACCCTTCGAGGATCGTTCACCGCGCCTCGCGGTGGGCCGCGGGAAAAGAGTACCGCGGTAGATCAAGCGTCCCGGCGAAGCCCCGACGTGCGATCTGCCGCGGGGCCGTCACAGGGGACGGCCGATGCCGCAGGACTTCATCTTTTCGTCTGAACAGCTCGCCGCAATCGAGCGCGACGGCGTGCTTCGCCTGCCGGGTCTGATCCCGCGCGAGAAGGCGTCGAAGGCGAGGCAAGCGGTGCAGCGGCGGCTTGCGGAGCTTGGGCTGTGGGACGGAACCTCCGCTCCGTCGCGCCGCCCGAAACCACGGTGGCCGCAAACCGGCCTTCAGCCCGGTCGCGACCTCACGACGGCGCGGCCCGAGGTGGCCGCGCTGTTTGAAGACCCCGCCGTCGCCGGCGTGATCGGCGCGGCCTTGGACAGGCGGACGATCGACTGTTCGATCCATCCGCGGCCACAGTTGCTCGTCTCCCTGCCGAACTGCGAAGAATGGGAGACGCCGCGTGGTTGGCATACGGACAGCCCTCGCCTCGCGAGCGGAGAGAGCCCAGGCGTGCAGCTCTTCCTCTTCCTCGATCGCGTCGAGGCGCGGGGCGGAGGCACCCTGGTCGTCGCCGGCTCCCACCGCCTTCTCAACGATCGGGGCGACTTGAAGCCGGGGGACGTCAACCGGCTGCTGCGCGCCGAACCGTCTCTCCGAGGGCTCTTCAAGGGCGGCGTGCTTGCGGGCGAGCAGCCCGTTCGCCTCGTCGAACTGACAGGAGAGCCGGGCGACGCCTGGCTCGCCGACCTTCGCGTGCTGCACTCCGCCGCGCCGAATGCAACGGATCGTCCAAGGATGATGGCCACCCATCGCTACCACCCGGAGGACCTCCTGCCGCAAATCAAGGCGGCCTTTCGCTGGAGCTAAGGAGCAAAAGGTTCCCTCGCTCGGCCCACCGGGCGGTCACAACGACGTGAAAAGAAAACACTGAAGTTGAAACAGGGGGGATTCGGCGCACCCTGGGACGCATCGTGGGCTCCCGTGTGAGCGCCCCCGGCTGAGAGACTGGGCTTCGGCTCTACGCTCCCGCTCGAAACGGACGCGTCCTCATGCCCGTCTACAGCTTCGTTCCGTACCGCTCTGCGGGCGGCATGCTGGCGTTCGCCACCGCCCGCCTCCCTGACGACGCCACCGCCATGCGTCGCGCCCACGACATGCTCGAAGCGACCGGCTCGGCGATCGCGGTCGCCGTGCTCGAAGACACTCGCGCTGTCGGCATATCGCGGGCGCTCACACCCCAAAGGCCGGAATTCGAATATGCCGACGAGAGCCTGATCTTCGCCTACGCCCGGGCTGCGCGCGCCAAGGCGCGAGCGGGTCAATCGCCGTTCTGGCCGTCGGCGGACATGGCGACCATGGTCGAGGCGTCGAGGCAAAGGATCTCGAGCTCCCGAGCCCTGCTGGAGCAGTTTCAGGACTTGGAAACTGCACAGGTCGGTGCGGACCTTCCTGAGATGAAAGGGAGGTCCGATGGCATACACGCAGGAGGATCTGGCTCTCGCCGTTAGCCACGTCCGCAAAGGCGAGGCGCATATCCGCGCGCTCGAAGAGAATATCCTGTATTTCCGCGAGCAGGGCTATAACACGGACCTGCCCGCGTCCGTCCTTGCTGTGTTCAAGGACGTGCTCGCGGAAATGCACGAGCACGAGACCGCAATCCGCGCTGACATCCTCCGCCAGGGCAAGAAGCTCAGCCCGACCTGACCAGAGCCGTATGACGGTTGGCCAGAACCTGCGCCAGGTGGCTCCTGTGCAGCGTAAGCGACCACTCGAACGCACCCAGGATCTCCAGAGCGGTGGCTGTGTTGTGCCCGTCTTCGCGCAAAGCCTCGACAATCCGCCTCTGCCGGCGAACGTGGATTTCGCCGTCACGAACGTGCCGCAACGCTTCGACGAGGCGGCGTTCCATCGCCACTCCTTATCCCGAAGATGCGACGGCGGAGCCATCCCCATCCGCCGGATTTGGCCGATCAATCTTCCCCCGGACCCCGACTGCGGCTGCTGTTCGTTCGAGCAGCTCCCGCGAAGCTCCGATGCTCGCCCTCGAATTCCTGATCGTCTGACGGTCAAGGGCGGACGCATCGCGTTTTCTCGCCAGGGCCACACGCGTCAGTTTGCGCTCCCCCTGGAAGATGGAGACGCTGATCGCCGATGAATGCGCCGCAAGGATTCCCTGGCCGTAGGCCACGGCGGTCTCGTCGCCCTCCAGTTCGGCGGAAAGCCACGTCGCCGCGCAACCGTCGGGACGATAAGGGTAAAATATGTACAGAGGCATGACCGGCTCCCATTTCGAGCGGGAGCATGGAGCCGAAGCTAGTCTCTCAGCCGCTGACGCCCGGAAAATCCTAGCCAGCGATGGTCGAATTATCGCTCGCCCAATACGGCTGAAGAACGGCAGTCGCGACCCGAGCGCGGTGAAAATCGACACGCAATCACGTTACCTGCAGATAAAGACGCAATGTTCTGTGCGCCAACGTCAAAAATACACGCTATCATTATTAGTTTTCCTTGACGCGCCACAGACTCGACACCCTTTCAGTACTTCTTAAAATCCAGCCAAGGCTCGTAGCGTATCTTATTCTGGTAAGGCTTGGCTTCAAACACGGCGTAGGCGCCGAGAGTTGGATCCGAGGCGCTTGACCGGTTCAAGGACGCCTCCTGGGACGACTTCGTCTCCAGAGCGCTTCCCGTCCTGCGACGAATACGCGCCGCGCTACAAGGAGATCGCCAGGATCGCCGCTGCCGACGGCGACCCGGTCGCGATCGAGGTCGCCAACTACATGGTCATCCATGAGAGCGCTTTCGTCGACATGATCAGCCTGATCCTCGCCGGCATCCCGACCACACGCGTGGCGTCGATGCCCTGATGCACTTCCCGATTCCCGCCGAGGCGGACATGGTATGAGCCGAGGCCCCTCCACCCGGCCTGTCCTGAGACGACCTCGATGACGATCGACCTCGACGCCTACTTCCAACGCATCGGCTATCGCGGCCCTCGCGAGCCGACCCTCGAAGCGCTTTCCGCGCTCCATGTTCTGCACCCCGCGGCCATCCCCTTCGAGAACCTCGATCCCCTCTTCGGCCGACCGGTGTCGCTCGACCTGGCGGCCCTGCAGTCGAAGATCGTGGAGCATCGGCGTGGCGGATACTGCTTCGAGCAGAACGCCCTCTTCCGAGCCGCCCTCGAGGCGATGGGCTTTGCGATCACGCCGCTGATCGCGCGGGTCGTCTGGATGGCTCCGCCCGAGGCGCCGCTCGGTCCGCGCAGTCACATGCTGCTCAAGGTGGACATGACCGATGGGCCATATGTCGCCGACGTCGGATTTGGCGGCTACATCTACTCGAGCCCGCTGAAGCTCGCGCCGGAGATCGAGCAGCGCACCGCCGACGGGATATTCCGCCTGGTCCCCGTGGGTGACGCCCTGGCCTTGGAAGCACGTCTCCCGGCAGGCTGGAGCGCTCTTTACCGGTTCAACCTCGAGCCAGCCGAGCGCTCCGACTATGAGGTGTCAAACTGGTACACCTCGACACATCCGAGGTCCCTCTTCGTCAACAACCTGCTGGCCGAGCGACTCACGCCGAAGGTGCGGGTCAGCCTCCTCAACAGGCATCTGACGCGCCGCTATCCGGACGGGCGCACGGAGGCGGTGGTGCTGGACAACGCGGAGGCGTTCACTGAGGTTCTGGAGACCGAGTTCGATCTGGCGCCGCCGGTCGACCCCGCGACCCTATTTGAAAAGATTCCCGCCGGTCCGGACCCGGCCTAGAGCACGTCCCGTTGAGGCGGAATCGCCTGAACGGGATCAACGTGCTCCAGCTGGCGTAGGCCGCGTAGTTCGCAGTCGGCATCTTCCCCTCCAGGCGCCGTTCACAATTTCAGTCCGATCAGCCGCGCTCGCCGCCCTCTATCACCGCCCGCGTCGCCGCGACGACCTCTTCCGACAATGCGGGATCGTCGCTCATGCGGGCGAGGACCACGGCGCCGACCATGGCGGACCAGGCGGCGATCGCACTCGCGCGCTGCGCCTCCGCGGTTTCGCCCGGGGCCATGCGCGAAAGCGCCTCGATCTGGCGGCGCAGGCTCACGGTCATCGCCGCCTTCGCTTCGGGCGTGGCGCGGCCAGTGTCGACGCCGAGCGCGGCGACGGGACAGCCTCCCGCCACGTCCTTCCAGTGTTCCGGCGCAAGATAGGCGTGGGCGTACGCCGCAAGATCTCGATCGCCTCCCTCGCGGCGGCTTGTGAGGTCCGCGAGGGTCTTGGCGATCAGGTCGTCCTTCGACTTGAAGTGGCCATAGAAGCCGCCATGGGTCAGGCCGGCCGCCTGCATGACTTCGGCGACGCTCACCCCCTCGAAGCCGCGCTCGCGGAACAGCCGTCCAGCCGCCTCCAGGATCCGCGCCCGGTTCTCCGCCGCCTGTTCACGACTGACTTTCATCCCATCCTCCTCCTTGACACGATATATGATGCTCATCATGTTTACGCAATCATGACGTTCATCATGATTAGGAGCATGCCATGAGCCAATTCCCGACCGTCCTCGTCACCGGCGCCTCGAGCGGTATCGGACAGGTCTATGCAGAGCGGTTCGCCGCGCGCGGGCACGATGTCGTGCTGGTCGCCCGGGACGAAGCGCGGCTGCAGACGTTCGCCGAGCGCCTGCGGCGCAAATCCGGCGTCCTAGTCGATGTCGTGCGGGCAGACTTGACCGACCTGGCCGACCTCGAGCGCGTCGAGGCGCGCCTGCGGGACGACCCGCGCATCGGGGTGCTGATCAACAATGCCGGAGCGGCCTTGCCCGGCGGCTTCCCGGATCAGTCTCCGCAGGACGTCGGTAGGCTCGTGGGCCTCAACGTCACCGCTGTCACCCGGCTTGCCGCCGCCGTCACTCCTCGCTTCCTCTCCACTGGCGAAGGCGCGATCGTCAACATCGGCTCGGTGGTCGGCCTCGCTCCTGAGTTCAGCTCGGCGGTCTACGGCGCGACCAAGGCGTTCGTGCTCTACCTGTCGCAGGCCCTGGCGGTCGAACTGGGCCCCAAGGGCGTCTATGTCCAGGCGGTGCTGCCTGCGGCGACGCGCACGGAAATCTGGGAGCGCTCCGGCAAGGATGTGAACGCTCTGCCCAATGTGATGGACGTCGAAGAGCTGGTGGACGCCGCCCTCGTCGGCTTCGACCGCCGCGAGACGGTCACCATCCCCCCGCTGCCCGACGCGGCGCAGTGGATCGCCTACGATATCGCCCGTCAGGCGATGCGCCCCGGCTTCGCCAACGCCCACCCGGCTAAGCGCTATCGTGAGCCGGCGCGCGTCGCCTAGAACTCGTCCTGTTCAGGCGGAATCGCCTGAACAGGATCAACATGCTCTAGCTCCAGGAGCTTGAGCACATTGTCAGCGCACCAGTTCCGACTTTTGTGGAACGCGTCCTAGACCAAGCCTCCTCGAGGGGGAGGACCGGCTTGGCCAGTTCAGGATTTACTCCGCGAACATGCTCACGGGCTCGCCGAGCAGGCGACGGTACTCGCGTTCAGGGACGCCGTACCAGGGGCCGGCGACGCCTTCGAGGAGGCTGCGATCGGCTACGGTGACGACGCCGCGGTTCATCCGGATCGCACCCATGCGCTCGAGGCCATTGAGCGCCACGGTCACGCCCGCGCGCCGCACGCCCAGCATGCCGGCGAGCAGTTCATGGGTCAGGGGCAGTTCGGGACGCGCAAGGCGGTCCTGAGCCATCAGCAGCCAGCGCGCCAGCCGCTGGTCCAGGCGCGCTCGGCCATCTGCCAGCGCAGTGTGGCCGGTCTGGATCAAGAAGGAATGGATGTAGCGCAGCAGGATGCGCTCGAGATCGGGCGTCGCCTTGAGCAGTTGACGCAGCCGGTCGGCGGAAATCCAGAGGGCGCTGCCCGAGCACTGCACGAGGGCCTCGCTCGGCGAGCGGTCGTCCGCGAGCACCACGGCCATGCCGCAAGCCCCATCGGGGCCGATCAGGCCCGCTTCGATGCGCCCGCCGCTGCGGCTCCTCGCCAGGATCGAGATCAGGCCGGCTTCGGGAAAGCAAACGCGTTCGATCGGCCGCTCTGGTTCAAAGACAACGGACCGCGCCATCAGCGGTGTCCGCTCCAGATGAGGAGCGAGAGCTGCGAAGGCGTCCGGCGAGAGCCGCCTCAGCAGATGGTTGCGGATTGAAGACTGCGCTTCGGGCACGCGTTCTACCTTCTGGATCACATCTAGAATTTGAAGTGTACCTGGGGCCCTCTCATTCGGAACGGGACCATCAGGGCACGAGCCCCCTCATGCATACCCTTTGTGGGGTGCGCAAGCGTAATTGCTAATATTCTTAAACATTCCGGTCCCAACCTCCTTAGTACCCTCCAGAACCGTCGAAGTTGCGCCTTGGTAAAGGCAGGATAACGGCAGGTGCGGCTCCAAGTCGCAATATCGTTCCGTTCCGTACATGGCTGGGGCCAAAGCGGGGCCGTAATCGGACGCTTTGCCTGCGGTTAGGGATCGGAATGACCGAAACGCCATTTCTTGCGTTTGATTTGCATCGGTCGCGTGCCGGACGCGGCCAAGGAGATGCGGGCGCGCGCCCGAAGAGTGACGCATGGACCAGTCCAGGACCTACAGAAACCACATCCTCAAGATATTGCCCCGGGCGGACTTCGCTGCCCTCGCCGCCCACCTGCACCTGATACGCCTCCCCGCCGGCAAGGTGCTGGAGCAGGCGAACGAGCCCATCCGACAGATTGTCTTCCCCGATTCGGGGTTCATCTCGGTCGTCGCCAGCGGAAAGCAGGAACGGCGGATCGAGACCGGATTCGTGGGCTTCGAGGGGATGACCGGGGTACCCGTGATCATGGGGGACGACCGATCTCCGCACGAAACCTTCGTCCAGGTCGCCGGCGCCGGCCAGTGTGTCGAGACCGAGGACCTCAAAGCGCTGATGAAGACCCATCCGGCCCTGAAGGAGGTCTTCCTGCGCTTCGCCCTCGCCTACATGGTGCAGACCGCCCACACCGCGCTCGCCAATGGCCGGGCGCGAATCGAGGAGCGCCTCGCGCGCTGGCTGCTGATGGCCCATGACCGAATGGAACGACCGGAGCTCCCCCTGACCCACGAACTCCTGTCGGTGATGCTGGGCGTGCGTCGACCGGGCGTCACCGATGCGCTGCACCGGCTCGAGGGCTATCGAACGATCCGAGCCCGGCGCGGCGTGATCACCATTCTCGACCGCGATCGGCTGATGGAGATCGCCGACGCGTCCTATGGCCTGCCTGAGGCGGAGTACCGGCGCCTGCTGGGCGATCCCACCCGCGGGCTCGCCGCCCCCGCCAACAACGGTCGGCCGGCGGGCCTGCGCATTGGCGGTGGCGCCCCTACCGAGGCCCGCGGTCTGGCCGCCCGCGAGAACTGAGGCTCCCCCTCCGTCCGCGGCTTTGCCGCGTCCACCTCCCCCATAAAGGATCCTCTCCCGGGGAGGGTGGATGGCCGCCGGAGGCGGACAGACGGATGGGGAAGGCCGCCTACGACCCGTGGGCTAGCGTCTAGACAGCAGCCACAGCCCGTCGATCATGCGGAACCACCGTATGCGATAGAGCACGCCGATCGCTTTGATCCGGTCGGAGAAACGCTCGAGCCTGGGACTTGTCAGCACCTTGACCGTGTGAACCACCGCCGAGGCCGGCATCAGGAGGGTCTTGATCAGCCACTTGGCTCGGCCCCCCGGATCGCGCTGAGCGAGGTGGTAACTCTCCGAGTTGAGGCGCTTCCAGCGGATCTGCATCTCGCTCCAGGTCCGACGCGCGGGATGGCCGATCGCCGCGCGCGGTGCGAAGCCGATCGAATAGCCGGCGGCGCGGGCGCGCATGCACCACTCCACGTCCTCCGACACGCCGCTGGCGAAGCCGCCGACGGCGTCGAACACCTTGCGCGGGCAAAACAGGTTGCCCGAGCCAGTGAACTCCTTCTTGAGGATGTAAGTGCGGAAGTCGAAGGCGAAGACGCGCTCGAAGCACTCCACCGGCGTCATGTTGTCGGGGTCGGGGACCAGGACCTCGACCGTCCCGCCAACGAAGTCGGCCGATTCGAGGCCCTTGAGACCCTCCTCCAACCACTGCGGCTGAGGCACGCAGTCGCTGTCGGTGAAGGCGAGAATCAAGCCCCGCGCCAGAGCCACTCCGCCATTGCGAGCGGGCCCTGCGCCCTTTTCCCGGACGATCGTGAGCCGGGCGCGGCCGGCAATCGCCTCCGCCACCGCGGACTCGCCGCAGGGTGAGTTGTTATCCGCCACGATGATCTCGAACCGCTCGCGCGGGAATGTCTGGCGCCCGAGCGCGTCCAGGCACAGCTTCAGGCGAGGGAGATCCTGATAGTGGGGAACGATGACGCTGACATACGGCCCCCCGATCGGGGAATGATCTTGCGGCGCAGCTTTGTCCGCGGTCGGAATCTCAACCAAGGGGGGTCCTCTCGGCCAGGAGCGCGGCTCTCTTCGCTTATTTTGCCGCCGTCATCAACGCGCCAAGCGGCGCCGCGCTGCACCGGAATCTATCATCCAACGGGGGCGCTCAACGAGGACCCTCCCCATCTGTCTGGCCGACTTTGGCGACCGGACGTGTTCCCCACGAGGGAAAGCGGAGCGATTGATCTTCAAAGCAATTGCGCTTTCCACCCGATCCAGATGGGAGGTGGCCGCGGATGGAGGAGGAAGGCCGCACTTCCGGCGTTGGCCGCCTAAACCCGGCCCACGCTCGCATATGCGAACCCGCGCTGGCGCATCTCTTCCGGACGATAGATGTTGCGCAGGTCGATCACTTGCGGCGTGCGCATCAGCAGGCGGACGCGAGCGAGATCGAGAGCGCGGAACTGGTCCCATTCGGTGAGGATGACCAGAGCGTCGGCGCCGTCGGCGACGTCATAGGGTCCTTCCTTGAAGACGACGCCGTCCAGCAGGGCGCGCGCCTCGTGGCCCTCGGGATCGAAGGCCTGCACCTTCGCTCCGAAGGCGATCAGGGCCGGGACGATATCCAGCGAAGGCGCGTCGCGCATGTCGTCGGTGTTCGGCTTGAACGTCAGTCCGAGTATGCCGATGGTCTTGCCAGCGGGTCCGCCCTCGATCGCCTCAGCAATCTTCTCGGCCATCGCCTTCTTGCGGGCGCTGTTGACCCGCACCGTCGTCTCCACAAGCTGGACAGGCGCGCCGGCATCCTTAGCGGTGCGCACCAGGGCCAGGGTGTCCTTGGGAAAGCACGAGCCGCCGTAGCCCGGGCCGGCGTTGAGGAACTTCGAGCCGATCCGCCCGTCCAGGCCGATTCCGCGCGCCACCTGCTGCACGTCGGCTCCGACCTTCTCGCACAGGTCGGCGATCTCGTTGATGTAGGTGATCTTGAGCGCCAGGAAGGCGTTGGCGGCGTACTTGGTGAGTTCCGACGTGCGCCGGCCCGTGAAGAGGATCGGCGTCTCGTTGAGGAAGAGCGGCCGGTAGAGCTCGCTCATCACCGAGCGCGCCCGCTCGTCCTCCACACCTACGACGACGCGATCGGGGCGCTTGAAGTCGCCGATGGCTGAGCCTTCGCGCAGGAACTCGGGGTTAGAGACAACGGCGACGTCCGCGTCAGGTCGCTCCCGGCGAATGATCGATTCGATCTCGTCACCCGTGCCCACGGGAACGGTCGACTTGGTCACCACGACTGTGAAGCCCTGCACCTGGTGCGCGATCTCCTCGGCCGCGGCGTGGACGTAGCTGAGGTCGGCGTGCCCGTCGCCGCGGCGCGAGGGCGTGCCCACCGCGATAAAGACGGCGTCGGCTGCGGCGACGGCCTCGGCTCCGTCGGTGGTGAAGAACAGCCGCTCCTCGGCGACGTTGCGCGCCACGAGCCCGGCCAGGCCCGGCTCGTAGATCGGCATGACGCCTTCCTCGAGCTGGCTGATCTTGCGCTGATCCTTGTCGACGCAGGTAACGATATGACCGAAGTCGGCGAAACACGCCCCCGAGACGAGCCCGACATAGCCCGTCCCGATCATCACCACGCGCATGGGCGCTCCTGAACAGTTGAGCTCATGCCGGCGGTTCGCGCGCGGCGGCGCGCTTATGCCTCAGGGGCTGCGAACCGTCCAGGTAGAGGTCGCGTCCGGCGCAAAGCCAGGCATCACTCCATGGGCCAGCCGGGACGACGCATCTGGAATTGGTCTTCGGGCGAGATCCTGAAGTAATCCGCAGCGCCGCCGGCCCGCATGATCGGGCGCGCCGCCAGGATATCGTAGACACCGTTGGCGAGCACTGAACGATCGATGTGCACCGCGATTACTTCTCCAAGGACCAGCCAGGTATTGACCTCTTCGCCCGCGACGTTGCGAAGCCTTACGACCTGCGTCGTCCGGCATTCGAAGTTGACCGGGCTCTCTCGCACGCGCGGGACGGAAACGAGACGCGAGGGGGCGTGGGTAAGACCAGCAACCTCGAACTCATCGATTTCGGGCGGAGCTGGCGCACAAGTGAGATTCATCCGCTCGGCCAGGGCCTCGACAGCGAGATTCCAACAGAACTCATGTGACTCCACCGCATTGGCGACACTGTCCTTCCAACCGATCGAAGCGAAGCCGACGATCGGGGGAACGTAGTTGAAGGCGTTGAAAAAACTGTAGGGCGCAAGATTTATTGAGCCAGCCGAGGATCGGCTCGAGATCCACCCGATTGGACGCGGCGCGACGATGGCGTTGAATGGATCGTGGCGCAAACCATGGCCGTTCCTGGGTTCATAGAAATGCGCCGTGTCATCGGCCATCGGTAAACTCCATTTTTTGCTTTGTCCGTCCGGAACTTGCTCGACGCCGCCCGGTCAGGGTGGTGGAATGCCGGCAATCGATGTTGCGGTGAAGATCTAAGGTCTCAATGCCGAAATGACGATACGATCGGCGCCCAATCATGCGACAGCCACGAGCGCGGTTGTCCCCAACTGCGTAGTTGTTCGATAACTTTCTGCCTTGCACGCTTGTTGCACGGTCGATTATGAGCTATTGAGTTTATCCCAACCTGAGGAAAGCCATGGACGAGTCGAGTTCCCAGACGATCGTTGAAAAAACCAGCGAAATCGTCGCTGCATTTGTTTCGAACAACGAAACCACTCCGGGTGAGCTTCCCGCGCTGATTCAGGCGGTTCACCGGGCTCTGTCAGGCATTTCCGTGGCTCAGCCTGAACCCGAACCGCGCAAGGAACCGGCGGTTTCGGTGCGCCGCTCGGTTACGCCTGACTATCTGATCTGCCTGGAAGACGGCCGTAAGTTCAAATCGCTGAAGCGTCATCTTCGGACCAAGTACGATATGAGCCCTGAGGAGTACCGCACGAAGTGGGGTCTTCCGAAGGACTATCCGATGGTCGCGCCGAATTACGCTGCAGCGCGCTCGGCCCTCGCCAAGAACATGGGTCTCGGCAAGGGCGGCCGCCAGCCGCCGAAGGCCGCCTCCGCCCGCGGCAAGCGCACGTCCAAATCCGCGAGCTGAATCCGAAGTAAAGCGCTCTCCTCCCTTCTGGGGAGGAGAGATGCGACCGATACTTGGTCCGCCGGCCTTCCGCCGGCGTTTCTTTTTGTGTCTTCGGTCCCCGACCGGCGCGCGATGCGCCCCGACCACAACGGAAGCCGGACGCTTCCCCATCCCCGCGTGCGTTCGCACCCGTCCTGGTCTACTGACCGGCCCCAATGCTTCCCCAGATCCTTCGGCGAGAGACCGTCTACGCCGGCTATGTCACTGTTGAACGGGTGCTGCTGCGCATGCCCGATGCGCAGGAGGTCTGGCGCGAAGTCGAGAGCCACGGCAACGCCGTGGCCGTTCTGCCCTATGACCCGCATAGACGAATCGCCTACACGGTCCGCCTGCACCGGATTCCTGTGATGATCGCCGGCGGGGGCGACACGCTCGAGGAGGCGTGCGCCGGCATGATCGACGCGAACGAGAGCCCAGCTCGGGCGGCGCGGCGCGAGGCTCTTGAGGAACTTGGCGTGCGCCTGGGCGATCTCGAACCGGTTGGCGGCGTGTGGACGAGCCCGGGCGTGGTGGCCGAGCGCTGCGATCTTTTTCTCGCGTCGGTGACCATTGCCGACCGCATTGCCGCGGGCGGTGGCGCGCCTGACGAGCACGAGGGCATCGAGGTGCTCGAGCGCCCGCTTCGCGACCTCGCCCACGAGCTGGACGCGAACGCGATCCTGGACGCCAAGCTCCTGATGCTCCTCCAGGCGCTGCGCCTGCGACGGCCCGAGCTGTTCTGAAGCAACCCGGAGCGCCGGCGTTCGAGGTCAGCCCCCCGCACTATCCGTTTTGCGGATGAATGCCGCAGCGTCGTCGTGCAGGGCCTTCAGCGAGGCCTCGTGCGCATAGACCATGTGTCCGGACGGGTAGTAGTGGAACTCGATGTTCGAGGTCAGGCTGGACGGAATCTGTAGATGATGCATCTCGTACCAGCCTTCGTAGAAAGGTGTGGCCAGATCGTAGTATCCGCCGGCGACCATTACCTTTAACTTAGGATCTTCCTTCATCGCGTTGGCGATATCGGGCATGACATTGACAATGCCTGGAACAGGATGGTCGGACCCCGGCGGCTGGTGGTCGTAGGTCCAGTACTTGAAGACATTGATTTCCGGCTTGAAGATCTTGCCGTCGCCATAGCCGAGCGTTTTGCGCACATAATCGTTGAACAGTGAGACATAGGCCGAGCCGATCGCAGCCGACTGTGGGTCGTACTCGGCCTCCTTGCTCAGGGGATCGAGCGCGGGACCGGAGAAGCGGGTGTCGAGGCGCCCGGTCGTGAGTCCCGCCTGGCCCTGCAGAGTTTTC